>JBEVGU010000217.1:0-8226 GCA_040511595.1 Actinomycetota bacterium | reverse complement strand
TCATCTGCAGCAGTTCACGCAGCTCAGCGAGGAGATCATCAAGGCCGTCGGCTGACGGAGAGCGCTCGCCCAGATGCAGACCCACGACACGCACGGCGGACACGGCCCCGGTTCCGGCGGGCACGCCGCGCACGGCGCCGGCAAACACCGCGGCGGGCACGACGCGCACGCGGGGCACGGCGTGGCGATGTTCCGCGAGCGGTTCTGGCTGAGCCTGCTCCTGAGCGTTCCGGTCCTGATCTGGTCGGAGATGCTGCAGGACCTGCTGGGCTTCACGGCGCCGAACGTGCCCGGCGATCGCTGGATCCCGCTCGTGTTCGGGACCGCGGTCTTCCTCTACGGCGGATCGCCATTCCTCAGAGGCGGCTGGAGCGAGCTTCGCCACCGCGAGCCCGGCATGATGCTGCTGATCTCGCTCGCGATCACCGTTGCGTTCGGCTCGAGCCTCGCGAGCGAGGCCGACCTGCTCGACCTCGACTTCTGGTGGGAACTGGCACTGCTGATCGACGTGATGCTGCTCGGGCATTGGCAGGAGATGAAAGCGATCGGACAGGCGTCGAGCGCCCTCGACGCACTCGCCGCGCTGCTGCCCGACATGGCCGAGCGCGTCGAGGGTGCGGGCACCACGGAGGTGGCCATCACCGACCTGCGCCCGGGCGACTTCGTACTCGTGCGTCCGGGCGGGCGGGTGCCGGCCGACGGCACGATCGCCTCGGGCGAGGCGGCCTTCGACGAGGCGATGATCTCGGGCGAGTCGCGCCCGGTGCAGCGTGCGGCCGGCGATCGCGTCGTCGCCGGCACGGTCGCGACGGACTCGTCCGTCCGGCTCCGGGTCGAGGCTGTCGGCGACGATACGGCGCTTGCCGGCATCCGGCGCCTCGTGGCCGACGCGCAATCCTCACGATCCAAAGCGCAGGCGCTGGCCGACCGCGCGGCCGCCTTGCTGTTCTACGCGGCGCTCACCGCAGGAGCCGTCACGTTCGTCGCGTGGTGGGCGATCGGCGACACGGGGGAAGCGCTGGAACGCACCGTGTCCGTGCTCGTGATCGCCTGCCCGCACGCCCTCGGCCTCGCGATCCCGCTCGTCATCGCCCTGTCGACCGCGATGTCCGCCCGCCAAGGCATCCTCGTGAAAGACCGGCTCGCGCTCGAGCGCATGCGCACGGTCGACGCGGTGCTGTTCGACAAGACCGGCACCCTGACCGAGGGCGCACCGGCCATGCACGACGTGGCGGCCGTCGACGGCGACACCGACGCGGTGCTTCGCCTAGCCGCAGCCGTCGAGGCCGAGAGCGAACATCCGCTCGCCCGCGCGATCGTCGCGGCCGGCACCGATCGTGGCGACGTGCCACGGGCGTCGGCGTTCCGGTCGATCGCGGGGCGCGGCGTCGAGGCCCAGGTCGGCGGTCGACCCGTCGCCGTCGGGGGGCCGGCGCTGCTTCGGGAACGCGATCTCACCCTCCCAGAAGTGCTCGAACGCCGCGTCGCCGAGTGGCGATCGCGCGGGGCCACGGTGCTGTCGGTCATCGACCGCGGCGTGGCGGGGGCGATCGCCCTCGAGGACCTCGTCCGACCGCAGTCTCGTGCCGCGGTCGACGGGCTGCACGACGAGGGCGTGCGCGTGGTGATGGTCACCGGCGATGCACAACCGGTGGCCGACGCGGTCGCGGACGAGCTGGGCGTCGACGAGGTCATGGCCGAGGTGCTGCCCGAGCAGAAGGACTCGAAGGTCGCCGAGCTGCAAGGCCGAGGGCTGCGCGTGGCGATGGTGGGTGACGGCGTGAACGACGCCCCGGCCCTCGCCCGAGCCGACGTGGGCATCGCGATCGGCGCGGGCACCGACGTGGCGATCGAATCCGCCGGGGTCGTGCTCGTGAGCGACGATCCGAGGGGGGTGCTCTCCGTGCGGCGGCTGTCCGAGGCGAGCTACCGGAAGATGCAGCAGAACCTCGCGTGGGCCACCGGATACAACGTGATCGCGATCCCGCTCGCCGCCGGCGCTTTCGCGTGGGCGGGGATCGTGCTACCCCCCGCCGTCGCGGCCGCGCTCATGAGCCTGTCCACGATCGTGGTGGCGGCCAACGCCCAGCTGTTGCGCCGCGTGGACCTGGACCCCGACACGATCGCGCCGATCCGCCCAGGCAGTCAGCGCGCGCGTCGTGAAGCCGCCCCCGTTCCGACGTGAGACTGAAGCTCATCGCGCCTTCGCTCACCGGCCCTTCGCGCGTTGTCCCAGGAAATAGGCCGTCACCAGCTGCAGCGCCCCGAGCGCGAGGAACACCAGGTAGAGCCACTGGTACTCCCGAGCATCGTCCGTGAAGGCGCGGCCCTGGGTGTCGGTGAGCGCGTAGAGAGTGAAGGCCACCGCCAGCACCACCCACAGACCGACTCGGCCGGTGACGAAGAGCGCGTAGAGCACGAGATCGGAGGTGCGCGTGCTTTCGTACGGAGCGCGCGCCCAATGCACCAGCGATCGCACGCCGAGCGCGGCGAAGATCACCGCCGCCGCGATCTCGACGGCCCTCACCCTTGTCCCCGGGGTCCGCGGAGCGCGTCGCGCACCTGCGCGTCGGTCGTCTGGTCGAAGCGCTCGTACCACTGACCCACGGCACGGAGATCGCCCGGCGTGAGCAGCACGACGCAGCGGTTGCAGTCGGGGCCGAGCCGGCGCTCGATGCCCTTCGGCCCGACGGGCGCCGCGAAGATCACTTGCGCCGCGCCCTGAGCTCGCGCCCATCTGAGTGCCGCGAGTGCCGTGACTCCCGTGGCCACGCCGTCGTCGACGACGATGGCGGTGACCCCGTGCAGGTCGGCGGGCGGCTTCCCCTCATGGTACGCGGCGGTCCTGCGTTCGATCTCGGCTTCCTGGCGGCGGGCCTCGGCCTCGACATACTCGGCGGAGATGCCGAGCGCGGCGAGGCTGGCGCGATCGACGACGCGCACGCCCGGCGCGACCGCCCCGATGCCGAGTTCCGGGTTGCCGGGGGCGCCGAGCTTCCTCGGGATCACGACGTCGAGGGGGGCGTCGAGCGCTGGGGCCACCTCGGCGGCGACCACCACCCCACCCCTGGCGACCCCGAGCACCACGACCGGCGGTTCCACCGTGCCTCGCAACGCCTCACCCAGCCGGCGTCCGGCATCGACGCGATCCGTGAACACCCCTCGATGATGCGCGTTGCGTCGTGCGCGCGTCCACGGCTAGCATCAGCCTCCTCACGACGCCAGGAAGGGGAAGCCCGGTGGTGCACGCGTACATCCTGATCCAGACCGAGGTGGGCAAGGCAGCGTCGGTCGCCGATGCCGTTCGGGCGATCCCCGGCGTGGCCGAAGCCGAGGACGTGACCGGACCCTACGACGTGATCGTGCGGGCCGAGGCGAAAACCGTCGACGAGCTCGGCAAGTTGGTCGTCGCCCGCATCCAGGCGGTCGAGGGCATCACCCGGACCCTCACCTGCCCGGTCGTCCACCTGTAACTGCCTCGCCGTCCGGGCGGCGGGGCCGGGCCACGATCCGAGCCGGCTTCAGCCGGCCGGCGGTTCCAGCTCCGGCGCGGTCGTGCGTTTGTCCCGCTCGGCCTCGTGCCGTTCCACGGCGAGATCGATCAACCGCTCGATGAGGTCACCGTAGGCCAGGCCGCTGACCTCCCACAGCTTCGGGTACATGCTGATCGACGTGAACCCCGGGATCGTGTTGATCTCGTTGACGAACAGCTCGTCGCCCCGCAGGAAGAAGTCCACCCGGGCCATGCCCCAGCATTCGACCGCGCGGAACGCGGTCACGGCCATGCGCTGCACTCGTGCCTGCACCGCGGGGTCGAGACGCGCCGGGATGTCGAGGCGCGCGCCCTCATCGTCGAGATACTTCGAGACGTAGTCGTAGAATTCGTGTCCGGTCGGCACGATCTCACCACAGACCGAAGCGACCGGGTCGTCGTTGCCGATGACCGCGCACTCGATCTCACGCACCCCTTCGAACCCCTGCTCGACCACGGCCTTCCGGGCGTACCGGAACGCCTCGGCCATCGACGCCGCGAGCTCGGCGGCGTCGTGCACCTTCGAGATGCCGACCGACGACCCGAGGGTGGCGGGCTTCGCGAACACCGGATACCCGAGCGCCCCGACCCGGGCGGCGACGCCCTCCGGATCCTCGAGCCATTCAGGTTCGCGGACGACGTCCCACGGGCCGACGGGCAAGCCGGCCGCCGTGAACAGCACCTTCTGGATCGCCTTGTCCATGCCGATCGCCGAGCCCAGGACCCCGGCGCCCACGTACGGAACGTCCGCGAGCTCGAACATGCCTTGCACCGCGCCGTCCTCCCCCATGGGCCCGTGCAGCACGGGCAGCACGACGTCGACCTTCGCGCGACTGCCGTCGGCGGCGACGAGCTCCCGAGAAGCACCTTCGCCCGCGAGCACCACGCCCGAGCCCGGGCCCTCGACGACCTGCGGCATGTGGCCGGTCTCGGCCGGCAGCGCGGGTGGGCCGGGCAGCAGGTGCCACCGGCCCTCTCGGGTGATGCCGACCGGCACCACCTCGAACAGTTCGGGGTCGAGCGCATCGATGACCGAGCGGGCCGAGATGCAGCTGATCTCGTGCTCCGCGGAACGTCCTCCGAACAACACGAGGACGCGTCGCCGCGCCGTCACACCTTCTCCAGCGCCCGCTCGACGTCCTCGACGATGTCGTCGGCGTCCTCGATGCCGAGGCTCACCCGCACCAGGCCGTCTGCGATGCCCGCCGCCCGCCGCGCCTCGGGATCCATCTGGCGGTGGGTCGTCGACGCCGCGTGCCCCACCAGGGTGTGCGTGCCGCCGAGGCTGGTGGCGACCCAGGCGAGTTCCAGGGCGTCGCAGAACCGCTGTCCGCCGTCGACGCCCCCGGCGATCTCGAGCGCGAGCATGCCGCCGAACCCGTGAGCGAACTGCCGCGCCGCCACCTCGTGCTGGGGATGTGACTCGAGCCCCGGATACCGCACCCGCTCCACCTTCTGGTGCCCCTCGAGCGCCGAGGCGAGCGCCATCGCGTTCGCGCAATGCCGGTCCATGCGCAGCCCCAGGGTCATCAGGCCGCGGAGGCAGAGCCAGGCCTCGAAGGGCGCCATCGTGCCACCGGTGTCGATCGCCACGTCGCGCAGGCGCGCCCGCCCCGCCTCGCTCGTGCACACGACGCCCGCGATCAGGTCGTGGTGCCCCCCCACGTACTTCGTGGCCGAGTGGCACACGAATTCGAACCCGTAGGCAGCCGGGGCGCACAAGTACGGCGAGGCGAACGTGTTGTCGACGGACGCGGGCACCTCCGCCTCCTCGCACGCCGCGCCCAGCGCCTGGAGATCCGCGACGGTGACGTTGGGGTTCGCGATCGACTCCACATGGAAGAGCGAGGCGCCCCGAAGCGCTGCCCGCACCGCGTCGAGATCGTGGGGATCGACGAACGTGACCTCGACGCTATTGCGCGGCAACACGTGCGTCGCGAGCGAGTACGTGCCTCCGTACAGCTCGGTGCTGAGCACGACCCGGTCCCCGGCTCCCGCATGCGCGGCGAGCACCGAATGGATCGCCGCCATGCCCGACGCGAAGCCGAACGCCGCCTCGGTGCCCTCGAGCGACGCCATCTGCGCCTCGAAGGCGGCGACCGTCGGGTTGCCGTACCCCCGGGTGTAGGTGTAGCCGGGCGAGCGGAACGCAATCGTGTCTGCGTAGGCCTCGGAATCGGCGAACCGGAACGTCGATGTCTGATACAGCGGCACGCTGGGGGTCTCCTGCTCCACCGGCGGCGGCGTGGGTCCGTGCACCGCCCGGGTCGAGAACCCTCGTGCGTCGTTCATGCCTCGGAGCCTACCCGTCGTCCGACCACGACCTCGGATACGCGGCCCGCAGGTCCTGCACCATCGCGGTGAGCACCGCCATGACCTCGGCGGTCGCCGCTCGCGTCACCTCGCCGTCGACCGCCTCCCCCGGCTCGACCGATGGCTCGATGGGACGTCCCGCCCGCATGCACACCGGGCGGCCGAGCTTCAGGCTTCCCTTGCCGGACTTCTGCCACACGGCCTGCGAGCCCCAGCTCGCGAGGGGGATGATCGGCACGCCCGAGGACAGCGCGAGCCTGGCCACCCCGGTCTTGCCCTGCATCGGCAGATGGTCCGGGCGCGTCGTCACGGTCCCCTCCGGGTAGATCACTACGATCTCGCCCTGGGCGAGCGACCGCTCAGCGGCGGCCAAGGCGGCGGTCGCGGAGCCTGTTCCCCTAGCCACCGGGATCTGCCGCGTCCCTCGGATGACCGTTCCCACGACGGGGATCCGGAACAGGTCGTCCTTCGCGAGGAACCGTGGCCGCCGGCCGGCCTCCACGACCGCCGACGCGGTGGTGAGCGGATCGAGGTAGGAGATGTGGTTGCAGGCGATGATGGCGGGGCCGGTGCGCGGGATGTGCTCGAGCCCCTCGTACCGCAGGTCGAACCACGCTCGCACCGGGTGGATCGCCACGGCCATCGCGACGTAGTACCAGGGCTCCCCCACCGGTACCTCCTCGTGGTCACCCGTAAGCCGTCCGGCCGGCGCAGAGCCTACCGCGGGCAGGCGCCGGCCACGCGCTAGGCTGCCGCCCGTGCGCGTGATCGCCTTGCCCGTCAAGTCCCTCGCCGAGGCGAAGAGTCGTCTCGGCCCGTTGCTCACGCCCCTGGAACGCGGGGCGCTCACCCTCGCGATGCTCGAGGACGTGCTCGATATCACCCTCGGCCTCGCCGGATGGCACACCTGGGTGATCTCGCCTGACGAGACGGTGCTCGAGATCGCCCTGGGCCGGGGAGCGCACGCGGTCGTGGAGGAGCGCCCGCCCCTCACCAACGCGATCCGCCAGATCGAGGAACAGGCCGCCGGCCTGCTGGTCGAGACGCTCGCGGTGCTGCTGCCCGATACGCCGCTCGTGAGCGCCGACGCGCTCACGAGCGCGCTGCGCACGCTGGGGGCCGTTGTGATGGCGCCCTCGGCGGACGAGGGAGGCACGAACCTGCTGGTCCGCCGGCCGCCCGGCGTGATCGAGGCGAGGTTCGGCCGCGATTCGTACCGCCGGCACCTGCAGGCCGCCACCGAGGCCGACGCGCCCATGGCGGTCGTCGACGCGCCGGAGCTGGCCTTCGATCTCGATCTCCCGAGCGATATCCTGACCGTGCTGACGTCGCACCGCGAAGGGCGCACGTTGCAGGTCTGCCGCGATCTCGACCTGGGAGCGCGGATGGCCTCCCGAGCCTGAGGAGACAACGACAGTGGCCCAGGGCACGATCAAGGACTTCGATGTCGACGCCCGCCGCGGCTCGCTCTTGATGGACGATCGCACCGAGGTGGCGATCGACGCGGCGTCGCTGGAGCGGTCGGGCATCCTCACCCTCCGCCTCGGACAGCGGGTCGACTTCGTGATCGAGGACGGCGACGGAGGACCAGTGGCCCGCGGGCTCCGTCTCGTCACGTTCTGACCGGGCGGACACCGGCCCCCGTGGGCAGGGCCGGCGAGCTGGCGGCGTCGACGGAACTACTGACCGTCGGTGCTTAGGACCTGGTCGCGGAACTCCTTGCCGGGCGTGAACGCAGGGAGGTCTCGCGCGGGCACCACGATCGGGATCTCGGGCCGACGGGGATTCCGGGCGATCCGCTCGTTCCGATGCTTGCGCTCGAACGTGCCGAAGTCGGCGAGCGTGACCCGTTCCCCCCGCACGACGGAGTCACGGATCGAGTCGATCGCCGCGTCGATCGCGCGGCCGGCCTCGGCCTTCGACAGGCCGGTCCGCATGGAGACCTCTGCGACCAAGCCACCCTTGTTCATGGCTGCTCCCTCCGGTCGTTCCCGGGTTCGTCGCCCCACCGTAGTAGCCGCCGACCGCGCCGGTCAAACGGACCCATCACGAACGGCCTTGCGGTGCAGGCACCGTGGCGAGTGCCCAGGGCGTGCTCGCCGCACGTCGGCCTCGTTGCTAGCATGCCCGGGCCACCTTGGGGCGTGGTGTAATGGCAGCACGACAGGTTCTGGCCCTGTTAGTCGAGGTTCGAATCCTTGCGCCCCAGCCACGACCCGAGCGGGGTCAGCCGATGCCCGGATACGGATCGAGCACGAGCGGCGGCAGCGGTTCCTGACGGAAGTCGAAGTCCCGGGAGAGGTCACCGAGGCGCTCCAGCTCCTCCCGCACGGTCGGACGGGAGTCGGGCCATCCGTCGGTCTCGGGGTCCAGGCGCTGCC
>JBEVGU010000216.1:0-8190 GCA_040511595.1 Actinomycetota bacterium | reverse complement strand
CTGTACGAGACGATGCTGTACTGGGAGACCGCCGACCAGGATCCGTCGCTCGACGCCTCGGAGCTCGAGTGGGCCGGGCTCTGGAAGCCGCTGCCCAAGGTGGTGTTCTCCACCACGCTGTCGGCGGTGCAGGGCCATGCCCGCCTGGCCTCCGGCGGCCTGGCGGAGGAGATCGAGCGGTTGCGAGCCGAGCCGGGAGAGGGCGACATCGCGATCGGCGGCGCGGCTCTCGCCGCCGACGCGGCCGCGTTGGGTCTGATCGACGAGTACCGGGCCATGGTCTATCCGGTGCTGGTTGGCGGTGGCATTCCGTTCTTCCCCCAGCGCGAGCGCCGGGTGGATCTCGAACTCGTCGAGACCCGCACCTTCAGCTCGAGAGTCGTCTACCTCCGCTACCGCGTGGCGCGCTAGCCTAAGCGCCCGGATCGGAGCTGGGGGCTCTCGCTTCTGTCAACAACGTCAGTGGGAACTACAACTAGGCCGGCTGCCAGAGCTGGATTGCGTTCCCCTCGGGGTCGCTGAGCTGGGCGAACCGTCCGTTGGGGTATTCCTCGGCGTCGACCGTCACGTCGATGCCCGCCGTGCGGAGTTGCTCCACCATCGCCTCGAGATCGCGGACCCGGAAGTTGATGCCCCACCCTGCCCGGCCGAGGTACGGGTTCTCACCCTCCCCGAACGGGGCGAGCACCGTCGGGCCTTCTCGCTGGGTCCACACCGGGGCGTCGTAGGAGCTCGGAGGCGGCTCGACGCCGAGATGCTCCTCGTACCACGAGGCGAGCGCTTCCGGATCGTCCGCGGTGAAGAAGAACCCACCGATGCCGTCGACCCGTTCCATGGCGCTCCTTCCGTCGTCAGGGCATCACGAGCACGCGCAGGACCGACCGCAGGCCCGATGCGAGCTCGTCCCACCGCTCACCCTGGTCCGTCGAGCGGTAGACGTTTCCGTCGGACGTCCCGAACGCGGCGAACGAGCCGTCGGACAGCGCGTCGAGGCAGTGGGAATCGAGGTTGTCGCCGAACGACGGGGGAAGACCCGCCACGCACCGCTCGAACGCTCCGCCGCCGAGACCGCCGCGATACACGCCGGCGTTCCCTCCGCCGGGCCCGTTGGAGGCCGACACCAGCACCGCGTCGCCGCAGACGGCGACCGCTCGTGAGTAGCGGGTGTCGAGCCCGTCGGTGCGAACCGTCCACGTGCCGCCTCGATCGGTGCTCGCGGCGAGCCCGCCGGCGCAGGCCGCGAGCACCATGCCCTCGGCCGTCGTGACCTGGTGCACGTCGGCGTCGATGTCGATCGTGGGGGTCCACGTGCCGCCCCCGTCGACGGACCGCAGGATGCCACCGACGTGCACGTTCACGTAGGAGTCGTCGTCCCAATTCGCGATCGAGCGCGTGTCGGGCGGTCCGCCCCAGGGCGTGTACCAGGTCTCACGACCTTCCGCGTCGTCGAACTCGGGAACGGGCTCGAGCGTCTCGCCGGCGAGGCGGAACAGGCGGGCCTCCGACGTGCCGACGAACACCGCTCCCCCGATGCCGGCGACGCAGGTGACCCGCAGGCCGTCGAGATCGGCGGCGTGGGTCCAGCCGGCCTCCGTCGAGTGCCACAGCTCGGCCGCGTCGACGATCGCCCAGACGTCGTCGCCCATGCGGCCGAGCGCCGTCACGGACCGGCCGGCGTGCGCCACGTCGAGCGCTCGGCCTTCGTGGTCGAATGTGGCGACGCCGTCATCGGTCGCGACGAAGATCGTCGTCATGCTCCGATCCTCTAGTCCGCGTCCTCCTCGGCGTTCCGAGCGGCGTCGGCGGCCCTGACCTTGGCGAGCACGGCTCGCCACTCGTCCACCTGGTTCGCGGGCACCATCGCCACCAGATCGCCGAAGGTGAGATACGCGGTCCTCCCGCGATGCTGTTGGTCGCGGAGGAGCTCGATCAGTTCGTCCTCGGTCATCGTGACCACCCTATACGAGCGTTCACACGGCCCGGCGAGAAGGCCAACCGGCTCATGCAGCGAGGTTCTTGAAGACCTCGTAGACCATGAAGGCCGGCCAGAACAGGCCCTGGAAGATGGCGAGCACGTACTCCCAGAACGCCTCCGCCTGCTGCCAGTAGTAGACCAGGGCGCCGAAGATACCCAGGCCGTAGATCGCGCCTCCGCCCGCCGCCGCACCGGCGTTGTTGTTGCTCATCGCTGCCCACCTTTCCCTCGTCGATGACAGCATCCCCTCGGAAGCATCTCGATACACGGCGATCGGCGCCCGCGGTACGGTTCGCCCATGAACGAACCGGATCCCGGCGATCGGCTGTTCCGGAGCGCGCTCGGTGCGCTCGACCTCTTCACCGTCTACATCGGCGAGCGACTCGGGCTCTACCGTTCCCTCGCCGACCTCGGGCCGGCCACCTCCCCGGAGCTCGCGGAGCGCACCGGCACGGCCGAGCGGTACATCCGGGAGTGGCTCGAGCAGCAGGCCGCCAGCGGCTTCCTCGGCGTCGACGACCCCGCGGCCGACGCGCTCGAGCGCCGGTACGCGATCCCCGACGAGCACGTGCCGGTGCTCGCCGACGCCGAGAACCTTGCGTTCCAGGCATATCGCGCGATCGAGGTCGCCCGCGTCGCGCGGAGCTTGCCGGACGTCGTCGAGGCGTTCCGCACCGGCGCGGCTGCCCCGCCACTTCCCTGGGAGCCCGAGGGGCGCGCTGAGTGGAACCGGACGATGTACCTCAACCTGTTGGGAAGGGAATGGCTGCCGGCGATCGAGCCGGTCGACCGCCGGCTGCGCGCCGACCCGGCGGCGAAGGTCGCCGACCTCGCCTGCGGCACGGGGTGGTCGAGCATCGCGATGGCCACGGCGTACCCCGCCATCGTCGTCGACGGGATGGATCTCGACCCCGACGTGATCGCGCGCGCCCGCGAGCACGCGGCGGCGTGGGGCGTCGCGGACCGGGTCAGCTTCTCGGTCGCCGACGCCTCCGAACCGGTGGACCCGCCCTACGACCTGGTGACGATCCTCGTGGCGCTGCACGACATGACGCACCCGATCGACGTGCTCCGAACGGCGCGGGAGATGCTCACCGACGACGGATCCGTCGTGATCGGGGACGAGCGGGTGGAGGACACGTTCACGGCACCCGCCTCCGAGCGCGACCGATACGTCCACGCGATCAGCGTCGTGGCGTGTCTGCCCGAGGCCATGGGCGACCCTGGCTCGGCCGCGACCGGCGCGGTGATGCGTGCCGACACGCTTCTCCGGTACGCGAACGAGGCCGGCTTCCGCGAGGTCGAGGTGCTGCCGATCGAGGACGAGGAGCTGCGCTTCTACCGCCTGGTGCCCTGAGGGCGGTGTTACGCCGTGTCGGGCGCCACGTCGGGGAGCACGACGGTGGGGCCGGGTTCGCCTTCGCCCGCAGGCTCGGAGGTATCCGCGTCCGGTGCCGATCCGTTCCCCTGCTCGGCGTCGTCCTTCCTCCCGAGCGATGCCGCCAGGTTCCCGATGACCTCGAGGGAATTGGTGCACGCCTGCCGGAGCTCCTCGAGCACGGCGTCACGGCGGGACTCCAGATCGGCGGCCGTCTGCTCGGCTTCCTTCCGGGCCCGCTGGGCGGCCAGGGTCGCCGAAGTCCTCGCGTCCTCCGCTTCGCGGCTCACGCGGTAGGCCGCGCTCCTGGCGCGGTCCACGATCTCCTCGCCTTCGGCCTCGGCCTCGCCTCGGATCTTCTCGACCTCCTTGTCCAAGGCCACGAACAGCTCCGTCACGCGACCGGACACCTGCTGGTAGGTGTCGGCATCGTGCGATGGCGCGGAAGCCTCGCCCTGTTCCACGAGGGCAGCTCGCTCCCGAAGCGCGGTGTCCCGCTCTCGCTTCACCTGCTCGTTCTCGTACCGCAGTTGTCGGACCTGGTGCTCGACGTTTCGCAGGCGAGCGTTCAGTTGACCGATGTACTCGACCACCTGGTTCTGGTCGAACCCTCGCTTCGCCGTCTTGAACTTCGGCGCGGGGAGGGCTTCGGGCAGGGCTGACCACATCGCGGAATCGGTTCGGGGGGTTTCCATCGATTCCACTCCTGGGGACGGGGAAGCGGTACGTACCGGGTTTGGACCGTACACGAGCCTCCGCCTTTTCGCTAGAGACCAATGGTCGGTAATCTGCCGAAGGTCCTAGACGACCGCCCAGACAGCCTGACGACTGCCCATGGAGGATCCGTGGAGGGGATGCAGCATCACACGCCGACCGGGACCGGGCCGTTCTCGAGGGACGTCACCGGGTTGCCGACGGCGCACGAGAGCGAGGACGTCCGCTTAGCCGACGGGGACGAGCTCGACCTGAGGATCGCACCGGTCGCGAAGCGGATCGGCGACGACCTGGTCCGCATGCTCGCCTACAACGGCTCGATCCCCGGGCCGACCCTGCACGTGCAGCAGGGCTCGGAGATCGTCGTGCACGTGACGAACGACGCCGACGTCGAGGCCACCCTGCACTGGCACGGGCTGCGACTGGAGAACCGCTACGACGGCGTACCGCACGAGACCCAGAAGCCGATCGCGGTCGGAGAGACCTTCGCGTACCGGGTGCGGTTCCCCGACGAGGGGCTGTACTGGTACCACCCGCACATCCGCGAGGACTACACCCAGGACTCCGGGCTCTACGCGAACATCGTGGTGGAGCCCACCGATCCCGGCTACTGGCCGGCGTGCGACGAAGAGGTCGTGCTCACGATCGACGACGTGTTGATCGAGGAGGGGCAGCTCGCCGCCTACGACCGCGCGCGATCGGACCACACCGCGATGGGCCGGTTCGGCAACGTCTTCCTGGTCGGCGGGCGACCGGACTGGCGGCTGGAGGTCGCGCGGGGCGAGGTCGTGCGCTTCTTCCTCACGAACACCGCGAACACGAGGGTCTTCAACCTCGGTCTGCCGGGCGCGCGCATGAAGCTCGTGGGGGGCGACAGCGGCCGCTCCGAGCACGAGACCTTCGTCGAGGACGTGCTGATCGCTCCCTCGGAGCGAGCCGTCGTCGACGTGCTCTTCGACCGCGCCGGGGAGGTCATCCTCGAACATCGGACGCCGGAGCGCACGTACGCCCTGGGCCGGATCGCAGCGGGCGAAGGAACGGAGACCTCGGCGGCCGCTTCCTTCGACACGCTCCGTCGCAGCCCCGAGCTCGAGGCGGAGCGCGCGCGGCTGCAGGACGACCTGGATCGCGAGCCCGACAAGACGCTGGCGCTCGTCGCAGAGATGGACATGGTGCCGCCGTCGCCCGGCGACGGATCAGCGGAAGGGCCGCGTTTCGCGTGTCCGATGGACCCCCAGGTCGTCTCCGCCGAACCCGCCCACTGCCCGATCTGTGGCATGAAGCTCCTTCCGATCGAGCTCGTGCCCGCGGCGTTGGAGCTGCTCGCGGCCGGGGCGCCGGGCGATCACCCCGCGGACGAGGCCGCGCAGACGGGCCACGCCGAGGGAAGCATCGAGTGGGAAGACACGATGGAGGAGGTCAACCGCTCGACGAATCCGACCAACATGCGATGGCTGCTGGTCGACCGCGAGACCGGCAAGCGCAACGCCGACATCGACTGGGCGTTCACCGTCGGCGACCGGGTGAAGATCCGTTTGGTGAACGAGATGGATTCCGATCATCCGATGCACCACCCCTTTCACATCCACGGCGCGGGACGGTTCCTGGTGCTCTCGCGAGGGGGCGTGACCGAGCCGAACCTGGTCTGGAAGGACACGGTGCTCGTGCGGACCGGTGAAACGGTCGACATCGTGCTCGACGTGTCTAACCCGGGACTCTGGATGGCGCACTGTCACATCGCCGAGCACGTCGACAGCGGCATGATGTTCAGCTTCCGCGTGGCGAGGAGGTAGACGGATGGCCATGGTGACCGATCCGGTCTGCGGCATGAGGATCGACGACGGCGATGCGGCGGCGACCGCCGAACACGAGGGCGTCACGTACTACTTCTGCTCGCAGGCCTGCCACGACGCCTTCGTCGCCGACCCCGCCGCGTATGCCCGATGATCTCCTGACGGAGGTCGAGCTCGCCGAGCGAGGCGGGACCACGGTCGAGCGCATCAGGCGGCTCATCGACCTCGGCATCGTGCAGGCCGCCGACGGCATGTTCCGACGGCGGGACGTGATGGTGGTCCGGGTCGTGGAGATGCTCGAGGCCAAGGGCATCGACGCGGGGTCGGTCGCGGCGGCGCTCCGCACAGGCGATCTCACGCTCGGCTACCTCGAGAGCGCCGGGCGCCGACACCCGCGTTCCGACACGACGTTCGAGCAGCTCGCCCGCGACGTCGGCATCGACCTCGAGATGCTCGAGCGCGTCTACGTCGCGTTCGGGCTTCCGCCGCCCGCCCACGACGAGCTCGTCCGGGCGGAGGACCTCGAGGTGTTGGAACTGCTGCCCGTGCTTCTCTCGGCGGGGGTCCCCGAGGGTGAGCTGCTGCGCCTGGCCCGGGTCTGGGGCGACAGCGCGCGGCGGGTCGCGCAGTACCAGACGCACTACATGCACCACGCGATCGAGGAGCAGTACCGGCGCCGGGGCCTGGGCGACAACGAGGCGTTCGAGACGGCCATCGCCGAGGTGGGCATGCGTGCGGGACGCTCGGGCGAGAACATGCTCTCGTGGCTGTTCCGGCGCCACTCCGAGGCGTTCATGACCGAGCATCAGTTCGAGCACGTCGAGGTCGCGCTCGAGCAGGCGGGCGTGCGGCGGCGGCCTCCGAAGAGCGTCGGGGCGATCGTGTTCGCCGACCTCACCGGGTACACGCGGCTCACGGAGGAAGCGGGCGACGAGGTGGCGGCGCGCACCTCTGTCGAGCTGGCCGAGCTCGTGAAGGAGGTCGCGGTCCGCCACGACGGTGAGGTCGTGAAGATGCTGGGCGACGGGGTCTGCTTCCACTTCGGACGACCGCGCGACGCCGTGCTCGCGTCGCTCGAGATCGTGGACAGCGTCGGTCCTCGTGGTCTGCCGCCGGCGCACATCGGGGTGAACGCCGGACCCGTGATCTACGACGAGGGCGACTACTTCGGCCGCACGGTGAACATCGCGGCCCGCATCGCGTCCGAGGCCGGACCGGAGGAAGTGCTGGTGGGCGAGGCGGTGGTCGCGACCGTCGGCGCGGACGGAGTCAGGTTCGAGGAGCGGGGAACGGCCGTGCTCAAAGGGATCGCGGACCCGGTTCCCCTCTACCGGGCCCTGACGGATGCGCGAGAGGCCTGACGCCCGGCCGCGTCGTCAGGCGCCGAACCAGCGCGCGCGCCGGCTCGCCCCGTACCCGGCTTTCTCGGCGGCCACGTCGTCCGACGGTGCGGTGAAGATCCCGCTCGGCTGACCCGGGGTGGAGAAGAAGTCGACCTCGACGCGGGCGACCTCGTCGTCGCCGAACTCGATCCAGCACAACCCGATGCCGTCGTAACCGGGAGGCTCGGCCTCCCGGCGGATCCGTGCGATCAGCTGGTCGGCCACCACGCGGCCCGAGTCCTCGGCGAACACGCCGGCCTTCGGCGTGCCCACGCTCGTCACGTCGCCCACGGCGTAGACGTCCGGGAAGCGGGTGGCGAGCGTTCCCTGGTCGACCGGGATCCAGCCCTCCTCGGTCATGCCGGAGGCTTCCACCACCGCCGGCGCCCGATGCACCGGGATGCCGAGGAACAGGTCGTACGGCATGCGCGTGCCGTCGTCGAGCACCGCCTCGTGAGTGGCCGGATCGAGCGCCGTGACCTTCCGATCGGGCACGAACGAGATGCCGCGTTCGGCGAACCTCGCAAGGATCGCCTCGGAGGTCGAGGGCGAGGGCGGGATCGGCCTCTCGAACGGCATCACGACCTCGATGCGCACGTCCTCACGCACGCCGCGCTCGCGCAGGTACGCGTCGAGCAGCATCGCCGCCTCGCTCGGCGCCGGCGGGCACTTGAACGGAACGCCGCACACCCCGACGATCGCCGTGCCCGACCGGAACGACGGGAGCACGTCGCGTGCGGCCTCGGCCCCCGCCACGGAGTAGAACTCGTTCCCGGCCTCGGTGAGACCAGGCGTTGCCGCGAGGTCATAGTCGGCGCCGAGCGCCACCACCAGCACGTCGGCCTCGTACGTGTCGAGGTCGGTCACGACCCGGCGCGCCTCGGGGTCGATCGCCGTGATGGTCTCCTGCCGGAACCGGGTCCTCGGCGTGGTGATGTCGGCGTAGGG
>JBEVGU010000215.1:0-4840 GCA_040511595.1 Actinomycetota bacterium | reverse complement strand
GGACGAGGCCACGGATCCGACGGCCAACGCTCAGGTCGAGCGCACGGATCAGCACCTCGGGCGTCGGACCCGGACCGGGCCGGTCCGGGGTGCGCTGCGCGGTGAGAAGGCTCACGCGGTGATCTCCGCGCCCGCCAGCTGCGGTACGGGGACGGCGTCGATGAGCCGCTCAAGGATCATGTCCGCGGAAACCTGCTCGGCGAGGGCGGTGAAGCTCGGGACGATGCGGTGGCGAAGGACGTCGGGCGCCAGCTCGCGCACGTCGGACGGCAGCACGTACCGGCGGCCGCGGATGACGGCGAGTGCGCGCGCCGCGTGGACCAGGTTGATCGAGCCACGCGGGCTTGCACCGTACGCGATGTACGGCACGATCTGGGGATGGCCGACCGCGGCCGGGCTGCGGGTCGCCGCGGTAAGCGCGACCGCGTAGTCGATGGTCGTCCGATCCACGTAGGCGTCACGCGTCAGCGTCTGCAGCTCCGCGAGGCCCTCCGTCGTCAGGATCGGCAGGACCTCGGCCTGGGCGCGCAGGGAGCGCTCGACGACGACCGCCTCCTCCTCGCGCGTCGGATAGCCGACGACCACCTTCATCATGAAGCGGTCGACCTGCGCCTCCGGCAGCGGGTAGGTGCCCTCGGACTCGATCGGGTTCTGGGTCGCCATGACGAGGAACGGGCGCGGAACCGCGAAGCTCTCCGGGCCGATCGTGACCTGGCGCTCCTGCATCACCTCGAGGAGCGCGGACTGGACCTTGGCCGGTGCGCGGTTGATCTCGTCAGCCAGCAGGAAGTTGCAGAAGACCGGTCCCAGCTCGGTGTCGAAGGAGCTGCGGTCGGGGCGGTAGATGCGCGTGCCAACCAGGTCTGCGGGCACGAGGTCCGGCGTGAACTGGATGCGCTTGAACGACCCGTGGAGGACGTCGGCGAGGGTCTTGATCGTCAGGGTCTTGGCGAGTCCGGGCACGCCCTCGAGCAGCAGATGGCCGCCGGCGAGGAGCGCGACGAGGACCCGCTCGAGCATGGCGTCCTGACCGACGATGACGCGCCGGATCTCGTAGAGGACGGCCTCACTCGTGGTGCGCGGATCGGTGGACGGCTCCGGGCGGAGCTCACGAATCGGTTCGGTCACGGAACGACCTCATGGACCCGTGGGCTCGGGAAGGTATGCGGAAGTGCCCGTCATCCTCCCCGCGGAAGATGAGAGTTTCCTGAGAACGCTTAGCGCAGGTTCTCGAACGCGTAGATGAGGCGCTGGCGGTAGCCCGGGTTGCCGACGATCACGCGGGTCGGCTCCGTCGGCGCGAACCACGAAAGGACGCGCTCGTGCGTGATCCCGTGATGCGGGTTCCGCGGGTCGTCCATCTCCCAATCGATTGGCAGCGAGATCATCGCGTGGCATGCGACCCGGCGCACTTCGGCGAAGACCGCCGCCTGCGACTCGCCGAGGTGCTCGAACACCTGCAGCGCGACGAACAGGTCGTACTGCCGATCGCCGAAGGGCCACGGAATGCTCGTCGCGTCGTGCAGGATAATGTGGCCGCTGGCCTCCAACCCCGGGCGTTCGACACGGTCCATGACATCCGCTCCGCTGAGCAGCGGACGGACGTTCGGCCCGAGCTCGAGCGCTGTCGCGACGCCGTATCGTTCGATCAGATCGCTCGCGAGCCATGCCGCGGCGCCGAAGTAACGACGGCGACCGCCGTAGTAGGCGTCTCCGGCCGCCACCATCTCGAACTCTGCCAGTGTCATGGGCCGGATCGGTCCAGGAGGCATGCTCGCCGGGAATGATCCGGCGGGCTTCTCGGCATTCGGGTTGGCCTGTCGATCCATCGCGCGGCAGATCGGCCGCAGAAACGGCCGCAGCACGCGTGGTGCCCGGCGAACGGATCGATACCCCATGGCCCATTGTGACGCCGGACGGGCTTAGCGCAGATCCTCGAACGTGTAGATGAGGCGCTGGCGGTAGCCCGGGCTGCCGACGATCACGCGTGTCGGCACGGTCGGCGCGAACCACGACAGGACGCGCTCATGCGGGATGCCGTGGTGTGGGTTCCTCGGGTCGTCCATCTCCCATTCGATCGGCAGCGAGATGATCGCGTGACAGGCGACGCGGCGCACCTCATCGAATGCGCCGCGCTGCGACGTGCCGAGGTGCTCGAACACCTGCAGCGCGACGAACAGGTCGTAGCGCTCGCCGGGATGGGCCAGGGTGTGGTCGTCGCATCGTGCACGATCACCTGCCCGCTGGCCTCCAGCCCCGGGCGTTCGACTCGGTCCATGACGTCCGCACCGCTCATCAGCGGTCGGACGTTCGGCCCGAGCTCGAGGGCGGTCGAAACGCCGAAGCGCTCGATGAGATCCGACGCGATCCATGCCGCGGCGCCGAGGTAGCCCTGCCGCCCGCGGTAGTAGGGAATCCGCGCGGCGAGCTCATCGAACTCTTCCCGCGTCATGGGCTGGATCGGCCGGTCCAGACGGATGGCGGGGAACGAACCGGCAGGCCGCTCAGCTTCGGGGTTGGCCCGTCGATCAATCAGGTGCCACAGCGGTCGGAGCAGTGGTCGCACGGGGCGCGGCGCATGACGGACCGAGCGATAGAGCCGGCGTACTCCGGCATCCATGGCGTCGCCGGAGCGGTCCGTGCGCGTGTGAGAAAGTCGCCGCGCGCCCTGCTGTAACTGCAAGGTGCCCTCCCTGTCTCCGGTGACCAACTGCTGCTAGCGTCGGGAGGCGGTGTTTACCCCCGGCGCATCCCGAGATAACAAGCCATGACACGGATCTGGCGTGGCTACGGGCTGAGCATCACGCTCGCGGTCCTCTTCCTCGTCAGCTGGGCGCTCCAGACGTGGACCGGTTGGACCGAGTTCGTCGCCGGCCAGGCAGCGCTTGGCCAGCAGGCCGAGCCGTTCGGCCCCGACGGCTATGTCTGGTCCTGGGGCCAGGCCACCTTCGAGAACTGGCAATCCGAGTTCCTGCAGGTCTTCGTGTTCATCGTGCTGACGACGTTCCTCGTGCACCGCAAGAGCCACGAGTCACCCGACACGGACTACGACACCGAAGCGGCCCTCCGCCGGATCGAGGCCAAGATCGATCGGCTCGAGCAGGAGCGCGGGTTCCAATGAGCGCCAGGAAGGACGAGACGCAACTCACCGAGGAGGACATCTACGATGAGCACCAGCGCACGGTGAAACCGACCGCGCACTGGGCCTATCTCTTCGGCGTCCTCGGGGGCGGGCTCCTGTTCATGATCGCCCTGATCGCTTTCCTCGGCTGGTCGGCCTGAGGACAGCTCGGGTCAGCGGCTCAACCTGCGGTAGCGTCGCACTGCCAGCGGCCCGAAGATCACGATGAACAGGATCACCCAGACGATCGTCACGAGCGCTGGCTCTGTTGCGGCGAGGCTGTCCGAGGCAATCGGGTTCGGGTTGCCCCAGAGCTCCCGCAGCGTCGCGGTGAGCGTGCTGGTCGGGTTCCACTCGGCGATCGGCTGGAGCCATTCGGGCAACGACTCCAGGGGGACGAAGACGTTCGAGATGAACGTGATCGGGAACAGCACCGTGAAGATCACCTGCTGCGCGACCTCGACCGTTGGCACGTTCATCCCGAGGAACACGCCAAGCCAGGTCATGCCGTAGGCGAAGAACAGCAGCAGCGCGAAACCGAGGATGAGGTTCGGGATGCTGTTGACCCGCCACCCGACGACGAAGCCGGTCACCATCAGCACGATCAGGATGCCGCCGTTGTAGATCACGTCCGAGAACGTGCGCCCCGTCAACACGGCCGAGTGCGACATCGGCAGCGAGCGGAATCGGTCGACGATCCCCTTGCTGATGTCGTCGGTCATGCCGATGGCCGTCGTCCCCGCGGCGAAGACGATCGTCTGGGCGAAGATCCCGGGCATTAGGAAGTCCGTGTAGTTGCCGGGCCCGGACACCGCGATCGCGCCGCCGAACACGAACACGAACAGCAGCACGAACATGATCGACTGGAGGATCGCGAAGATCGCGAGCTCGGGGATGCGCGGGATCCGCTTGAGGTTGCGCCAGCCGATCAGGAGGCTGTCGGTAATGGCCCGGCCCACGCCTTCGCGCGGCGCCGGGGCTGTCGCGGTCGTGGCTGGTGCCGTCATCGGGTCCTCCCCGCGGTGGCCGCTGCGCCGTCCTCCTCGGCCTTCTCCTCGGCGACATGCCCGGTCAGCGACAGGAACACGTCGTCGAGGGTCGGCCGGTGCAGCGCGATATCGTCGATGTGGATCCCCGCCTCGTCGAAGTCACGAACGACACCGACCAACGCTTGGGCGCCACCACGGGCCGGCGCGGCGAGTCTCCGGGTGTGCTCGTCGAAGGTGATGTCGTCGCCGCACAAACCGGCGAGCAATTCGCGCGCGCGCGGGATCGCGGCCCGGTCGTGGACGATCACCTCGATGCGTTCGCCGCCTACCTGCGCCTTCAGCTCGTCGGCGGTGCCGCGCGCGATGATCTTGCCGCGGTCGACGACCGCGATCGTGTCTGCAAGCTCGTCGGCCTCCTCGAGGTACTGGGTCGTGAGGAGGAGCGTTGCCCCGCCACGAACCAGCTCGCGGATCACGTCCCACATCCCGATCCGGCTGCGCGGATCCAGGCCGGTCGTCGGTTCGTCGAGGATCAGCAGGCGGGGCCGGCCGATGAGGGCCGCTGCGAGGTCGAGGCGTCGGCGCATGCCGCCCGAATAGGTCTTCACGACGCGGTCGCCGGCGTCGGTCAGCTCGAACTGTTCGAGCAGCTCGTCGGCCCGTCGGTGCGACTCGGCCGATGCCAACCGGTAAAGCCGTCCGAACAGCCACAGGTTTTCGCTGCCGGTCA
>JBEVGU010000214.1:0-2879 GCA_040511595.1 Actinomycetota bacterium | reverse complement strand
CCCCGGCCCGCCGGCTCTCCGTGCGTGGCGCTAGCTCTTGGTCTCCCAGAAGATCTTCCCGACCTCGTCGACCGCGTCGAGCAGCTGCTGACCCTGCGCCGGGTCCTGGGACTTCTTCGCGTCGCCGGCGAGCTTGGTCGCGGTCCAGAACTTCTCGTGCAGCTCGGGGAACTTCTCGACGTGCTCGGGCTTGAAGTAGTCGGTCCACAGGACCCAGAGGTGGTGCTTGACCAGGTCGGCGCGCTCCTCCTTGATCGAGACCGCGCGCTCGCGGAACACGTCGTCGTCGCTGCCCTGGTACTTCTCCTGGCATGCCTTCACCGATTCGGCCTCGATGCGAGCCTGCGCCGGGTCGTACACGCCGCACGGCAGGTCGCAGTGCGCATGGACGCGACGAGGCGGCTTGAGGAATGCTTCCAGCATGGAACTGCCTCCTTCCTCCGGTCCCGAGCCGCCCGCGGACGGGCCCGGCTCGGCTTCCTTCGAAACCTATCACCGCGGTCGGATAGGGGCCGCGGAGCTCGGCGCCACGGTCGCGGTGGCGGCGGGGGTGGCATGGGCGTGCCTGCGCTGGAAGCCCTCACGCGTCGAGATCGAGGGTGGTTCCATGGCCCCGGCGCTCGCGCCCGGGGACCGAGCACTCGTCGCCACGCCGTCGCGGTTCGACCGTGGCGACGTGGTCGTGGTGGAGCATCCGGGCCGACCCGGGTACGAGATGGTCAAACGCCTCACCGGTGTGCCCGGCGACACGGTGGGGACGCGGGTGCTCGCCGACGACGAGAACTGGGTCGAGGGCGACTACGAGCCGGCATCGACCGACTCGCGACAGTTCGGCCCGGTGCGTCGTGACGCGCTCAAAGCGAAGGTGTTGCTCGTCTACTGGCCTCCGGATCGGCGGCGCCGCGTCAGGTAGCGGTTCGAGCCGCGCCCGCGAAGGAGATCTCGCAGCCCCGCGATGTGCGATCGCGGGCGTCGGCCTCGCACGAGTCGTGGCCCGGGCCTCCCACGAGCCTGTCGCGTCCCGCCCCACCCCACACGACGTCGTCCCCGGCTTCCCCCTTCACGACGTCGTTCCCGGCCCCCGCGGAGAAGCGATCCTTACCGGGCCCGGCGATCAACAGATCGTTCCCGGGGCCGCCGCACGCCCGGTCCGTGCCGATCGACCCCTGGAACTCGTCGTCGCCGCCCATGCCGAGGAACACGTCGCGCCCGCGTCCGCCGCTCAGCTCCTCGTCGTCGGGCGTGCCGACGATGTTCACGGGCTTGCCGAGGCACCGCACGATCTCGTAGGGGCCCGCATCGCATCGTGCGTCTCGCGGCGCTCCCCGCTGGTCGCGTCCTCCGCAGTCCCCGGCGATGTTGGCCGCCGGGCTCCGGCCCGCGAGGGGCATCGTCGGCGTCGGTCCACCGTTCGCCCCGAGCCGTCGGAGCTTCGGATCGGTGTTCTCACGATCGCCGCGGAGGTCGAATCCGCACCCATGGCCCTGCTCGACGTTGTCGCCGAGCGATGAGATCGCCCCCGAGCACTGCCGGGACGTGTCGGCGCGGTTCCCGGCGACGATCGTTGCGCCGACCTCGATCGCTCCGGCGGAGCCGGCCACCGCGATGCCGCCGCCTCCCATCGCCGCGTCGTTGTCGCCGATCGTGGTGAAGGAGACGACCGCGGGCCCCGCCAGCCAGAGCCCGCCCCCGTGGCCACCCGCGGTGTTCAGGGCGACGGTCGTGTTCCGCAGCGACGTCGTGGCGCCGACGGCCGCCCCGAGGCCGCCTCCGTCACCGGCCGTGTTCGTGACGATCGCGGAGTCGACGATGCGAACGGAGCCTTCGCTCCAGACGGCGCCCCCACGCGCGCTCGCCTCGTTGCCCGTCAAGAGGGTATCGACGACCCGGACGTCGGCGCCGGGGCCCACCGCGAGGGCACCTCCCCGCTCCGCGAGGCCGCCGGTCAGGGTCGAGCCGACGAGCCGGAGCCTGCCGCCCCGGGCCCTGATCGCGCCGCCCACGAGCGTCGCGTCTCGCGCGCCGAACAGCGTGAGGTTCTCGACCGTGAAGCGAGGGGATGTTCCGGCGAGGGGCGACGTCGCGAACGCCGGCGCCCCGAGCGCGCTCGCGTCGATGAACACCCCGGTCTCGCCTTCGCCGACGATCTCGATCCGTCGGTGGAGCTCGATCGTGCCGATCCCGATCCCGCCACGGCCGGTGCGAGAGAGCGCGTAGAAGCCCGACTGCACCAGCACCCTCGTGCCGACCGTCGCGTCCTTCACCGCGTCGCGGAGCGAGCAGTCGCCGTCGTCGCACGACCCGTCGAACGTGTCCTCGGTCGTGTCGACCACGACCACCGTCTGCCCCGCGCCCGCCTTCGGGGTCGCCACGAGGCCGACCGTCGTCACCGAGGACACGACGAGGAGCGCCGCGAGGAGGCGGACGGCACGGGGAGCGCTCATGGCGCGAGATGCTACCGAGCCTGGCCAGCGCGGCGTTCACGACTCGGCTGCGGGCGGCGTCCGGCCCCCGTGCGCGCTCAAGCGTCGAGGGCTGACCTACGATGAACGGGTAGTCCCGCTTCTCGAGGAGAGACCGCTGTCCACGTCCCTTCCCCCCGTCCCGCCCAGACCCGACCTCGCTCCCGGCGAGATCGGCCGCGCCGTGTCGGCGCCCGGGGGCCGGTTCCCTCGGTGGGTGGTCGGGTCGGCTCTTCTGACGGTCGCGATGATGGTCGGGGGTTTGGTCACTTCGGTCCTCGTCCGGTACGACCCGGCGGACCATCGTGACGAGTACCGCTTCATCGCGCGCGACTTCGACGGCGCGCCCGTGCGTTGGAACCCCTGCGACCCGGTCCACTACGTGGTGAATGTCTCCGAGGCGCCTCCAGGGTCCCT
>JBEVGU010000213.1:0-3209 GCA_040511595.1 Actinomycetota bacterium | reverse complement strand
CGCCGGCCGATCCGCATCGCGGGTCGGAAGGCGATCCCCAGGCCGAGCGCGATCGCGAACAGCAGTGCTGGTCGCTCACTCTCCACCGTGATCGCGCCGACCAGCGCGACCGCACCCGCGTACACCGCCAGCGCCAGCACCACCACCGTGCCCGCCACGAACGTCTTCTTCACGACGACATCCAGGTCCCACAGTCGGTACTGCAGGATCGAGATCCCGACGGCGAGAGGGATACCGAGGAAGGCCAGGCCCGAGATGAACTCGCCGACGCCGCCCTCGGAGATGCCGAGGCCCTCGAGGATCGCGCTGATCACGAAGTAGGTGACGAGTACGACGACCGCGAACGCGAACCACTTGAGCTGCTGTCGTTCGACGCCGCTCGACCGGCGGAATCGGATGACCATCGACACGCCCGCCGCCGCGAAGAGGCCGAGGAGCAGCGGCCAGACTACGGATTCGATGGGTCCGAGCAAGTCCAGCCCGGGTACGTGCAGGGGGTTCGCAACTTCGACCGATACCCCGACATCACCGACCTCGAACGTGGCATCTCCGAACCCGATCGTGACGAACGCGAGGAACGAGATGCCGATACCCGCCCAGGCGAGCCATCGCCAGCGAGGCGACGGCAGCCGTCCGTCGGGGAAGACCAGCGGGAGGAGGATCAACAGCGGGAAGAGCCCGAGGGTCCAGAGCGCGTTGCCCGGCCAGGCGAGCCACGACGCGAGAGCGTCCTCCCCGTGCGCGGCCGCGTAGATCGACGCCTCGCCGGTCGTGAATGCCGCGCCGACCGTGATGGCGACCCAGAGGAGGAGCCAGCCGATCCGATTGTCGGGGGCCCGGCTCAAGCTCAGCGCGCCCACGATGCCCATCCCCATGAACGCGATGAAGTTCGTGGCGTCGCCGAGCAACGAGTACCCGTTCAGCGACACGAAGACCAGGCCCACGGCCGCGAAGGCGGCCGTGACCCCGAGCACGATCCAGGGCCATCGCGACGGCCGCGAGATCAGGGCCGTGGTCGCCATCACGCGCTGCTCCCCAGGATCCGGAAGACCTCGACCGGTTCCTCGCGGCCCTTCACGACGCGCGGGCCGATCGACTCTGCGACGACGGTCGGCGCCGCAGCGACCGTCGACGCGGCGGCGACGACCTCGCCCCCGTCGGCCTCCGACTGCAGTCGCTGGGCGACGTTCACCGCGTCGCCGATCACCGTGTACTCGAGCCGGCCGCCGCCGCCGACCGCTCCGGCCATGACCACGCCCGTGTTCAGACCGATCCCCACGTGGAGCCCGTCCACCGCGTCCGTCCCCCACCCCATCGCGTTCAGCTGGCCCTGGCGATCCTGCATCGCGAGCGCACATCGGAGCGCGCGCTCCGCGTGGTCCGGCGTCGGCTCCGGTGCTCCGAAGACCGCCATCACCGCGTCACCCTGGAACTTGTCGATCGTGCCGCCGTGCTCCGCGATCACCTCGGCCATCGCGCCGAGGTGCCGGCCGACGACCTCCGCGATGTCGCGGGCCGTGAGGCGCTCCGCGATCGAGGAGAACCCGCGGATGTCGCTGAACAAGACCGTGACCTCGAGCTCGCGCTGGCTCGCGGCGTCGCCGCCGCGCGCCAGCGCGTCAACGAACTGGGACGGCACGTAGGACTTGAGCGACGACGCGGTCGCCGACTGCTCCACCACGGCCGCGTGCAGCTTCTTGAACTCCCCCAGCAGTCCGGTGCCGGCTCCGTCGTCCCCAGCCATCCGCCGGAAGAGCGCCGTCACGTGCCCGTCGACCGCCTCCTGCGTCGTTCCCAGATGAGCCGCCATCTCCTCGTAGCCGAGGCCCTGCGCCATCATGTCGAGAACGATCCGATCCTCCGCCGGAGACTCCGCGCGACCCGCGAGACGTTCCGCGATCGACGGATCGACCACGCTCCCGCCCTGGCGGACCTCGCGGATCGCGCGAGCGAGCTCGTCGCCCTGCGCGATCCGGTCCTTCAAGAGGTAGGCGAGGCCGCTGTGTCCCTTGCCGAGCAGCGCGATCGCGTACTCCTCGTCGTCGTGGGCCGACAGGACCACGACCCCGGTGTCGGGGTGCCGCTCGCGGATCGAGTGGGCGCAGTCGATGCCCTCGAGCTGGAACGAGGGCGGCATCTTGATGTCCGTCACGACGACGTCGGGGGCGTGCTCGGCCGCCGTCGCGAGCAGGCTGGGCGCGTCCTCGGCGACACCGACGACCTCGATGTCCTCGTAGGAGTTCAACAGCGCCCGCACGCCTTCGCGCACGAGCACGTTGTCCTCCCCGAGCACGACCCGGATCATGACGCAACCGCCCCCTGAAACCTCTGCGAGTTCCTCGCGTGTACCATCCGCGCATGCCGCTGCGGGTGGTCTTCGCCGAGGATAACTACCTCGTGCGGGAAGGGACCGCCGCCCTCCTCGCAACCGCCGAGGAGGTCGAGCTCGTGGGCATGGCGGCCAGTCTCGAGGAGCTCCTGTCGGCCGTCGACGAGCACGCGCCGGACGCGGTCCTGACGGACATCCGGATGCCTCCGAGCGGCACCGACGAAGGGATCCGGGGCGCGAAGCAGATCCGATCGGCCCACCCGGAGATCGGCGTGGTCGTGCTCTCGCAGTTCGCCGAGGAGGAGTACGCCTACGACCTGTTGAAGGACGGCGCGGCCGGCCTCGGCTACCTGTTGAAGGAGCGCGTGGCCGACGTGGAGGAGCTCGTGCGCGCGCTGACCGAGGTGGCGAGGGGCGGCAGCGTGCTCGACCCGAAGATCGTCGAGGCGCTCGTCGCCGCGAAGGAGCACCTCGCGCACTCCCCGCTGGCGCAGCTCACCGACCGGGAGCGCGAAGTGCTCGGCCACATGGCACAGGGGCAGAACAACGCCGCGATCGCGAAATCGCTCTTCCTCACCGAGCGAGCCGTGGAGAAGCACATCAACTCCCTGTTCCACAAGCTGGGTCTGACCGAGGAGCCGGACGTGCACCGCCGGGTGATGGCGGTGCTCGCGTTCCTCCGCGATCAGACCTAGCCAGCCGTCGGTCACTGCGCTCTCCGCGTGTCGACGATGTAGACGCTGCATGGAGCATGCCGCAGCACGAGGTTCGGCACGCTCTCCCGGACCCGCCATCGCGAGCCGTGCATCCCTCGGTTCCCGAGCACGATCGTGTCCGCCCTCACCTCTTCGGCAACGTCGACGATCCGGCTGGCGGCATC
>JBEVGU010000212.1:0-3036 GCA_040511595.1 Actinomycetota bacterium | reverse complement strand
TCGGAGGACGAGATCGAGGCCGCCGCCGTCGGCCTCATGGCCGACCCGGCGCCGTGGCGCATCCTCTGACGCCGCGCGAGGAAGGACGGCGGCGGAAAACCCGCAACGGGAAGCGCTCCAAACCCCGATGTACTGAGGTGGCTGATGGGCGGATCATCGGGCATGCGGCAGGTTGCCCTGATCGGCGACCACGCTGGTGACTTCGTCCCAGCTGGGATGACGCCGGCCACCGGTCGCGGCCGACACTCGGGGGAGGAGGCAGAACGATGAATGCGATGCGGCAGTTCTCACGCCGGACGTTCGTGGCCTGGGTCGGCGGGGCGAGTGCCGGCTTCTACCTGTTCGGTCGGCTTCCGGGGCTGAGCGCACCCGTTGCGCTCGCGCAGGTCCCCGGCGGCACGCTCGATCCGACCCTGGTGGCGAAGTTCCGCACACCGATGCTGGTCCCGCCCGTGATGCCGCGTGCTGACACCCTCACGCAGCGAGGGGGCAAGCCCGTCGACTACTACGAGATCTCGATGCGGCAGTTCGCACAGCAGATCCTCCCGGCCGAGCTCCCGCCGACGACGGTGTGGGGGTATGGCGCGAAGGTCGCGCAGAGCAACCGCGGCCTCCTGGTCCACAACGCTCCGTCGCTCACGATCGAGGCAATGTGGAACAGGCCCGTGCGGGTCAAGTGGGTCAACGAGCTCGTCCACGCGAACGGGAGCTTCCTGCCGCACCTGCTCCCGGTCGACCCGACGCTGCACTGGGCCAACCCGCCGGGCGGCGACGGCAATCGGGACAGCCGGCCGACGTTCACGGAGACGCCAGGCCCGTACACCGGACCCGTGCCGATGGTCACACACGTGCATGGCGCGGTCGGTGTGGCCGACGACAGCGACGGCTATGCGGAGGCTTGGTATCTCCCACGTGCGACGGACATCCCGTCGGGCTACGCGACGGAGGGAACCTGGTACGAGTTCTTCGCACGCAAGGCGGCGTCGTCCTACGGCGTCGAGTGGGGCCCGGGCTTCGCCACGTTCCAGTATCCGAACGAGAACCGGGCCTCGACGATCTGGTACCACGATCACGCGCTCGGGATGACACGTCTCAACGTGTACGCAGGCCCCGCCGGGTTCTACGTCGTCCGGGGCGGGCCGGCGGGAGACGATGCGGTACGCGACAGCCGCACCGGCGGCACCGCGGCGCTTCCCGGGCCCGCACCGCGGGAGAACGACAGGTTCCCGCCGAACAAGCCCTACCGCGAGGTCCCGATCGCGATCCAGGATCGCTCGTTCAACGCCGACGGCTCGCTCTTCTATCCGGACACCCGAGCGTTCTTCGACGGGATCACGGGCGACTTCGTCCCGGACGGGGAGTTCTCTCCGATCTGGAACCCCGAGTTCTTCGGCAACACGATCATGGTCAACGGCAACACGTGGCCGTTCCAGACGGTCGAGCGGCGCCGCTACCGGTTCCGGTTCCTCAACGGCTGCCAGTCGCGCTTTCTCATCCTCGACTTCGGGGGCATCCCCGGCGTCGAGGTGTGGCAGATAGGCAACGAGGGAGGTTTCCTCGCGGCGCCGGTCGACCTCACCGCCGGCCACGGCAATCGGCTGCTCCTCGGCCTCGCCGAGCGAGCCGACGTGATCGTCGACTTCGGCAACGGGCCCACGGGCAGGTACGTCCTCGGGAACGTCGGCCCCGACGAGCCGTTCGGCGGCGGGGTCCCCGGCGTCGACTTTCCCGTCGCCGATCCTGGCTCGACCGGCCAGATCATGGAGTTCCGCGTCGTGCCGGCCGTCGGCCCCGACGACTCGACCCCACCGCGCTACCTCCAGCTGCCCGCGCTCACGCCACTGCTGCCCGCGACCGGCACGCGCCGACTGGCCCTGATCGAGGAAGCGGACGAGGGTGCCGACCAGGACGGCGAGGAGGTCGAGGGGCCCGTCGCGGCGCTGCTCGGCACGGTGGCGGACGGAGTGTGGACGGCACGTGGATGGATGGAGCCGGTGACCGAGAACCCGTCCGTCGGCTCGACCGAGATCTGGGAGATGTACAACACGACCGCCGACGCGCACCCCATGCACATCCACGAGGTCGTCTTCGAGGTCGTGAACCGCGAGGGCCTCGAGACGAATGCCGAGGGCGAGGTCGCGCAGCCCATCGAGCTCGACGGCGACGTCGCCCTCCCGGAGCCGTGGGAAACGGGCTTCAAGGACACGGTCATCGCGTACCCGGGTCAGGTCACCCGTGTGAAGGCCCGGTTCGAGACGGCCGGCCAGTTCGTCTGGCACTGCCACATCGTCGAGCACGAGGACAACGAGATGATGCGTCCGTATCGCATCGGCCCGGCGCAGCCCGGGCAGCCCGAGTGAGGCGGCTCCAATCGCCGGCTGATCTCGGGAACGACTACCAGCGGCTAAAGCTCTGCTGTTGGCCAGCTGCCGGCCAGTCGATCGCCGAAACCACGTAGCACCGTGGGATGACGCCTTGCGGCGCGGCCGTCGCACCTTGGAGCCGAGCACCGGGCTGGCCGAGTCGCTTCGCGCCCGGACAACAAAGGATGCAGCAGCCTCTCCGCGAAATTGGGCGTAACCGGATGCGACGACCGCATCTACTCACGGGAGGCAGCGATGAATTCACGGAGCATGGCCGGATGGATCGGGTTCGCCGGCATCTTGATGGTGCTCCTCGGTGGGCTCAGCGTCTTTCAGGGGCTGATCGCGCTCTTGGAGGACGAATACTAAGTCGTCACACAGTCGGGCTACCTCGTCTTCGACATCACCGGCTGGGGCTGGATCATGCTGATTTGGGGCGTCGTCTTGGCGCTCGTCGGCCTGGCTCTACTCAATGGCGCAAGCTGGGCGCGGTGGGTGTCAATCGTGCTCGTGAGCGTCAACGTGTTTGGCCAGCTCGGCTTTCTCGGCAACAGCAACGACCAGGTGTGGCTGCTGATCACACTGTCGCTCAACATCATCGTTCTCTACGCCTTGATCGTCCGATGGCACGAGAGCCAGCGGGAGCTAGAGGCTCGCTGAGCACACAGCTGCC
>JBEVGU010000211.1:0-18076 GCA_040511595.1 Actinomycetota bacterium | reverse complement strand
GCCACCGGCGAGCAGCTCGAACCGGTCGGGGCCGCCGAGCTCGATCGCGACCCGGTTCGCGCTGACGTCGATCACCGAACGGTGCACGCCCTCCAGCGCAGCCCCGAGCTCGGCCACGATCTCGTCGGCGGCGAGGGGTGGGCCGAGCACGAGCCATTCGTCGGGCCCGAGCCACAGAGCGGCTCGGGGGCCGTCTTCCCACGCGGTGTTGGGATCCAGCGGCAGGGGGAACGGCGCTCGGTCGACGAGCGAGGCGTCGAGGCGCAACGAGACCTGGGCGAGGAAGGGCACGTGTTCGATCGTGACCCGGCCGCCGGTGCGCCCGGCCACGGCGGCGAGATCGCTGGCACGCGCCTCGAGCGGATCTCGGGCGAGCCTGTGAGGGTCAGCCGTCACGGCGAGCTCCCTCCGGGTCGTAGAAGACGGGGCGCACGACCTCGCATTCGACCGGGCCCCGCGGCGTGGGCGAGACCACGTGTCCCCCGATGCGTTCGCGACCGCCGGCGACCATCGCGAGCGCGATCGTGCGGCCGAGCACGGGACTCCGGTAGCTCGACGTGATGTGGCCGAGCATCGGTACCGGCGGCGGGGTCGTCGCGTGTTCCGGTGAGACGAGCTGCGCCCCCTCGGGGAGCCAGACGCGCGGGTCCACCGGCAGCAGGCCCACGAGGTGCTTGCGGTCGGGTCGCACGGTGTCGGCTCGTCGGAGCGACCGTTTGCCGAGGAAGTCGGAGTCGTCCTTCCGCACGATCCACGACATGCCGAGGTCGTGGGGGGTCACGGTGCCGTCGGTGTCCTGGCCGACGATCACGAACCCTTTCTCGGCACGGAGCACGTGCATCGCCTCGGTGCCGTAGGGCGTGAGCCCGAGCGGCCTGCCGGCGGCGAGCACCGCGTCCCACAGCGTGAGCCCCTGGTATCCGGCGACGTTGATCTCGTAGGCGAGCTCGCCGCTGAAGCTCACCCGTGCGACCCGGGCGCGCATGCCCGCGACCTCGCCCTCGCGCCAGGTCATGAACGGGAACGCGACCGCTCCGAGGTCGACGTCGGTGCCCGCGGCCGCCAGCACGTCGCGGGCCGACGGTCCGTTCACCGCGATCGTCGCCCACTGCTCGGTCACGCTCGTCGCGTACACCTGCAGCCCGGGCCACTCGGTCTGCAGCCACTCCTCGACGTGGTCCATGACCTTCGCCGCCCCGCCGGTCGTCGTGGTGATCAGGAAGCGATCGTCGCTCAGGCGCATCGCCACCCCGTCGTCGAAGACCATCCCGTCGAGACCGAGCATCAGCCCGTACCGGATCGAACCGACTGCGAGCGTCGACATGCGGTTCGTGTAGAGCCGGTCGAGAAACGTCGCCACGTCGGGTCCGACGAGCTCGATCGTGCCGAGCGTCGACGCGTCCATCACACCGGCCGCGTTCCGCACGGCGAGGCACTCCCGTTCCACGGCGGCGTGCATCGACTCTCCGGGCAGCGGGAAGTACCACGGGCGCTTCCACTGACCGACGTTCTCGAACACGGCGCCACGTTCGACGTGGCGCTCGTGCATCGGCGTCGTGCGCACGGGGTCGAGCAACAGCCGGCCGCGGTCCGTTCCGGCCAGCACCGAGTAGGGGACCGGGGTGTACGGTGGCCGGCTGTTCGTCGGTCCCTGTGCGCCGGGACCGGCGCCCCAGGCTTCGTTCACGATCGCGGCGGTGAGCGCGCCGCTCGTGCGCCCCTGGTCGATCGCGGTGCCGATGTAGGTCGCGCGCTTCACGTGCTCGGTCGAGCGCAGCTCGTGGCCGACGGCCTGGAGCACGTCGGCGACGGTGGAGTCTCGCTGCAGCTCGACGAAGTGCTCGGTGAGGTCGTCGGCCGGGGTATACCAGTAGGGAACGCTCGTCGGCACGTCGCCCGCTGCGGCACCGACGATCGAGAGCCACGGAGCCCCGGCTCCGTCGGGAACGAAGCAGGCACGGTCGGTGTCCCAGCGGAGGCCGCCGCCGATGCCTCGCCAGAGCTGGGCCGCAGGGTTCCAGCCGCCGGAGACGAGCACGAGGTCGGCGTCGAGCGTTTCGGTCGCGCCATCGGGTCCGACGAGGGTGACCGACCTGACCCTCGGGCCGCCGTCGGCGGCGAGGACGGCCCATCCCGTTCGCACGTCGAGGCCGGCCGCCCGGGCGGCATCGGCGGCGCGTCCGCCACCGCCGGGGTCGACGATCGCCGCGATCTCCATGCCTGCTCCGGCGAGCGCGATCGCGGCCTCGTGCCCGGTGTGGTTCGTGCTGAAGACCACGGCGCGCTCCCCCGGGAGCACGCCGAACCGATCGGCGTACAGTCGCGCGGCCGAGGCCAGCATCACACCCGGCAGGTCGTTGCGAGCGAAGCCGATCGGGCGCTCGTGCGCGCCCGTCGCGAGCACGACGCGGCCGGCCCGCACGTGGTGCAGTCGCTCGACCGGCGCGGAGCGTTCGCCCACGACGACGTAGCCGTCGTCGTAGAGGCCGAGCGCGGTGGCGTCGGACAGCACCGTGACCTCCGAGGCGCTCGCGAGGGCGCCGCCGGTCGTGGCGATCCAGGAAAGCGCGGGCTCGCCATCGACGTCGTCGCCCGTGGTGGCCGTGCCACCCAGCCACGGCCGCTCGTCCACGAGCATCACACGGTCGCCGGTCCCAGCGGCATCGAGGGTGGCACGGAGTCCCGCGATGCCGCCGCCCACCACGAGGGTCTCGACGTGCACGTGCCGGTGGCGGGCGGCAGGCGCATGGACATCGTGTGCGGGGAGCCGTCCGACGCCTGGGCGTGCCGATGCCACGAGGCCATCGACGAGCGGCACGGCGGTCGCCGGCACGATCGGACGGAACGAGGGCGCCGAGATCTCGACGAATGCGTTCGGCTCCTCGACCCCGGCGGAGAACACCCCGCGGGGCCGGCCCAGCAGTGGCGACCGCGCGATCACGTCGACCCCATTCGCGAGCAGGGCGCTCGCGAGCGTGTCGCCGGCCAGCCCCTCGAACGTTGCGCCCTCGTACGTGAACGACAGGGATCTCGTTCGGTCGACGCCGTGGCCGGCCGGCGCGGCGAGCCGTCGGCCGCTCACGCGAGCCGCCTCAGCGGATGGGCGCCTCGTTCCAGGGAAGGAACCCCGAGCACACCATGCTCATCCTGGTGATGCGGCCGGCGTCGGCCGTGAGGAATCCTTGTTGCTCGACGACGAACGGCTCGCCCTCGCTCTCCACCCGCAGGCGATACCGGACGGCGGTGCGGCCCGCGACGGCATGGGTCTCGACGTCCACGACATCTTGGACGTGGTCCTGTGGTTCGAACCACGATCCGAACACGATCTCGGCGACCTCGTCGGGAGCGGTCGCGCGCCACTCCCTGCTGGGCGTCAGGCCACGGAAGTCGACGTCCTCGGCCAGCAGCGAGACCATCGCCGGCCGGTCCTTCGACGTGAGGGACTCGAGGAAGGCGTGCGCGAGCGTCGGTCCGTCGTCCATGCGCGCTCACCCTAGGCCCGGGGAACCGGCGGAGCAACGCCGCTGCCGAAGCCCGGCCGGTCACGGGGCATTCCCCGCAGGCGGCCCTTCACCGACCGGGTACGCGACGCCGATCTCGTTCGTGGCGGTGTTCCGCGTCAGATTGAACCAGCGGCGGCAGCCGGCCGCGTGCATCCACCGTTCCGACCACCACCCACGGGGGTTGTCGCGCATGAACAGGTAGTCCGCCCACGCTCGGTCGCTGAGCGCGTCGGGGTCGGCGGGGTAGCTCAGGTGCGCCTGTCCGCCGTAGCGGAACTCGATCTCGTCGCGCGGCCCGCACCAGGGGCAGGGGATCAGCAGCATCGTGTCAGGCGCTTCCCTCGTCGAACGACGCGACCAGGCGCTTCGGGGCGGTCATGCGCCACGCCTCCACGATCAGCTCCCGGACCTCGTTGCCGTCGGCCTTCGAGAGCACCGCGCCGACCCAGCCGCTCGGGCCGACGTAAGGCGGGGCGAACCATGCGGCCGGATCCATCGCGATCAGGGCGCGTTGCTCGTCGTGCACCGACTTGATCCACGCATGCCGTTCTCGCTCGCTGAACATCAAGAAGATCTTGCTCCGCACGCGGAACGTCGCCGTCTCCCACGTCTCCCGCTCCTCGCTCTCGGGGAGTGACAGCGCGAATGCGCGGACGGTGGACGCCCTGATCCCCATCAGCCATCTAGTGCGCGACCGCCGCCGCGCCGTGCTCGTCGATCAGCGCCCCGGTCGTGAACCGCTCGAGCGAGAACGGTCTCGCGAGCTCACCCGGCTCGCCGGTCGCGATCGTCTCCGCGTAGACCCATCCCGACCCCGGCGTCGCCTTGAACCCCCCGGTGCCCCAGCCGCAGTTCAGGAACAGCCCGTCGATCGGCGTGCGGCCGACGATCGGCGAGGCGTCCGGACAGACGTCGACGATGCCGCCCCAGGTCCGCAGCATCGACGCGTGGGCGAACATCGGAAACAGCTCGAGCGCCGCGGCCATCTGGTGCTCGATCACGTGGAAGGATCCCCGCTGGCCGTATCCGTTGTAGGCGTCGATGCCTGCGCCCATGACGAGCTCTCCCTTGTCGGCTTGGGACACGTACACGTGCACTGCGTTCGACATCACGACGCATCCGAGCACCGGCTCGTACAAGGCGCTCACCAGCGCCTGCAACGGATGTGACTGCAGCGGCAGCCGGAGGCCGACCATCGATGCGAGCACACTCGTATGACCGGCGGCGGCGAGCGCCACCGCTCCCGCTCCGATCGTGCCACGCGAGGTCTCGACGCCGTCCACCGAGCCGTCCTGGCCGCGGACGAATCCGGTGACCTCGGCGTGTTCCACGAGGTCGACCCCGAGCCGGTCCGCGCCACGCGCGTATCCCCATGCCACCCTGTCGTGGCGGGCGACCCCACCGCGCCGCTGCAGGGTGGCGCCGAGCACGGGGTAGCGCACGTCAGAGGAGACGTTCACGATCGGGCAGAACGCCTTCACCGCCGCCGCGTCGAGCCACTCCGCGTCGACCTCGTTGAGGCGGTTCGCCTCGACCCGCCGAACGCTCGCTCGCACGTCGCCGAGGTCGTGCGCGAGGTTCAAGACCCCGCGTTGTGAGAACTGCATGTCGAACGACAGGGTCTCCTCGAGCGTCTCCCAGAGCTTGAGGGAATGCTCGTAGATCGCGGCCGACTCGTCCCACAGGTAGTTCGAGCGGATGATCGTCGTGTTCCTCGCCATGTTCCCGCCGCCCAGCCATCCCTTCTCGACGACGCAGACGTCGGTGATGCCGTGATTGGCGGCGAGGTAGTACGCGGTCGCGAGCCCGTGCCCGCCCGCGCCAACGATCACGACGTCGTAGGAAGGCTTCGGTTCCGCGGCACGCCAATAGCGCTCGGCCATCGGGCACCAAGGGTATGGGTTCTCGCCGTCGGGCGTCGCCAGCGGGGGTGCGCGGGGCGCAACCATGAGCCTTGGAAACAGGTGTCGTTGACAGGCTCCCCCGGCCGGGCGTAGCGTCCCCCGCGCGGTTGCGCACAGACCGGGGCGTTGCGATATGCGAGACCAAGCCGAGGCCGGGGGGAACCTGCAATCGGTGCGGCGTGCTCTCCGAGCGCTCGAGCTGATCAGCGAGCACGGCGAGCTCGGCGTCACCGAGCTCGGCCGCAAACTCGGGGTCCACAAGGCGACGGCATCCCGGCTCATCGCGACGCTCGCCGAGCGGGGATTCGTCGAGCGCGATCCGATCAGCGAGAAGTACCGGCTCGGGTTCGGGCTGATCTCGCTCGCCGGCGCCGCGGTCGGCGGCAACGACCTCGTGCGCGCGGCGCGCCCGATCCTCGACGACCTGGCCGAGCGCACGCGCGAGACGGTGAACCTCGGCGTCCTGTCGGGCGAGTCGGTCGTCTACATCGACCAGGTGACCGGCACGCGCTCGATCGTGAGCGTGAGCTGGGTCGGACAACGGACGCCGTTGCATTGCACGTCGAACGGCAAGGTGCTGCTCGCCTGGGCCGGCGACGCGGAGCGCGACCGGCTGTTGCGTGCTCCGATGGCGCGTCTCACGCCGCGCACGATCACCGACGTGAAGAAGCTGCGAGCCCAGCTCTCGGAGGTTCGTGCCCGCGGCTACTCCCAGACGCTCGAGGAGCTCGAGGAGGGCCTGAACGCCGTCGCCGCGCCGGTGCGCGGGATGGCCGGCGACCTCGTCGCCGCGCTCAGCGTCTCCGGGCCCGCGTTCCGCATGCGGGCCGTCGACCTTCCTCGGATCGGCAAGGTCACGGCCGATGCAGCCCTCGCTGTGTCGAAGCGGCTGGGATACGTCGACCGGGGTGTGCGGGCGGTCTGATCGCATGTCGCCGAGCACGGAGAGCAGCGAACGGGCAGAACCGGTGTCGATCACCTGGGACGCTCAGCGGGGCGAGATCGCGTCCGTGCTCGACGCGATCGGACGGACACCGCTCGTTCGGCTCCAGCGGGTGATCCCTCCGGGCGTCGAGGTGCTCGCGAAGGTGGAGTGGTATGGCCCGACAGGCTCGGTGAAGGATCGGATCTACGCCGCGATGCTCTCGAAGGCGGAGGCACGAGGCGCCTTGAAGCCAGGCATGACGATCATCGAGTGCACGACCGGGAACGCCGGAATCGCCTGCTCGGCGGTCGCGGCGATCAAGGGATACCGCTGCACGATCGTGATGCCCGAGGGCATGAGCAACGAACGGAAGACGATGATCAAGGCCTATGGCGCCGACCTCGTGCTCACACCGGGGGCCGGCACCGACATCGACCTCGCGCTCGAGCGCATGCGCGAGATCGTCGCGACCGATCCCGACCGGTACTTCTTCCCCGGGGAGTTCGAGAACCCCGACAACCCCGAGGCGCAGCTGGCGAGCGGGGAGGAGATCTGGGAGCAGAGCGGCGGGCGTATCGACGCCGTCGTCGGCGCCCAGGGCACGGGCGGATGGATCAGCGGGGTCGCGCACGCCCTCAAGGGCCGCGATCCCTCGATCGTGGCGTTCGCCGTCGAGCCCGCCGAGTGTCCCTTGATCTCCGAGCACGCCTGGGGAACCCACGGCGTCCCCGGCATTGGCGACGGCATCGTGCCGCCGAACCTCGATCTCGCCGCGATGGACGGCATCGTCACGGTCTCCACCGAAGAGGCGCTCGTTACCGCTCGACGCCTGGCCGCCGAAGAGGGTCTGCTCTGTGGGCCATCATCGGGGATCAACGTGGCGGCCGTGCACAAGGTGATCGAGCACCACCCCGAGCTGCGGCGGGTCGTCACCGTGATCTGCGACACCGGCCAGCGGTACCTGTCGGGCGAGCTCTACGGGGAGAAGCTCGAGGTCGAGGAACCCGAGCGTGATCACACGCTCGACCCCGAGACGTTGGCGGCGATCGAGGCACACCGCGAGCGTCTCGAGTTCATCGCCTGAAGGGAGGGGCTGATGAGGAGCCAAGAGCAGAAGGCTGTGGCGTTCCGGGCGCTGCACGCGGGCGAGCCGTTCGTGATCCCGAACCCCTGGGACGCCGGCTCGGCACGGGTCTTGGCCTCGCTCGGCTTCGAGGCGCTCGCGAGCACGAGCTCCGGATTCGCGTTCACGCTGGGTCGTGCCGACGGCGGAGCCACGCTGGACGAGGTGGTCGCGCACGCGGCGATGCTCGACCGCGCCACCGACCTCCCGGTGTCGATCGACCTCGAGAACGGCTACGGTTTCGAGCCGGAACGAGCCGCGACCGCGATCGCTCGGATCGCCGAGGTGGGGGCCGTGGGAGGCTCGATCGAGGACTACGATCCGGAGGGTGACCTCTACGACCTGTCCCACGCGACCGAGCGGGTGGCCGCGGCGACCGAGGCGGCTCGCGCGCTCGAGTTCCCGTTCACCCTGACGGCGAGGGCGGAGAACCACATCCGGGGGAACCCCGATCTCGACGACACGATCGCCCGGCTCCGGTCCTATGAGGCTGCCGGCGCCGACGTCCTGTACGCGCCCGGACTCTCGACGGCGACGGACATCCGAGCGGTCTGCGATGCGCTCTCGAAGCCGGTCAACGTCCTCGCGCGCCCGCCGCTGTCCATGGCGGAGATCGTCGATGCCGGCGCGCAGCGCGTCAGCGTGGGCGGAGCCCTGGCGTGGACGGCGATCAACGCGATGATCGCGGCCGCCTCGCTCTGCCGTCGCGGGGACTTCTCCATGCTCGGCTCGAGCCCTGCGTCGATCGACGCCTGGGAGCAGGACCTGTCGCCCTGAACGAGCGCGAGTCGGCTGTGACCTCGCGGTCCCTCGGGTAGCCTCCCCGCCATGACCGAGCCGTGGTCGATGTCGGTGACCGAGGCGTTGGCCGCGATGCGCGCCCGCGCGCTCTCACCCGTCGAGCTGCTCGACAGCGTTGAGGCCCGCGCCGACCTCGTCGAGCCCACCGTCAACGCGTTCACTGAACGCCGACGAGACGAGGCCCGCATCGCCGCCGGGATCAGCTCCGAGCGATACGCATCTGGCGAGCGCATCCGTGCCCTCGAGGGCATCCCGCTGGCGCTGAAGGAAGAGGTGCCGGTCGCAGGGTGGCGCATGCGCTACGGGTCGCTCGCGATCGACGAGATCGCCACCGAGACCGCGCCGGTCGCCGAACGCGTCATCAAGGCCGGCGCCGTGGTACACGCCCGGACGACCACGCCGGAGTTCAGTTGCACCGGCTACACACACTCCAGGCTCTGGGGCGTGACGCGCAACCCGTGGAACCCGGCTGTCGCGGTCGGCGGATCGAGCGGTGGCTCCGGCGCCTCGCTCGCGAGCGGCACGTCGCTCCTGGCGAGCGGCTCCGACATCGGGGGGTCGATCCGCGTCCCGGCGTCGATCAACGGCGTCGTAGGGTTCAAGCCTCCGCACGGCCGGGTGCCCACGGGCCCGCCGTTCAACCTCGACCGCTATTGTCACGACGGTCCGCTCGCGCGCACGGTGGCCGACTGCGCGCTCTTCGAGAACGTGCTCGCGGGCCCACACCCTCTCGATGTGACGTCGCTCCGTCCGAAGCTGCGCATCCCGTCGGACCTGAAGGGCATCGAGGGCTGGCGCGTCGGGCTGTCGGTCGATCTAGGCGCGTACGACGTCGACCCGGAGGTCGAGGCGAACACGCGCGCGGCCGCGGCGGCCCTGCGCGACGCCGGTGCGATCGTGGACGAGGTCTCCATCCCCTGGACCAGGGATCTGGTGATGGGGACCGCGCGCCGGCATTTCGGAGCGATCTTCGGCGCGTCGATCGAGGCGGTTGCCCTCGAACACGGCGAGCTCCTGAACGACTACTCGCTCGCGTGGGCGGAGGAGGCGGCGGCGTGGAACGCCGAGCACGGAGGCTTCCTGCTCGGGCTCGAAGGGGAGCACTCGATGTGGGAGCCGGTCGGCAGGCTGCTCCGTCGGTACCGGGCGATCGTGTGTCCGACGTGGTCGGTCACCGGCATCGCGGCCGGCGACAGCATCCTCGGCAGGCTGTTCCCCGGCGGGGGTCCGAACGACCGGCAATACGCGTGCCTGATGACGGTGCCGTTCAACATCCTGGCGCCGTGCCCCGTGCTCGCCGTGCCCAGCGGCGTTGCGTCCAATGGTGTGCCGACCGGTGTGCAGATCGTCGCGCGAACGTTCGGCGACGTGAGCGCGTTCCGCATCGGGGCGGCGCTCGAGCGGGTTCGGCCGTGGGCGGGCGTCGCGCGTGAGGTTCCGGTACGGGGGTGAGCGGACGTCCCGGGAGCGTCGAGGAGCGGCTGCAAGCCCTCGTCGACCGTGACGTGGACGCGTGGCCCGAGATGCCGGGACGGTTGCTGCACGTGCTCGCGCCGGAGCTCGGCGTCGACGTGGAGGTCGCGGCGGGCCTGGCCGACATCGCGACCGGTGAGCCGCTCGTGCCCGGATCGCGGTTCCGCATCGCGAGCGTGACGAAGTCCTTCGTCGCCGCGGCGACGCTCCGCTTGGTGGAAGAGGGGCGCCTCTCGCTTGACGACACCGTGGCGACGCTCCTGCCCGGCGACTGCGACGAGCTGCTCCGCGCCGGTGGGTACGACACGGCGGCGATCACGCTACGCCACCTGCTTACGCACACGAGCGGCATCTACGACTTCGCGGCCGACGCCTACGATCCGTCGATCACCGACGGGTTCACCTCGCAGGTGTACCGCGACCTCGGCCGGCGATGGACGAGGTCCGAGCAGGTTGGGTTCGCGGTGTCCCACGGCAATCCCTACGGGCCGCCGGGGACGAGGTACGGGTACTCCGACACCGGCGCGTGCCTCGTGGGGGCGGTGCTCGAGCGGGTCACCGGCTCGACGATGGGCGCCGCGATCCGTGACCTCGTCGCCTACGAACGGCTCGGCCTCACGCACACGTGGCAGGAGACGATCGAGTCGGAACCGGCGGATCTCCCGCCGCTCTCGCACCAGTACGAGGGCGAGCACGACGTCGCCGAGATGGACGCGTCGGTCGATCTCTACGGCGGCGGGGGGTTGATGTCCACGTGCCGCGATCTCGCGCTGTTCTTCCGAGGGCTCCTCGGGGGCCAGGTCTTCCGCGCGCCGTCGACGCTCGCCACGATGACCACGACCCTTGTCGATGTGCCGCCGGCCGACGGCGACGGCGAGGACGATCCCGCTTCCGCGGCGATGTTCCTCTTCCGAGCAGACGTCGGCGGCGAGACCTGGTGGGGCCACGACGGCTTCTGGGGCACGACGGCCTACACCTGCCCTCGCCGCGACGTGACGATCGTGGCGGGGAACCAGCGCTCGGGCATGCCGACGGACTTCGACCGCATGGCGATCCTCGGCGAGGCCTTCGAGCTCGCGACCCTGGGCCCACGCTGACGTTCGGATGCGTCGTGTGACCTGGTCCCGGTCGGTGACCGCGACCGGGCGAGGACCCCTGCCCTACACTCCGCGCCATGACCACCTACCCGCTCTCAGCAGAGGATCGCGAGATCCAGGAGCGTGCTCGCCGATTCGTCGATGAGGACCTCGTCCCGTGGGAAGAGCACGCCGAAGCACATCAAGGCCAGATCCCGGCTGACGAGCGCCGCAAGCACGTCGAGAAGGCGATCGAGCTCGGCTTCTCCTCGATGAACATGCCGAAGGAGCTCGGGGGCACCGGCCTGACGACGCTGCAGCAGGTGCTCGTGAGCGAACAGATCGGACGGGTCACGAATGCGCTCGGATGGTGCGTGCACACCCCGCCGGCGTGGGCGCCCGCGGTCGTCAGTGACCATCAGATGCAGACGTGGATCCTGCCGACGATCAGGGGCGAGCGGCACGAGTGTTACGCGATCACCGAGGCGGGCGCCGGCAGCGACGTCGAGGCGATCGAGGCCACCGCGCGTCGCGACGGCGACGGGTACATCCTGAACGGCGAGAAGATGCACGTGACCTCGTTCAACTCCGCGAGCTACTGCTTCGTCCAGGCGAAGATCGCCGGGGGACCGAACGAGGGCGCGCACGCGATGTTCTTCGTCGACAAGGAGACGCCAGGCGTGCGCCACGTGCGAGACCCTGCGTACACCCACACCTATCCCGACACGCACGCGGTGGTCGCCTTCGACGATGTGCGCGTGCCGGCCGTGAACCTCGTCGGCGACGAGGGCGACGGCATGGTCTTCACCTACGAGTGGTTCCGCTACGAGCGGCTGATGATCGCGGCACGCTGCTGCGGCGCCGCCGAGCGGCTGATCGACGAGGCCACCGCCTTCGCGCGGACCCGCGTGCAGTTCGGCCGCCCCATCATCGAGAACCAGGCGATCTCGCACCTGCTCGCCGACTCCCTCACGGAGCTGTGGGCCGCGAGGCTCATGACGTACCGGCTGGCCGAGAACATTGACGCCGGCGTCGACGTGAAGATCCAGCACGGCCAATGCTCGATGGCCAAGCTCTACGCGAGCGAGATGGCGGGAAGGGTCGCCGATCGGGCGGTCCAGATCTTCGGCGGTCGCGGGTACATGCGCGAGAACGTCGCCGAACGGTTCTGGCGCGAGCTGCGTGTGGACCGCATCTGGGAGGGCACGAGCGAGGTGCAGCGCAACATCGTCGCCGACCAACTGCAGAAACGGGGCACCCAAGCGCTCGTGGGCTGACCGGCGCCCCCGGCGGTCCCGCTACGAGCTGAGGACCGCGGCGTCGGTGCGCGCCCACGTCAGCACGACCTCGTCGCCCCGATTCACCATCGACGAGAGGTCGTCGCTCAGGTGATGCACGATCAGCCGTTCACCGATCGCCGTGTCGACGTGGAACTGGGTCAGGGTGCCGAGGTACACCACCTGTCCCACCGTGCCGGAGAGGCGTGACCCATTGCCCGCCGCGCCGTCGCCGATCGACAGTTCGACCCGCTCCGGCCGAACGGCGACGAGCAGCGAGGAACCGACGCTCGCCTCGGTGCCGAGGGGTCCCACCGGTACGACGATGCGGTCGCGATCGCTCACCCGCATCACGAGGTCCTCGCCGGCGACCTCGTCGACGCGCACGTCCATCGCGTTCAGGACGCCCACGAAGTCGGCTACGAACGGAGTCGCCGGCTGCTCGTAGACCTCGCGTGGGGTGCCGAGCTGCTCGATCACGCCCTGATTCATCACGGCGATGCGGTCGCTCATCGACAGCGCCTCGTCCTGGTCGTGCGTGACGTAGACGAACGTCGTCCTCAGCTCGTGCTGGATGCGCTTGAGCTCGAGCTGCATGTGCTTGCGCAGCTTCACGTCGAGCGCGCCGAGCGGCTCGTCGAGCAACAGCGCCGCGGGCTGGTTCACGAGCGCGCGGGCGAGCGCCACCCGCTGCTGTTGCCCGCCCGAGAGCTGGCCGGGCTTGCGCTGTTGCATGCCGGCGAGCCCAACGATCTCGAGCATCTCCGCGACGATCCGCTGGCGGTCGCCCTTGGGCACCTTCTTCAGCTTCAGCCCGTACTCGATGTTGCGCTCGACGGCCATGTGAGGGAACAGCGCGTAGTGCTGGAAGCACATGTTCACCTCGCGCTTGTTCGGGGGCACGCCGACCACGTCCGTGCCGCGCAGCAGGATCGTGCCCTCGTCGGGCTCCTCGAAGCCGGCGATCAGTCGCATGGTCGTGGTCTTGCCGCACCCCGAGGGACCGAGCAGCGTCAGGAACTCGCCCTCGGCGATGTCGAGGGAGATGCCGTCGACGGCCCGGACGTCGCCGAAGGACTTGCGGACCCGCTGGATGCTGATCGCGACGCCCGGATCGCTCATGCCACCGACACCTCCTCCTCGTCGTGCACGCGCGTGGTCTCCTCGAGGCTCTTGTCGGTCATCCGTCGCAGGACCTCCGAGATGGTCACGACGATCGCCGAGATCGTCAGGACGACGACGGCAACGGCGATCACCTGAGGAAGCTGGCGGGGCAGTCGCAGTTGCGAGTACAGGTAGACGGGGAATGTGACCTCGTCGCCGGCGACGAACGAGGCGATCACGACCTCGTCGAACGAGATCACGAAGCTCAACAGGAACGCCGAGAAGATCGCCGGCAGCATGAGCGGGAACGTGATCTGGCGGAACGTCGTGGACCACCCGGCGCCGAGGTCGCGCGAGGCTTCCTCCAGCGCGGCCGGGATGCGCTCGAGCCGCGGCACGAGCGTGAGGATCGCGAACGGCAACGCGATCACGATATGTCCGATCGCGATCGTGAGCGGCGAGAAGGGGATGCCGATCGTGTTGAACAGGATCAGCAGCGCCGTGCCCAGCACGACGAGGGGTATGACGAGCGGCGCCAGCATCACGCCGGAGACCAGGCCCTTGCCGAAGAACCGGCGCCGCACGAGGGCGATCGAAGCCGGGATCGCCAGGATCGTCGTCACCACGGCCGTCAGGGTGGCCACGACGACGCTGACCCGCAGCGCCGTGAGGATCTCCGGGTTGTCGAGGAAGGTCTGGTACCAGTGCAGCGTGAAGCCTTCCCACGGGAACGAGACGAGCTCGCGGTCGTTGAACGAGAAGATCAGCAGGATCACGAGCGGCGCATACAAGAAGAGGGTGAGGAGCCAGAACACCAGCCAGAGCCACCGGCGTCCGGCCCGTGAGACCGCGACGTTCATTCGGTCACGCTCCGGACGTTGAGGAATCGTCCGAAGACGATCAGCAACACGGCGACCGCGAAGATCAGGAACATCGCCATCGCCGATCCGAACTGCCAGTCGAGGCCGGCCGTGAACGCGCTCTGGATCGCGCTGCCGAACATGAATCCGCCCGGCCCGCCGACGAGCTGCGGCGTCACGTACTCCCCGATGGTCGGGATGAACACGAAGATGAAGCCCGCGACGACACCGGGCATCGACAGCGGCAGGGTCACGGTCCAGAACGTCCGAAGGCGGCTCGCGCCGAGGTCGCTCGAGGCCTCCAGCAGGTGCTGATCGAGGTTCTCGAGCGAGACGAAGATCGGCAGGGCGACGAACGGTACCCAGACGTAGGACAACACGAGGTAGATCGCGAACGTGCTGTTGAAGAGCCAGTCGATCTGCTGCTCCGGTCCGAGCACGTCGATCGATCGCAGAAAGGACTGGAGCACCCCCTGCGGATTCAAGATCACGCGCCAGGCGAGCACGCGCAACAGGTAGCTCGTGAGGAAGGGGACGATGATCACGAGCAGGAGCGTGTACTTCTTCGACCCGGCGATCAGGGCGAGTAGGTACGCGACGGGGTACGCGAGCAGCACCGACGTGATCGAGACGCCGAGCGACATGCGGACCGACTTCCAGAAGAGAGCGAGGTACGTGTCGCTCGTGAGGAAGAACCGCCAATGTTCGAGCGAGAGGTAGTCATCGTTGCGCAGCAGCGTCAACAGCCCGACGCTGTACACGCCGACGAGCACGACCGGCACGACGAAGAAGACGACGAGCCAGATCGTGGGGGTCGCCAGGAGTCCGCTCGTGACGCGCCAGCGTCCGGATCCACGCCGTCGGCGCGGCGATGGCTCGGAGGTCTCGACCGAGGCGGCGGAGGCGGTGTCGGTCGCCATACCCTCGCGCGGAGCCCGATCAGCCGGCGGCGGCCTTGACCTCGTCCCAGGCCCGATTGTATTCGGCCCGCTGCGGCTGGTAGGCGTCGAAGATCCCGCTCGACAGCGCCCCCTCGAGGTCGTCGAGGCCGAAGACCTCCACGACGTCGGGGTCGATCTGCGTCAGGTCGATGCCGGTGTTCGCGTGACCGTATCCCCACGTGCTGACGAGTCGCTGGCCGACCTCGACGCTCGCCCAGGCGTCGGCGTATTCGTGTGCGTGGTGGTAGTTCTCCGTGTCCGAGCGCAGGATCAAGCCCTCCGCCCACGTGAAGACGCCTTCCTTGGGCTTCACGTACTGCACGGGGTTGTCTTCCTTCAGCACGACGTAGCTGTCCGGCCAAGAGTAGGCGGCCCAGACGTTGCCCTGCGCGACGTCGTCCCACATCTGGGTGTAGTCGACCCAGATCGAGTGGAGGTTCTTCGTGGCCTCGATGCAGTACTCCTTCGCCGTCTGCAGATCCTCGGGACTGGCATCGAGCGGATCGGACGCGAGCCCGAGGGTGACATGGGCCATCGACAAGATCCACGGCGTGTCGAACCAGGAGATGTGGCCGGCGAGGGCATCGTCGAAGAGGTAGCTGTAGGAGTTGATCGACGGGTCGACCTCGTCGGTGCGGATGATCACGCCCGAGTACCCCCAGTCGAGCACGATCTCGTACTGCTCGCCGTTCAGCTTCCCGGTCTCCTGCAGCACGGGCTCGAGCTCGGCGAAGTTGGAGATCAGCGACGTATCCCAAGGCTGGATCGCGCCGAGATCGTGGTAGTCCTGGATGTATCCGATCTCGGGGTGGGTGAGGTCCCAATAGAACCCTCCGGCCGTCTTCGCGATCACGCCCTCGGTGTTCGTGAGGAAGCTGAAGGTGGGATCGGGATAGCCCGCCTTCGCGTAGTCACGCCAGAGCCATTTCGCCTCGTAGCCGGCCCATTCGTGGATCTTGAGCTCTCCGGTCTCGGCGGTGATGGGCGCGACCCCGCTCGCGGAGGTCGTCGAGCCGCCGCCGCCACCGGACTGCACGTCCTTCCGGCATGCGGCAAGCACGCCCATGCCGCCGGCGACCGCCATCGACCGCAGGAACGCCCTGCGGCTCTGTGCGCCGTTCAAGACCGAGTCGAACTGCCCCATCGTTGCCCCTCCCGTTCACGACCGCGGGCCCACGCCTCGACGTGCGGATGATGGGCCTTTCCCGCTGGGCGCGCAACCGAGGTGACCGTCGGGAGCAACGGCGCCCGAGGGGTCACGCCGGAGCGAGCCCTTGCGCTTCGATACCATCGGGACCTGCGGACTCGACGAGAGGGAGTTGGTACCGATGGAACGCCTGAGCCACTGGATCGGCGGCAAGCTCGTGCTCGGGGAGAGTAGTCGGACCGGCCCCGTGTACAACCCGGCCACCGGGGAGCAGACGCACGAGGTCGACTTCGCGAGCGTCGAGGAGGTCGATCAGGCCGTCGAGACGGCGCGCGAGGCATTCGTGTCGTGGCGGCGCACGTCGTTGTCGAAGCGAGCCGACCTCATGTTCCGCATCCGCGAGGCGATCCACGAGCATCGAGCCGATATCGCACGAGTGATCACGGAGCAGCACGGCAAGGTGCTGTCCGATGCGATGGGAGAGGTCGCCCGTGGACTCGAGAACATCGAATTCGCGACCGGCGTCCCGCACCTGCTGAAGGGCGGGTTCACCGAGCAGGCCTCCACCAACGTCGACGTGTTCTCGATCCGCCAGCCCCTCGGTGTGGTGGCCGGCATCACGCCCTTCAACTTCCCCGCGATGGTTCCCATGTGGATGTGGGCCAACGCGATCGCGTGCGGCAACACGTTCGTGCTCAAGCCCTCCGAGAAGGACCCGGGCGCGTCGCTCTACGTCGCCGAGCTGTTGAAGGAAGCCGGACTCCCCGACGGCGTGCTGAACATCGTGCAGGGCGACAAGGTCGTCGTGGACCGCCTGCTGGAGCACCCCGACGTCGAGGCCGTGAGCTTCGTCGGCTCGACCCCGATCGCGAAGTACATCTACTCGACCGGCACCTCGAACGGGAAGCGGGTGCAGGCGCTCGGCGGCGCGAAGAACCACATGGTGGTCCTGCCCGATGCCGACATCGACATGGCCGCCGATGCCGCGGTCTCCGCCGCGTACGGCTCGGCGGGCGAGCGATGCATGGCCATCAGCGTCGCGGTCGCGGTCGGAGATGCCGGGGATCGGCTGGTCGACGCGATCAAGCAGCGCCTGCCGCTCGTGAAGATCGGCAACGGCCTCGAGCCCGAGTCGGAGATGGGGCCGCTCGTCACGCTCGACCACCGCGACAAGGTCGCCGGCTACCTCGATTCGGCGAAGGAACAAGGCGCCACGATCGTCGAGGACGGCCGGGAGCACGGCCTCTACCGCGGGTCCGACGGCTTCTTCCTGGGCGTCTCGCTGATCGACGACGTCACCATCGACATGGACGCCTACAAGGACGAGATCTTCGGCCCGGTGCTCGAGGTGATGCGTGTCGACACCTACGACGAGGCGCTGGGGCTCGTGAACGACAACCCGTACGGCAACGGCACGGCGATCTTCACCCGGGACGGCGGCGTTGCTCGAGCCTTCCAGTTCGATTGCCGGGCCGGCATGGTCGGCGTGAACGTGCCGATCCCGGTGCCCGTGGGCTACTACTCCTTCGGCGGCTGGAAGGACTCGCTGTTCGGCGACAACCACATGTACGGGCCCGAGGGCATCAACTTCTACACGCGCGGGAAGGTCGTGACCGAGCGCTGGCCCGATCCGGGCACGTCGAGCGTGGACCTCGGGTTCCCGCGCACCCGCTGAGCGTTCAGGCGATGCGGTGCCGGGTCACGATCCAGATGGACGGTGTCGAAGGGACGAAGAAGGTAGAACGAGGGTGCGGCGCATCGAGCGGCCGATCGAGACGCTGACCGAGAAGGAGGACGATTGATGCCGGTTCGGGACGAGCTCCTCCGCAAGGAGGCCGACGCATGGCGGGCGTTCCTCGACGTGGCGGAGGGCGTCCCCGGTGAGCTGCGGACCCTGCCCGATGTCGTCCCCGGCTGGTCGGTGGTCGATCTCGCCTTCCAC
>JBEVGU010000210.1:0-10562 GCA_040511595.1 Actinomycetota bacterium | reverse complement strand
GAGCAAGACAGCCGGTTGGACTCGGTCCGCGAGATCACCGTGGAGGGCGACGTGACGGTTCCGGACACGCGGCCCCCGGACGGCGCGTGGCCGATCGCCGCGGTGAACCAGGGCCTCGTGTTCCAGCAGCCATCCGGCCTCCTCGTGTGGGATCCCACCACACGGGCGGAGGTCGACCGGTTGCCGGGAGAGTTTCCTCTGGCCTGGCAGGGCGATCTCCTCGCCTGGTGCGATCACCCGTGCGGCGCGGTCCACCTCACCGACGTCGCGACCGGTGAGGACCTCGTCGTGGCCGCGCCGCCCGGCACGTTCGGGTTCGAGGGTCTGCAGGGCGCGTTCTCGCCTGACGGCACCTCGCTCGCGGTCGCCGTCCGCCTCGGGGCAGGTCAGGATTCGGACCGGCAACTCGGCCTGATCGACGTCTCCACGGGGGAGATCACGATGGTGGACGGCGCGACCGTCGCGACGCCATACGTCTTCATCGATTGGGCTCCCTCGGGGAGAACGGTCTTCATCACCGGGGGTCAAAAGTCCGCACATCGTCGCATCGTGGAGTATCGGATCGGTGAGGCCGCCGCGCACGTCGTGCATGTCGAGGTCGGGGACTTCTACGGCATGGCGGTCGTCGACGTACCCGCGTAGGGGCTCGCACCGACCCAAGCGATCGTGATCAAGGCCAGTATTCGGTCAGTCGCGGCCTTGACGGAGGCTGCACTCGGGAGTATTACTTAACTAGATGGTTCAGTCTCAGACGCTCGATCGGACGTTCTCGGCGCTCGCGGATCCGACGCGCCGCGACATCCTCGAACGCCTGTCCCTCGGGCCCGCCTCGGTCAGCGAGCTGGCGCGGCCCTACGGCATCTCGCTCCCGGGTGTCTTGAAGCACGTCCGCGTGCTCGAGGAGGCGAAGCTCGTGTCGACCGAGAAGCACGGCCGGACCCGCGAATGCCGGCTGGGGCCGGAGACGATGGACGAGGTCTCGAGCTGGATGGAGGCGAACCGGCGCCGATGGGAGCGACGCCTCGACCGGCTGGAGACGATCGTCGAACGACGACGGAAGGGAGACCCGACATGACCTACGAGCTGAGGCTCGAGCGCTTGTACGACGCGTCGCCGGAGATCGTCTTCGACGCCTTCGTCGACCCGGACTCGCAGCGAACGCTCCACGGCGCCGACCGACCGGATTGGATCGTGCACCGCGTCGAGACCGACGTCCGCGTGGGTGGCACGTCGACCTACGTGATGGGTCCCGAGGGCGAGGAACCGGACACCGAGACCCGGGTGTACTCGGTCGTGGACCGGCCGCATCGACTCGTCTTCCGGCATTCGATGGCGATCTCCGAATGGAGCCGGACCCTCGTGACGGAGATGACGATCACGTTCGAGGAGCGTGACGGCAAGACCCTCCTCACGATGGTGCAAACGGGCTTCGACACGGAAGAGGACCGCGACGGCTTCCTGGGCGGATGGCCCGCCTACCTCGAGACGCTCCGCGGGGTCGTGACCACGAAGCTCTCGGATCGCCTCGAGGATCAGACCGATCAGCTGAAAGCGAGGCACGACACATGAGCGCGATGCTGGAGGAGTGCCTCACCGCCTGATCCGCGCGGGGACTCACCCCGGCGCGGGATCGTCCTCGTGGCGCACGCGATCGCGGAACTCGGCGTTCGTCAGGGATTCGAACGCGATCAGGCCGGCCAGGACCGTCGTGAGCGCCGCGAGCGCCGCGAGCGCCGGGATCCGCGCCACGATCGGGATGAGGGCCACGACAAGGATCGCGGCCACCACTCTCTGCACGAACACGTGGTGCCAGATGCGGTAGCGGAACCCGACGTGAGCGAGGAGGTACAGCGCGACGCCTCCGTACATCGCACAGAGCGGGGTCAGCGCGAGCGGCTCGGCGAGCTCGTAGTGACTGGTGTCCGACACGTACTCCAGCACCTTCTTGAGCCCGAGCGCCGCGAGCACGATACCCGCGATCATCGGCAGGTGCAGGTAGCTGTAGGCGTCGCGGGCCAGGCGCGCTCGCTCCTCGCCCACGGCCCGGTGCAGCGCCCGCTCGGCCACGATCGCGAGGATGTCGAAGTAGGCCCACCACATGCAGGCCGCCACGGTCAGCCCGAGGGTCGACGCGGCGATGATCGGCCACGAGATCGGCTCGCTCGCGATGCCAGCTCCGATCGCGACGATCGACTCGCCGAGCGCGATGATCACGATCAGCCCGTGCCGCTCGGCGAAGTGTGCGGCGGAGTTCAGCCGCCACCCCGAAGCCCCCGCGAGGATCGTGCCGACGTAGTCGACGACGAGGACCGCAGCCCACGTGAGTGTCTGCACGGTGCCCTCGAGCTGCGACGCGACGAGCAGCAGCGCCGTGCTTCCGAGCACCGACGGCGCGAAGCGGATCAGCTGGCGGCGGAGTCCGGAGTCATCGCCGGCGCCGGCGGCCAACCAGAAGATCGCGAGGTGGAGCAGGCGCACGATGAGGTAGGCGACGGCGACGACGACGGGTCCCGAGAGCCCGCCGGGCAGATCGTCGAAGGCTTCGGGCACCGTGACCGCGAGCACGAACATCGCAGCCATGGCGCCGAACATCGCCACGCGACCGATGCCCTCGTCAGCGCGCACCACGTTTCCCAACCACGCGTAGGCCACCCAGCACCACCACAGCAGCGCGAGCAACAGCAGCCCCCGCACCAGTCCGTGCACGGTGAGATCGGCGGCCATCAACGCGGTGACCTGTGTCAGGGAGAACACGAACACCAGGTCGAAGAACAGCTCGATGGGCGTGACTCGGGCCTCCTCGGAGACGGCCAGGATCAGTGGATGCTCCGTGCTCACGCTCGGATGGTCTCAGACCTCGAGGGCGTGGACGTCGATCGTCGGTCGGTTCCACGGGAACGCGGGACTTGACGTTCGATCCTGTTCTCAGGATACTTAACCGTATGGTTCAGTCTCAGACCCTCGACCGGACGTTCTCGGCGCTGTCGGACCCGACGCGCCGCAACATCCTCGAGCGCCTTTCCGCGGGCCCCGCCTCGGTCACCGAGCTCGCTCGGCCGTACGGCATCTCGCTGCCCGGTGTGCTGAAGCACGTGCGCGTTCTCGAGGAGGCCAGGCTCGTCACCACCGAGAAGCTCGGTCGCACCCGGGAATGCCGCCTCGGGCCCGAGCAGATGGACGAAGCGACCCGATGGATCGGCACGTGCCGAGAGCGGTGGGAACGCAGGCTCGATCGGCTGGGGGTGTACATCGAGCAGGAACGGGAGAAGGAACCTAGGTCGACGGAAGGAGCCAACGGATGAGTGACGCGACGCCCCCGGAGGGAGTGGTCTCCGCCGCCAGCAGCGCGGAGGGGATCACGATCGTCCGCATCTTCGACGCGCCTCGCGAGCTGGTGTTCAAGGCGTGGACCGAGCCCGAGCGCTTCGCGACCTGGTTCGGGGAACACGGGTCCTCGATGCCGGTCGACCGGGTGTCGATGGACGTCCGGCCCGGTGGTACGTGGAGCGCGACGATGTTCCACGGTCCCGACCGCATCGAGATCCCGTTCTCCGGGGAGTACCGGGAGGTCGACGAGCCCGAGCGTCTCGTGCTCACGCTCGTCGACCCCGAAGACCCGGAGAGCGGCAACATCGAGGTGATGACGGTCGTCCTCGAGGATCTCGGTGAGGGCAGGACGCAGATGACCTTCACCCAAACCGGCAACCTGCCGGCCGACGAGTACTCGCGAGCGATGCGAGGCTCGCTGATCTTCTTCGACCGACTGAACGACCACTTGAAGGCGAGGCACGACACGTGAGTACGCGATCAACCACCCTCTCGATCCCCGACCTCCGCGAGGCCCTGCACGGACGGGTGATCGCGCCGGACGACGATGGCTACGACGAGGCCCGAACCCTCTTCTACGGCGGCATGGACCGTCGGCCGGCGGTGATCGCACGAGCAGCCGACGCGACCGACGTCGCGCACGTGATCTCGCTCGCGCGGGAGTCCGGGGTCGAGCTCGCCGTCCGCAGCGGGGGTCACAGCATCGCCGGGCACAGCGAGTCCCACGGTGGGATCACGCTCGACCTCTCGGAGATGCGAGTGCTCGACATCGACGTCGAGGGCCGCACGGCGTGGGCCGAGGCCGGCGTGCCGGCGGGCGAGTACACGACCGCGGCCGGCGCCCACGGGCTCGCGACGGGATTCGGCGACGCGGGCTCGGTCGCGGTCGCCGGCATCACCCTGGGTGGCGGCGTCGGCTTCCTGGCTCGCAAGCACGGCCTCACCATCGACGACCTGCTGGCCGCCGACGTCGTGACCGCCGACGGTGAGCTCGTGCACGCAGACGCCGAGTCGCATCCTGATCTGTTCTGGGCGATCCGGGGCGGTGGTGGGAACTTCGGGGTCGCGACGCGGCTCCGGTTCCGGTTGCACGAGGTCGGCACGATCCTCGGCGGCATCCTGATCCTGCCGGCGACGCCCGAGACGATCCTCGGATTCGTCGACCAGGCGAACGCGGCGCCCGAGGAGCTGTCGACCATCGCCAACGTGATGAAGGCGCCGCCGATGCCGTTCCTGCCCGAAGAGGCACACGGCCAGCTCGTGATCCTCGCGATGCTCGCGTACGCCGGCGACGTCGATGCCGGAGAGCGAGCCGTGGCGCCCTTCCGGAACCTGGCCGAGCCGGTCGCCGACATGGTGCGGGCGATGCCCTACCCGGAGATGTACATGCCAGAGGAAGAGGGCTATCACCCGATCGGCGTCACGCGCTCGATGTTCGTCGACGCACTCGACCGCGAGGCGGCCGAAACGATCGTCGGTGGACTGAAGAGCTCGACGGCTCAGATGGCCGTGACGCAGATCCGAGTGCTCGGTGGAGCGGTCGCGCGCGTGCCGGCTGAGGCCACCGCCTTCGCGCACCGGAACCGGCGCATCATGATGAACGTCGCGGCCTTGGTCGAGCGAGCCGACGAGGTGCCGGAGCACGACGCGTGGGCGGCCCGCCTCGCGGCCGATCTCCGAGACGGTGACGGCGTGTACGTCAATTTCCTGGGCGACGAGGGACCAGCGCGGGTTCGCGAGGCCTACCCGGGCCCGACGTGGGAGCGCCTGCGCGCCATCAAGCGACAGTACGACCCGGCGAACCTCTTCCGCCTGAACCAGAACATCCCGCCGGCCGAGCATTGAAGGAGGCAGATCCATGGACACCGTGACGTCCAAGGACGGCACCAGCATCGCGATCGAACGTTCGGGTGATGGACCGCCGGTCGTGCTGGTCTGCGGCGGCTCGGTCGATCGCACGTCGAACGCGCCGCTGGCGGCCGCGTTGTCCGAAGGGTTCGCCGTCTTCAACTACGACCGCAGGGGCAGAGGTGACAGCGGCGACACACCGCCCTATGCGGTGGAACGTGAGGTCGAGGACATCGACGCCGTGATCGCGAACGCGGGCGGCTCCGCGTTCCTGTACGGGTCGTCCTCCGGCGGGGCCCTCGCCCTCGAGGCAGCGGCCGCGGGCCTCCCCGTCGTGAAGATGGCGCTCTGGGAGCCGCCGTTCGTCCCCGAGGGAGGTCCTCGACCACCGGCCGACACGGCGAAGACCTTTGCCGACCTCGTCGCAGCCGGTCGTCGGGGTGACGCCGTCGAGTTCTTCATGTCCGATGTTGTCGGGATGCCCGACGAGTTCGTCACCCAGGCGCGGAGCTCGCCGTGGTGGCCGGCGCAGGAGGCGCTCGCGCACACGCTCGCCTACGACGCGACCATTATGAGCGACTACTGGCTGCCGACCGAACGAGCGGCGTCCGTCAAGGTGCCGACCATCGTGCTGGCGGGCGGCGCGAGCTTCCCCTGGATCATCGACTCGGCGAAGCAGCTCGCGGGGGCGATCCCGGACGCGGATGCGAGGATCCTCGAGGGGCAGACGCACGACGTCTCGGCCGAGGCTCTCGCTCCCGCGCTCGGGGAGTTCTTCACGGTCTGACGGTCCGCGCCTCGGCCTAGGATCGGAGGACCGACACGCGGGAGGTGCCCATGCTCGGATGGCTGGACGATATCAACCAGGTCACGTTGGCCAACACCAACTTCCGGACCGTGGTGTACACGGGTGAGCACACGCAACTCACGGTGATGCGGCTCGGGCCCGGCGAGGAGATCGGGTGGGAATCGCACCACGACCGCGACCAGTTCCTCAGGCTGGAACAGGGGCACGCGCGGGTCGACTTCGGGCACACCGAGGCGGCCGTCGACGAGCACCACGAGGTCGAGGACGATTGGGCGTTCATCGTTCCGGCCGATGTCTGGCACAACGTGGTCAACATCGGCGAGGGCGAGGTCAAGCTCTACTCGCTGTACTCGCCTCCCGAGCATCCCGACGGCACCGTCCATCGGACCAAGGCCGACGCGGATGCCGCCGAACACGACGAGGATTGAAGAACCCCTGGCTCGCCACCCGTTGACCGGGCCGGAGACGGCCTCGGTAGAGTGGCGTGCGTGCACCAACGGGTGAGCATCATCACGCTCGGTGTGGCCGACGTCCAGGCGGCCAGGCGCTTCTACGAACTGCTCGGGTGGCGCGTGGGCCTCGAGGTCGAGGAGACGGTGTTCTTCCAGGTCGGGCCGTTGCTCCTCATCCTGTGGAGCCGGGCCAAGCTGGCCGAGGACAGCGGGGTCACCGACGACGGAGGCTGGGGCGGCGTCACGCTCGCGCACAACGTGCGATCGATCGACGAGGTCGACCGCGTGATCGAGGAAGCGCGCCGGGCCGGCGGACGCATCAGCCGGGAGCCGGCCGAGACGTTCTACGGCGGATACGCAGGAGTCTTCGTCGACCCCGACGGTCACCCGTGGGAGATCGCCTTCAACCCGGGGCTCGACCTCCGAGACGACGGAAGCCTCTCCCTCCCCGAGAGCTGACATCGCCTGGATCCCGAATGCCTCGTCGACGGCCGGAGAGCGCCGCTGGCGTCGCCCCACAGCCCGTGGATCCGTGCACGGAGCCGAGCGACGCGACCCGGCCGGTCGAGGCCTCGGCTGCCGCTACGGCTTGCGGGCGACGAGGCGCTCGACGATGCCGGCCTTGAGCCGATCGACTTCCTCGATCGTGAACCCGGCGGCCTTCACGTGCGTGAGTGGGCGTCGTGTGAGCTCGTCGGCATCCCGACGTGGCGCGAGCTCCAGCAGCCGTTGGAGCCAGAAGAGCGGCGGCACGCTGCTCCTGACGTGGTCGACCAGGATCAGTCGTCCTCCCGGCCTCAGGACGCGCTTCATCTCGAGGATCGTGAGGCGCTCGTCGGGGACGGTACACATCGCGTACGTGATGACCACGGTATCGAACGACGAATCCGCGAACGGCAGCGCCTGGGCATCGCCCTCCGAGAGGGGGAGCGCACGGCCGAGGTCTTCGGCACGCCGACGAGCGAAGGTCATCATCTCCGGCGAGAGGTCGAGCCCGGTCAGTCGAACCTCCGGCGGATAGAGCGGGAGGTTGAGGCCCGTGCCGATCGCCACCTCGAGCGTGCGTCCACTCGCCCGCGAGCACGCCCAGCCTCGGTGCTCGGTCCCGAGGAGCCATCGTTCGGAGAGGTCGGACGCTCGGTCGTAGCTCGACGCTTCCTCGGCGTACTGCCGCCGCCGACGCTCGTTCGCACTCGCGCGCTCCGCCGGCGAGAGCCCCTCGGTCATCGCTCAGTCTGGCCGTCCGGAGGTTCCGGCCGCAAGGGCCGATGCCGGACGCCCTAGGGAGCGATGTTCTGGTTCAGGTGGAACAGATTGTCGGGATCGTAGGAGCGCTTGACTTCGACGAGCCGATCGTAGTTCTCCCCGTAGTTCGCCTTGATGCGATTCCGGTCGTCATCTGCCATGAAGTTGATGTAGCCCGCGTCGTCGGAATGCGGGGCGGTGGACTCGTAGTAGTCACGGACCCACGCGGTGTTCGCCTCGTTCTGTGCTGGATCCGGCCACATGCCGGCGATCACCGCCGCGAAGTTCGCCTCCCTGTGGGCGAAGGCGGTGTCCTGCGGCGCCACTCGGTGGCATGCGCCGTTGATCGGGTAGATATGCACCGTGGAGTTGACGACCGGCACCTCAGCTCCGTGCTCGAGATGGGCCGCGATCACCTCGTCGGTCAGCTCGGTGACGAAGTTCGCCTTCCAGTAGTGCTGCAGCCCGGGTGGGACGAGCGCATCGAACGCCGAGTTCAACATCGGGTACGGCATCGGCCCGACGTGCTCCGCCACGATCGGCGCCGCATCGCGCAGCGACTTCAGGATCGTCTCGGCTTCCTCGAGGGGGCCCGACCAGCACGAGACGAACGCCATGAACGTGTCGCCGTGGCGGTCCTCTGGGATGAACGGCAGCGGCGGCGCGATCTGGAACGCCGGGAATCCGCCGAAGTCCTCGGGCGCGTCGGCGATGAAGTCCCGGAACCACTGCAGCAGGGCCTCCCCATCCGATAGCTCGAAGAACATCGGGCCGCCGTAGATGTCGGAGACCGGATGCAACCGGAACTCGAGTGCCGTCGCCACGCCGAAGTTGCCGCCGCCGCCCCGGAGCGCCCAGAAGAGGTCCTCGTGCTGGCGTTCGCTCGCCACCAGGAAGCGTCCGTCCGCGGTGACGACATCGGCCGAGATCAGGTTGTCGATGGAGAGTCCGGCGCCGCGGGCGAGGTATCCGATGCCACCTCCCAACGTGAGCCCACCCACGCCCGTGGTCGAGATGATCCCGCCGGTCGTGGCGAGTCCGAACGCATGGGTCGCCGCGTTCACGTCACCCCAGGTCGCTCCCCCTTCGGCCCGTGCTGTTCGGGCGTCTGGGTCAACCCGCACGCCGCGCATGCCGGCGAGGTCGATCACGACACCGTCGTCGCACGTGCCGAAGCCGGGCACGCTGTGATCGCCGCCACGGACGGCCAGGTCGACGCCGGCCTCTCGTGCGAAGTCCACCGCCGCGATGACGTCGCCGGCGTTCGCCGCACGCACGACCACGGCGGGTCGCCGGTCGATCATCGCGTTGTAGACCGTGCGAGCCGCGTCGTACTCATCGTCGTCAGGGCCGATCACCGGCCCCCGGACCTGCTCTCGCAGCCGTTCGATCGTCGGTGCGCTCACGGTCGTGCCCCTTCCTTCATGCGGAAGAACCGACCGAGCGGCCGGTCCGCGGAGCTTCACCGCAAAACCATAGCCCGAGAGCGTGTGACGCAACGTGTGACGAGGCGGCTTGCTGTCTCGACGCCGCCGGACGCAGGATGACGCCATGGTGTCGATCGTGCAGCTGCTAGGTCCTCCCGTGGTGACGCGCGACGGGGTGGTCTCCACCGCCCCCCGTGGGCAGAAGGTGTGGGCGCTGCTCGCGTACCTTGCCCTGTCGAGACGACCCCCGACGCGACAGCAGCTCATCGAACTCCTCTTCCAGGACGCCGGGGATCCCGCAGGCACCTTGCGATGGAATCTCTCGGAGCTCCGTCGGCTGCTCGGAGGGCCCGAGACCGTCGGCAACTCGTCCACCGTGCATCTCCGGTTGCCCGGCGGGTCGGTCGTCGACGTGCATGTGCTGCAACACGGCACGGCGGGCGCCGCTGCCGAGCTCCCCGGCCTCGATCGAGAGCTGATCGAGGGAGTGAGCGTCGATGGGAGCCCGGGCTTCACCGCGTGGCTGCTCGGCGAGCGGCGCCGTCTGCGGGCGCTCGGCGGCGCCGTGCTCCGCGAGGCCGCGCTTCGAGCGCTCGCCGCGGACCGCGGACGCGAAGCGGTCGAGCTCGCGACTCGCCTCGTGGGGACCGATCCCCTCAGCGAGGACGCCCACGTGCTGTTGGTTCGAGCGTTCGCCGCGACCGGCGACGAGGTGGCCGTCGAAGCGCAGCTCCATACCTCGGTCGACCTCTTCCACCGAGAGCTCGGCACCGACCTCGCCCCCGAGCTGTACGAGGCCGCGCGCACGGAACCCTGGTCGGTCGCGCCGACCCGGGCCGGCGGCCGTGCCTCGGCCCGCGCATCGCTCGAGTCGGGCGAGGCGGCGGTGAGCGCCGGAGCGGTCGAGGTCGGCGTCCGAGCACTCCGTGACGCCGCCGTCGCCGCCCGCGAAGCGAAGGAGCCGGCGTTGGAAGCGGCGGCTCAGCTGGCACTCGGCTCGGCCCTGGTGCACGCGGCCAAGGGGCGAGACGAGGAAGGCTCGGCGGCACTCCACCGGGCGATCGCGGTCGCAGGAGCGGCGAGAGACCGCCAGCGCGAGGCTGCCGCGCACCGAGAGCTCGGGTACGTGGAGCTCTTGCGCGGCGACTATGCCCGGGGAACGGTCTGGCTCGAACACGCGGCGAGCCTCGCCGACGGCGACGAGCTCGAGATGTCACGCATCCGGTCGGTGGTGGGAAGCGCGTTCAGCGACGTGGGACGTCACGACCAGGCGGCGGTGGAGCTGCGAGCCGCGATCGACCTCGCGGAGAGCGTCGGGCACGGGCGGCAGCTCGCCTGGGCGCTGGCCTGCCTCGGGCGGACGCACCTGATCCGCGACGAGCTCGACGAGGCGGAGGAGGCGCTCACGGCCGCGCGTCGGTTGACCGAGGCAGAACGGTGGACGACCTTCATCCC
>JBEVGU010000209.1:0-4664 GCA_040511595.1 Actinomycetota bacterium | reverse complement strand
CGCCCACGCGCCGGCCCCGGATGCACCGTCAGCCCGAGCCTCCACCGGCAACGAGCGCGGCGACACGCACACCGTCGGGTCCGTCGAGTTGATACCGCACGACCGGCCGCCCCGACGGGTCCCTGCCGACGATCGCGTCGTGCGGCGGGTTCATCGTTGCACGGTTCCGTGGACGGTCAGCATGAAGCCCATGCGCGCCGGACGTGGCGCGGTAGAACCCCGACCTGGTCACTCCCTCTCGCGATGGACGGAGGCGCCGAGCTCGCCCTGGGCCTCCCGCTCGTGCATCGCCTGTTCCTGTTCCTCGGCCAACTCGTCGTGAGCCTCGCCGGCGGGGACCACGTCGTCGACGTCCTCGCGCAGGAGCGGCCACCCCTTCCTCAGCACGAACCCGAGCCACCACCCTGCGAACTGGGAGGTCAGCACGGCGGTCAGCACCAGCGTGGTGAAGAACGCCCCGTTGATGATGCCGGCTTCGAACGCCACGCTCGCGAGCACGATGCCGGGTCCGCCTCGCGCGTTCGAGGCGACCGCGAGGTTCACGATCTCGAGCCCTCGGAAGCCGGCGAGCCTGGTCGCGAGGGCGATCGAGGCCAAGCAGAGGAACGAGGAGCCCAGCATGAACGCGAGCAACAGCCCGAGCGAGAAGCCCTCGCCGAAGTCGAGCTGGGTGCCGACGACCGCGAAGTACATCGGGATGAAGACCGCGAACGCGACCTTCTGGATCGCGTCGAGTGGCTCGGCGAATCGGCGACGCTCGCTCCCGCTGCGCCCGCCCACGAGCCCGAACCCGGCGAGGAACGCCGCGAACACGAGGTTCACCTCGAGCATGGCGGCCGCGGCAGCGTAGCCCAGGAGGACCAGGATCGAGTACGCCACCGGCGAAGCGTGGGCGACGACGTTCCAGCGCGCGACATTGAGTCGCTTCAACACCAGCGGGAACAGGAACAGACCCGCCGCCATGTACGCGAGCGTCATGCCGACGTGCTCGGTGACCGAGCCGGCGAGGTCGCGGCCCACCTCCGTCGTCGTCGCGAGGGCCGTCGCGACCGCGAGCACGGCCCACAGCGCGATGTCCTCGAGCAGCGCCGCGCCGAGGATGATGCTCGCGAACCGGGTGTGCAGGATCCGTAGGTCGAAGAAGATGCGCGAGATCACGGGGATCGAGGTCACCGCGACCGCGATGGCCAGGACGAGGAGCACCGACGCCTCCTCGCCGGCGGGTCCCGTGAGCCGGTCGAGCGGCAGCAAGGTCCCGATGCCGAGCGCGATGAAGAAGGGCAGCGGCGTCCCGATCGCGAGGATCCACGCGGTCGGCTTGCGGTTCTCCTGCCCAAGCACGCGGCGGACCTCGCTGCCGGAGATGAACATCAGCAGCAGGAGGCCGAGCCAGTAGGTGAAGCCGAGCACGGTCGACGTCGCGCTCCCCTCCGGGCCCAGCAGCGCCTCCGTCGCCTCCGGCGCGATGCGGCCGAGCACGAATGGCCCGACCAAGACGCCGGCGAGGATCTCCCCGACCAGGCGGGGTTGACGCATCCGTTCGAACGCGTGGCCGAGGAGGTGGGCGGAGAGCACGATCACCGCCAGCGCGACGATCACGGCTGCCAGGTCGGTCGTGGACATCGGGGGGGATCCTTCCTGCGAGTTGAAGGCGGAAGACTACAGAGGCCGACCGGTGTCGGTCCATAGGCCGATGGTCCAAATGACTTGCGGCCGATGTCGAACGCTCACGGCACCGGCGGGAAGTGGAGTGACGACCCTCGCACGCCCAGATCCGCGATCGACAGCGTGGTCCCGCCGACGTTGGCGACGACGACGCGGTCGAGATCCGGGCCGACCCAGGCGATGTTCGTCGGCGCGTCGAGCGTGGACGCGAGGTGGTCGTCGACCACGAGCTCCACGGAGCCGCCCTGGTCGATCCGAACCAGGCCGTCGGGGCGATACAGGGTGACCCAGTAGTTGCCGTCTGCGTCGAGCGCGATGCCGTCGGCGTCGGTGTCGGGCAGCGACGCGATCGTGACGGGTTCCCCCGCCGAGCCGTCGGCCACGATCGGGACGCTCACGACGCGCTCGGCCTTGGCCTCCACCACGACGAGAGCGCTGCCGTCGGGACTGACCAGGCACCCGTTGGGGTAGGCGGGCACCGCATCGGTCCAGCGTTCCGCCTTGCCGCCGCCGGGGGCAACCCTGACGATCTCGGGGCGGCCTTCCTCTCCGGAGCAGGTGACGTACATCCAACCGTCGGGCCCGAACGCCGCCACGTTCGGGCAATCCATGTCGCTGCCCCCGACCCCCCGGGCGTACGTCGACACGCTGCCGTTCGACGGATCGAGCCGTGCGATCTCCCCCTTCGCGGTGTCGCAGGCGTACACGAAACCGCGACCGTCCACCGCGAGCCCGAGCATCGAGCCACCCGACGATCCCACGAGCGAGACCTCGCCCGCGAGCGTCACGGCGTAGAACTCGCCCCCCTCGCCGCCCGCGTACAGCAAGCCGTCGAAGGGGTTCCACGTCACCCCCTCGGGATGGTTGAGCCCGTCGGCGAGCTCTTCGAATCGCTCCAGCATCAACCCTCGCCTTCGTCGGGGCGATAAGCGCTCGATCCCATCCACCCGGCGGAACTGGCGAGCAACTCCTCGACCACGCGCGCGGCCGTGACGACCTCGCGGACCTCGATCTCCTCGCCGGGATCGTGGGCGAGACCGACGTCGCCAGGACCCCACACGACCGCCTGCGATCCGGCCAGATCCACGAAGTTGTGCGCGTCGGTCCACGCCGGCACGCCGATCTGCGTGGGCGAGATCTCGCGGAACCGCCGGTTCGCCTCCAGCACGGCTTCGGCGAGCGGACCTCGCGCGTCGGTCTCGAACGGCTCTACGCTCTCCTCCACGAGCTCCACGTCGGCGTCGTGCTCAGCCGCGAGCTCGCGCAACCGCGTCTCGATCGCGGCGGCCGTCGGCCCGCCCGGCACCACCCGGATCTCGATTCGCACCCGTGCCCGGTCGGGAACGACGTGCAGCTCGCCTCCCCCCTCGATCCACAGCGTGCCCGGGTGGTTGCGGCCGAGCAGCGGATGCTCGACCCGCGTGAACGGCTCGTCGTGCACGGCGAGCAACAGCCGCGCCGCCTTCTCGATCGCGTTGTCGCCCCGCTCGGGGAACGACCCGTGTGCGGACACGCCGCGCACCTCACAGATCGCGTCGACGAAGCCGGCCTCGGCGACACCGACGTCGAGCAGACTCGGCTCGCCAGCGATCACGAACCGCGGCCGCTGCGCCTTTGCCATGACGATGGACCCGCGTCCGAGCAGCTCCTCGTCGACGCAGACGCCGAGGGCGACGGGCATCTCCAGCAGGTCGACGCCGCGCTCGAGCGCGAGCACGAGACCGAGTGAGAACGCGATCACCGAGCCCTTGCAGTCCGCGGCACCCAGCCCGCGCACGACGCCGTCGGCGGCCTCGGCTTCCCACGACCACGTGGGGGTCACCGTGTCGATGTGCGCGGTCAACAGCAGGGTGGGGCGCGAGGACCAACCGATCAGCAGATCGTCCGCGGCACCGTCGACCGGCGTGCGCGCCACCGGAAGGCCCCACGCCTCGCACCGGGACTCGAGATGGTCGACGGCGTCGTGCTCCTTCTCCGACGGCGAAGGGATCGCGACGAGGTCGACGAGCTCCTTGGCGACCCACGAGCGAGCCTCCGAGTCGTTCACGCGCCGAGTCTCATGAGGGAGACAGCGCCTCGGCGATCGCCTCGTCGATGACGTCGAAGACGGTGTCCATCACCGAGACCGGCATCACGAGCGACGGCTGGATGTTCAGCGACGTCGTGGAAGGGTCGAGCAGGAGCCCGCGCCGCACGCATCCCGACGACACTCGCTCCTGCAGGTCGAGGTCGCGTTCCTTCGTCACGCGGTCCTTCACGAACTCGATCGCCTGGAAGCCCCCCACCGCGCGCACGTCGCCGATCGCGTCGTACTGCTCGGCGAGCGCGCGCAGGCGTTCGAGCCCTGCGGCTTCCAACGCCATCACGTTCTCGAGCACGGGCTCGGCCTCGAAGACGTCGAGCGTCGCGATCGCCGCCGCGCACGACGCCGGGAGCCAGGACCACGTGGAACCGGTCGACACGTCGTCGAAGTCCATGGCCCGCTCGGTGCCGAGCACCGCCCCGATCGGCATCACGCCCCCGCCCATCGACTTGCCGAGCGCCACGAGATCGGGCTCCACACCGAAGCGCTCGACCGCGAACATCGTGCCCGCCCGGCCGTATCCGGTCTTCACCTCGTCGGCGCAGAGCAGGAAGTCGTACTCCCGGCAAAGCTCGTCGAGGGCGGGCCAGAACGTGTCGGGGGGGGCGACACACCCGCCGGAGCCCATGACCGGCTCGATCACGAACCCGGCGACCTCCCGAGGGTCGAGGGCGTGATGCAGCAGATGGTCTCGGATGTAGTCGACCGTGCCGTCACCGGTCCCACCCGGCCGAGCCGTGAACGGCGTGCGGTACGGGTTGGGGTAGGGCACGTGCTCGAACCCCGGCATCAGGGCTCGGTAGCCGAACGAGAGGTCGCTCGTCTCGGCCCCGATCGCGCCGGCGGTGCCGGCTTCCCCGTGGTAGCCACCCATGAACCCGATCACGATCGGGCGCCCCGTCGCCCGCCGCATGAA
>JBEVGU010000208.1:0-4734 GCA_040511595.1 Actinomycetota bacterium | reverse complement strand
GATCGCCCGGGTCCACGGAGCCACCCCGAAGTGGGAGCGGGAGCTGTCGTCGGCGACGAGCGCGGTGTCTCCCGGAGCCCGTTTCGCCCAACGTTCGACTGACCCCCATGCCCCAGCCCCGGCAGGCGCATGGTCCGATGCTAACCGTCAGGCGCTCGGCGTCTCCTCGCGCGCCGTTGCGTCCGTTCTCCCGGGCCACGGCCCCTCACCGCCACACGATCCGCCGACGCTGGAGGGTAGCCTGGCGCCTCCCGTCGGATCGGCGCGTCGCTGCGCAAGAGCCTGGTTCGCCTCGCGTTCGAGCGCCGCCCGACGGTACCGCTCCTCGAAGACGGCCTTCATGAAGGCCTGCGCTGCGATCCTCACCGCCACCTTCCTTCCCGGCAGGAGATGTCCCCGCTTCTTGACGAGTTGCCGCACCGAAGCGCCCTGGAACAGTGGCTACTCGATTGATGCGCGGAGGCGACGTGCTGGGCGATGCCGAGCGCGGATCGGGCTCGGTCCTGCGGTTCCTGACCTTTGTCAGACACTTCGGCGGGGGACCCAGGCAACGCGGCGGGCGATCGCGCACGCTGCCCGGGATCGCTGGAGGCAGGTCTGGTGGGAGAGTCCCAACCGTCGTCGGGTCGCTGGATCGAGTCGTTGGGCGGCGGCCTCGATCTGGCTCGCGCCTGCCCTCGGTCGGTTTGACCACTCAGTGGGGGGCGACTAGCGTCGCGCGCGGGCTCGGCCGACCCGCAGGCGTTCGATGTCCGTAGTACCCGGTGAGGGTCCATCGTCAAGGCACCCTCGCCAGAGATTCCCGGGGAGGGGGCGATCCGGAATGACGAAGCATGCAGTGTCCAGGGCGATCGCGGTCACGGCGGTGCTGGCGCTAGTGTCCACCGGTTGCAGCAGCGGAGACGAGGGAGAGGGCAGCCCGGCACCCGGCACACCCACCCCCGCTCAGGGAGGGACCATCATCCACGGGACGACCGACACGATCGTCTCCCTCGACCCGGCCGGTTCCTACGACCTGGGTTCCTGGCAGATCATCTTCCAGACGATGGATGGCCTCCTGCAGATCCTGCCGCAGGGGAACACGCCGGAGCCCGATCTGGCCGAGTCCTGCGACTACGAGGACGAGGTCACATACACGTGCAACCTTAGATCCGGGCTCACGTTCCAGGACGGGTCCGACCTGACATCGGAGGACGTCGCCTTCGGGCTGCAGCGGAACATCGAGATCGACGACCCGAACGGTGCGTGCAGCCTGCTCATCGCGCTCGCCGACTGCGGCAAGTGGGACCCCAAGGCGGTCGAGACTCCCGACGACACCACGGTGACCTTCCACCTGCGGAACCCCGACGCGACGTTCCCGTTCGTCCTCACGACCCCGGCGGCGTTCCCAGTCCCGTCCGACGCGTACCCCGCGACGGAACTGCAACCCGACGACCAGGTGATCGGTGCCGGGCACTACAACCTCGCCGAGTACCGGCCCGGGGAGCAGGTCGTGCTCGAGGCGAACCCCACCTACTTCGGCGATGCTCCGGTGAATGATCGCGTCATCGTCCAGTACTTCAGCAGGTCCTCAGCGTTGAAGCTGGCCCTGGAACAGGCCGAGGTCGACATCGGATGGCGAACCTTCACGCCGACCGAGGTCTCGGACCTCGAGGGCCAATCCGGCATCCAGGTGCTGACCGGGCCCGGCGCGGAGATCCGGTACATGGGCTTCAACCTCAGCCTCGAACCCGGCCAGGAATTCGCCGTGCGCCAGGCGGCCGCGATGCTCATCGATCGCCAGTCGATCGCCGACAACGTCTACAACGGGACGGTCGAACCGTTGTACTCGATGGTGCCTGCGGGCTTGGCCGGACATGTCGACGCCTTCGCAGACGTCTACGGCGAGGGGCCCGACCCCGCCGGAGCCGAGCAGGCACTGGCCGACGCAGGAGTGCAGACGCCTGTTCCGATCGAGATCTGGTGGACGCCGACGCACTACGGGGATGTCTCTTCGGACGAGTACGCCGAGATCAAGCGGCAGCTCGAGGATTCCGGGCTCTTCACGGTCACCCTCAAGTCGACCGAATGGGACGAGTATTCAGAAGCGGCCGTCACCGACCAGTATCCGGCCTTCCAGCTCGGATGGTTCCCTGACTACCCCGACGCTGACAACTACGTCTTCACGTTCTACTCCAAGGACACCTACCTCAACGACCACTACTCGAACCCGAAAGTCGAGAAGCTGCTCGCGAAGGAGCGCGCTTCGACCGACCAGGCCGAACGGGAGGCGGCGTTCGAGGAGATCCAGCGGATCGGCGCCGAAGACGTTCCGCTCATCCCGGTGTGGCAGGCGACCCAGCTCGCTGCGGTTCAGGAAGGGATCACGGGAGTCGAGGAGACCCTCGATGTCTCATACATCTTCCGATACTGGGTCATCGGCAAGTCCTGACGGGGGTAGGTCCAGACACGGACGGTCCTGACGAAGGGCGCGTCGGGGGCACGGAGCAACGGCTCCGCGCCCTCGATGTGTCCGCTCACCGCGTGGAGGTGATGCAGCGATGGCGAAGGCCTCCACCTCGCTCCGAACCTACCTGGTGACCAGGATCCTGCTCGCCATCCCGATGCTGTTGATCCTGCTCACCCTGGTCTTCGCCCTGATGCGGGTGGCGCCCGGCGACCCGGTGAGTGCCGCGCTCGGAGGAAAGCTCAGTCAGGAGGAGCTCGACCGACGCCGACACGAGGCCGGGTACGATCGCCCCATCGCCGTCCAGTACTTGGAGTACCTCGGCGATGTCGCGACGCTCGACTTCGGCACGACCATCGTCGACAACCGCCCGGTGACGGCGGTCATCGTCCAGAACGGAGCGGCGACCCTCGAGCTCACGGTCGCCGCGATGATCGTCGCCATCGCCGTGGGGGTGCCGTTGGGGCTCTTGGCGGGCAGATCTCGCGATCGGCCGATGGACATCGGAGGCCGGCTCTTCGGCATCATGATCTACGCGGCTCCGGTGTTCTTCCTCGGATTCATCGCGCAACTCGTGTTCGGGAAGTGGCTCGGGGTGCTTCCCACCTCCGGGCGGGCGAGCCCGATCGTCACGTACGAGCTGCAGACCCCGACCAACCTGTTCATCGTCGACAGCATCGTGAGCAGGAACTGGTCGGCACTGGCCGACGTGCTGAAGCACCTGATCCTCCCGGCCTGCGTGCTGGGACTCGTGATCGGTGGCATCTTCATCCGCCTCGTGCGCGTGAACGTGATCCAAACGTTCAAGGGCGACTACGTCGAAGCAGCGAGGGCGCGCGGGATCCCCGAACGCTCCGTGACGCTGCATCACGCGTTCAAGAACGCGCTCGTCCCCGTCATCACGGTGATGGGACTCCAGTTCGCGTTCCTGCTGGGTGGAGCCGTGTTGACGGAGGAGACGTTCAACTGGCCGGGGATCGGCTCCGAGCTGGTCCGCTACCTGAACAACCGGGACTACATCGCCGTGCAGGGGATCATCACGTTCACCGGGATCGTGGTGGTGATCGTGAGCTTGATGATCGACATCATCAACGCGTGGGTGGATCCGAGGGTCCGATACTGATGGGGGCGCCGATCACACCGGAGGTCGAGCCGGACCACGCCGCTCCCATCAGGACGAGCGCCCCGATGTCGCCGCTGCCGCGCCGGCGTGGAGCCGTCGGCCGCATGTTCGCCCCGCTCCGTGAGGCTCGAGGGGTTCCCAGGAGCGTCGTGTGGATCGGTGTCGCGATCACCGCGGCATTCATCTTCCTCGCGTTGTTCGCGCCGCTCGTGGCCCCCTACGACTTCGACCAGTACAAGACCTCGGAGAACGTGCGCTTCGAGAAGCAGGCCCCGCCCTCGAAGGCGCACCCGTTCGGCACCAACGTGATGTCGACCGACGTGGCGTCGAGGGTGGTGTTCGGCGCCCGCACCGCGATCGAGGTCGTGGTCCTCTCGCTCACCCTGTCGATGCTGCTTGGACTGCCGCTCGGCCTCGTCTCGGGGTACTTCGGAGGCAAGCTCGACCGGGTGCTCCTGTTGATCATGGACGCGCTGATCGCGTTCCCCTCACTGCTGTTGGCGATCGTGATCGCCTTCCTGCTGTCCGATACGTTCGGCCGGGGGGTCGTGACGGCGGCGCTGGCCATCACGATCGTTTACATCCCCCAGTACTACCGGGTCGTCCGGAACCACGTGATCAGCGTGCGAGAAGAGTCCTACGTCGAGGCCGCGCGCTCGATCGGTGCGAGGCCGCGAACGGTGATCAATCGGTACGTCTTGCAGAACGTGATCCAGAACGTGCCGGTCATCGCGACCCTAAACGCGGCGGACGCGATCCTGACGCTGGCCGCACTCGGATTCCTCGGGTACGGGATCCAGCCGACGGAAGCTGCTGAGTGGGGCTACGACATCCAGCGCGCGATCGCCGACGCGGGTTCCGGGATCTGGTGGACCGGGCTGTTCCCAGGGCTCGCGATCGTGCTCCTGGTCACCGGTCTCACGCTCCTCGGTGAGGGGCTGAACGACGCGATCAATCCGGTGCTGCGTCGTCGTCCCATCCAGCCGGTGAAGTTCCCCGACGATGCATCGGAACCTTCAGCGCCGGTGATGTCGGGCGGGGCGGTCATCGAAGTCATCGATCTGCGCGTCTGGTACGGAACGGCCCGCGGGGCGGTACGGGCAGTGGATGGCGTCTCCTTCGAGATCCGGCCGGGCGAGACCTTGGGACTCGTGGGCGAGTCGGG
>JBEVGU010000207.1:0-3832 GCA_040511595.1 Actinomycetota bacterium | reverse complement strand
GCCACCATCCGCAGCGCGGTCGACTTCCCGCACCCCGACGGCCCGACCAGGATCAGGAACTCCGCGTCGGCGACCTCGAGCGCGAGGTCGTCCACCGCGATGACCGGCCCCGGGTACACCTTGGTGACCCCGTCGAAGACGACCCGAGCCATGCCGGCTAGCCCTTCAGCCCCTGGGTGGCGATCCCGCGCACGAAGTAGCGCTGGGCCAGGAGGAAGAGCGCGAGGATCGGCACCATCGACATGATGTTGGCCGCCGCTACGAAGTGCCACTGCGACTGGTGCGCCCCCTGGAAGGTCGCAAGTCCGAGCTGGAGCGTGAACGCGCTCTGGTTCGTCAGGATCGTCACGAGCGGCCAGAGGAACTCGTTCCACGTCCACATGAACTGGATCACCGCGAGCGTCGCGAGCGCCGGCAGCGAGAGCGGGACGACGATGCGCACCAGGATCGACAGGCGGGAGGCGCCGTCGATCCGCGCCGCCTCCTCGAGCTCGATCGGGAGGGTTCGGAAGAACTGCGTGAGCATGAAGATGCCGAACACGCTCGCCAGGTGCGGAACGATGAGCGCGCCGAGCCGGTCGAGCAGCCCGAGGTCCTTCACGATCAGGAACGTGGGGATCAGCACGACCTGCAGCGGCACCATCAACGTGGCGAGCAGCACGAAGTAGATCACCCCGCGCCCGAGGAACCGGATCCGGGCGAACGCGTACGCCGCGAGCGTGCACAGGACGAGGTTGCTGACCACGATCGTGACGGTCACGACGGTGGTGTTCCAGAACCACGTGCCGAACTCCGACTCACGGATCACGTTGACGTAGTTCTCGAACCGCAGCGTCCCCGGCCACAGGATCGGCGGGAAGTGGAACGTCTGGGCCTGGGTCTCGAGCGAGGTCACCACCATCCACACCAGCGGCAGCAGCATCACGACGGCGAGCGGGGCCAGGAACAGGTGCCATGGGTCGAACGGCATGAACCGGCGGCGTGGGCGCTCGACCATCCCGGTCTCGCCGGGAAGCGACCGCGGATCGGGCCGGCTGGGGACGACGGGAGCCTCGGTGACGGTGCTCATGAGGCGTAGTGGACGACGCGCCGGCCCAGCCAGAACTGGGCGAGGGTGAGCACCAGGATCACCAGGAACAGGACGTACGCGATGGCCGCGGCGTACCCGGCAAGCGACAGGCCGCCGAGACCCTGCTCGAACGCCAGGCGGTACACGTAGAAGACGACCACCGACGTTCGGCCGAGCGGCCCGCCCTTGGTCACGAAGAACACCTCGTCGAAGAGCTGGAGAGCGCTGATCGTCGACCACACGACGAGCAGCAGCGTGGCCGGCCCGAGCATCGGCCAGGTGACGCGCCAGAACGAGCTCCAGCGACTCGCCCCGTCGATCGCCGCCGCCTCGATCAGCTCCTGCGGCACGCCCTGCAGGGCGGCCAGGTAGATGATCGTGTCGAAGCCCAGCCACCCCCAGACGGTCATGAGGACGAGCGCGATCATCGCCTGGCTCGGTTCCTCGAAGAAACCGAACGGCCCGAGCCCGACCCTGCCGAGCAGCCAGTTGGCCAGGCCGTAGTTCCGGTCGAACAGCCACAGGAACATGATCCCCGTGGCGATCGTGGACGTGACGACCGGGATGAACACCGCGAGGCGGTAGAAGCGGACGAACGCGATCTTGCGGTTCAGCGCGTGCGCGATGAACAGCGACGCGAGGATCGAGATCGGCACGAACAGCGCCGTGTAGTAGATCGTGTTGACGGCCGCCTGCCGGGCCTTCGGGTCGCTCGCGATCTGCGTGTAGTTCTGGAGACCCACCCACTCGCGCTCCGGCGAGATCAACCCCGCCTTCTGGAACGAGAGGATCAGCCCCCAGACGATCGGGATGACCCCGAAGACGACGATCAGGATCACCGAGGGCAGGATGAAGGCCCAGCCGGCGGCGTGATCCGAGACCAGGAACCGCCGGAACCGCTTCACCCGTCCCCCGTCGCCCCTCGTGCTCGTCCGTCTGGCTCGTCGGTCTGGTTCGTCAGCTTGGCCGGACCTACGGCAGCCTACCCGCCGAGCGCCAGGGCATCGTTCGCCTCAGCCGCGGCGTCGTCGAGAGCGGTCTGCGCGTCCTTCTCCCCCAGCATCGCGGACACGATGGCGAGCCCCATCGCCTCGGAGACCTGCGGGTATGCGGCGAGCACCGGCCTCGCCTGCTCGACGTTCGCCAGGTTCTCCGCGAAGACGTCGACCCCGGGGATCGTCGCGCCGAACTCCTCGACGAACGCGGCGTCCTCGATGACGGAGAGGCGGAACGGGAGGTGCCCGGTCGCCAGCGCGTCGGCCTTCATCTGGTCGGCCGCGGTGAGCCACGCGATGAAGTCGAGCGCCGCCTGCGCCCGCCCGCCGCCATTGTCGAACACGGTCCACATGTCGGGTCCGGCGATCGTCTGGTGGTCGCCGTCGAACCCAGGCAGGATCTCGACCCCGTAGTCGACGTCGGGGAAGCTCGAGAGGTCCCACGGGCCGGTCACGAGCATCCCGATCTTGCCGCTGTTGAACAGGCCGGTGTACGGGGAGTTCTGCAGGTCGAGGAAGACCGACTCGTCCTCGACGGCCATCCCGGTGAGGACCTCGAGCGCCTCGACGCCCTCGGGCGAGTTGAACGCCGCCTGGGAGTTGTCCTCGGTCAGGATCGAGCCTCCGTTCTGCCACAGGAGCGGGTCATAGTGCCAGACCGAGTCCTCGGAGGCGTCCATCGGATAGGAGAACCCGAACCGCTTCTCGGCCGGGTCGGTGAGCGCCGCCGCGGCGGCCCGGAAGTCGTCCCACGTCCACTGGTCGTTCGGGTACTCGAGCCCGGCCGCGTCGAACAGCTCCTTGTTGTAGACCACGGCGAGGTTATCGATGAGCGCGGGGACCCCCAGGACCTTGTCCTCGAAGGTCGCGGCCTCCCGGGCGCCAGCGACGAAGTCCTCCCAGTCCACGTCCGGTTGCTGGGTCCACTCGGTGAGGTCGACGAGGCCGGGCGCTGCCGCCAGCTGCGGAAGCGACGAGCCGTACTGGTACGTGATGTCCGGGGGCTCGCCGCCCTGCAGGGCCACGGTCAGCTTCTGCAGCGCCTTGTCGTTGTTGACGAACAGCGGCTCGATCGAGATGTCGGGGTTCTCCGCGTTCCACTGGTCGAGCAGCGCGTTGAGCGAGTCGGCCTCGGCATCCGTGTAGCCGTGCCAGAACGTGAGCGTGACGGGCCCGGACGGTGTCTCACCCGTCGGCGAGCCTTCGTCGTCGTCTCCCGTGCAAGCGCCGGCCAGCAGGGCCACCGCGGCGAGGATCACCAACAGTCGTCGTGTCACGAGGAACACCTCCGGTCGGGGGATCGGGAACGGATCATGGCAGCACCACCGAACGCGTCAGATACACGGGATGATCGGGGTCCAGGCCCTTGGACTCGGCGACCGCGATCGCCATCCGGTGCACCAGCACCAGCTCGGCCATCGGGTCGAGGGAAGCAACTCGCACCGTCGCGCCGGTCGCGGCGGCGTCGTCGGCGACGGCCGGATCGGGCGAGCCGAGGATCCACACGAGGGATCGCTCGCCGGCGAGGCTGATCGGGCCGTGTCGGTATTCCATCGCGGGGTACGCCTCGCTGTACGTCCGCGTCGCCTCACGGAGCTTGAGGGCGGCCTCCTCCGCGACCCCGATGGTCCAGCCGTGCCCGAGGAAGACGGCGTGCCCGAATCGGGTCGGATCCGGCTCGAGCGGCCGCGTGAGCGCGCGTTCGGCGTCGGCGATCGCTCGACCGAGGTCCTCTTCGTGTTCCGGACCGAGGGACGCGCGGAGCAGC
>JBEVGU010000206.1:0-5503 GCA_040511595.1 Actinomycetota bacterium | reverse complement strand
TCTCCGGGCCGGTCGCGTCACGGGCGAGGCCCCCGATCACGTGGATCGGCACGGCGTCGGACCCCACCCCTGCCCTGATCTCATCGATCGCCCGGGTCACATAGTCGAGCGTCCCGGCCGGTCCGTGCACGCGGAACGTGTAGTAGGTCATCGGCAGCACGGCGTCGTAGGTGCGAGCGAGATCGCCCCACGGGAACCCCGGCCAGTACGCCAGGTCGTCGGCCAGACGAACTGGCGAAGGGACGATGGCCCCGAGCGGGTACCGGTCGCCCGCGAGCTCGCGCAGGCGGGTGGAGAGCCTCATGAGCCGTTCGCTTCGCCTCGCCGGATCGCGCACGGCGGCCGACTCGATATCGAGAGCGAAGCCGTCGAACCTGTCGCCACGCGGGGTCGTGAAGGCCAGGGCCGCCCGCGCGCGAGCTCGGTCGAGCACGAGGTCGGTGAGGTGCGGGAGGTACCAGGCGACGACTTGCACCTCGCGATCGTGCGCGGCGTCGACGAGCGCCGCCGTTTCCTCGGGGAAGACGAACGGCACGCCCCGATCGGCGTTCGAGCTCTGCAGGTAGAGCGTCCGGGCGCCGTTCGCGACCATCGTGTCGATCGTCGCCGTCGGGTCCGCCCACGCTTCGTCGTCGTAGATGTCGACCCAGACGCCGAGCCCCTCGAACGGCCCGGTGGCAGGATCCTGGCGAACGAGCGGCTGCGACGCCTCGGACGCCTGGTCGCGACCGGCGAGGAACGCGATCACGGCCACCAGGCCGAGCACGGCCACACAGGCGACCGCGATCGTGCGGGGGGAGGCGCGGTCCATCATCGGTTCAACGGTATCGTGCCCGTGGGCTTCGGCCGCCCGAGTGCCGGAGATGGCGGGAACATCGAGACGTCCGCGGGAGCGGTCCGATGATGAGGAGGTCCGGTCATGGATGTGGACATCAGGTTCAGCCCCTCGTTCGCCCTCGCGGTCATCTCGATCCCGGCCGGCGGTGAGGTCAAGGCCGAAGCCGGCGCGATGACGAGCATGTCCGGGGGCGTCGACATCGAGACGAAGGTCACGGGCGGCGTGATGGCCGGGCTGAAGCGCTCGGTGCTCGGCGGCGAGAGCTTCTTCATCAACACGTTCCGGGCGCCGCAAGGCGGCGAGCTCACGGTCGCCCCCACCTTGCCGGGCGACATCGTCCACATGCCGGTCGAGGCCCCGATGCCGATGATGGTGCAGTCCGGATCGTGGCTCGCCTCGGAGACGACCGTCGAGGTCGACACGAAGTGGGGCGGCGCTAAGACGTTCTTCTCGGGCGAGGGATTGTTCCTCCTGCGCTGCAGCGGCTCCGGCGACATGCTCGTGTCGAGCTATGGCGCGATCGAGCAGCGGCAGCTCGGCCAGGGCGAGGTGCTGAAGATCGATACCGGCCATATCGTCGCGTTCACCGAGGGCATCGGCTACGAGGTCAACAAGGTCGGCGGCTGGAAGTCGACCTTGCTCTCGGGTGAGGGGCTCGTCGCCACGTTCACCGGGCCGGGGAACCTCTGGATCCAGACGCGGAGCCCGGCCGACTTCCTCGGGTGGCTGATCCCGCAGCTCCCGACGCAGCGGAACTAGTCTCGCGCGGACTCGCTCGGCGGCTTCGTGCCGCGGAGCAGGAGGTAGTCGAGCACGCCGCGTTCCCACAACAGGTCGACCTGGCGCAGCATGAGCCGCACGGCCAGTGCGTAGGTCCTCGGCACCTCACCACTCGTCCGGTCGAGCCGGTCGCGCACGAACCGCAGGGCCGGGCCGATGACGCGCTCCCCCACCGACTCGGCGCGGACGTCGACGAAGCCGGCGTCGAGCGCGAGGCCCACGATCTCATCGGCGGTCGCCGCCGCGTGCGTGCCGAGACCCCACGCGCGGAGCTGGGTCCAGGCCGCCACGGCCTCGCCTGGCGTGAGCGGCATCCGCGCCGTGGCGATGTCGGACATCGTGAGCACGCCCCCGGGTCGCACCACCCGGAACGCCTCGGCGAAGAACCGCGCCCGTGACGAGAAGTGGAACGCGGCCTCGACGCTGATCACCCCGTCGAACGACCCGCTTCCGAACGGGAGCCGTGTCGCGTCGGCGTTCACGCCGTGGGCACCCGCTTCGGCCAGGCGTGGTCTCCCGGCGAGCAGTTGGGAGCGCGTGATGTTCAGGGCCGTGAGCGTGCGGGTCTCGGCGACCCCGGCGATCACCGGATCCTGCTCGCCGAGCCCGTTGCCCACATCCAGCACGTCGCTCCGGGTCGGAAGCTCCGCGGCGATCGTCTCGACGAGTCGGCGCACCGCGACGGGCGCCTCGTCGGCGTCGCTGCCGTCGCTCTCCCACAGGCCGAGGTTCAGCCACCCGGGCGCGAGGGCGAAGGGGAAGTCGGAACCGATGCTGTCGTACACCGTGACCGCCTGGTTCCTCGAGTACCGCAGCATCGAGAGCACGTGCCGGACGTTCTCGCGCGTCCAGGTCGTCGGCGACGCCATGGTGGTCAGCCTCCGGCCGCGATGTCGGTTGACTCGGCCGCCCTCCACGCGTCACGGAGTTTCACGCGGGTGCCCGTCCTCAGCACCGCGCCTGCGTAGAGCCGAGCGGAGAGCGGCACGAGCAGGGCGGTGCCGACCACGAGCAGCACGATCGAGGTCGCGATCTGGGCCGCCGTCGCCGATCCCAGCGCGATGCGGACCGGCATCGCGAGGGCGGAGGAGAACGGCACCATCGAGGCCGCGACCGAGAGGGTCGAATCGGGGCTCTCGAGCGCGCCGATCGAGATGAAGAACGAGATGAAGATGATGAGGTTGATCGGCACCATCGCGTTCTGCAGTTCCTCCATGCGCGAGACGAGCGAGCCCGAGACGGCGAAGAGCCCCGCGTAGAACGCGAAGCCCATCACGAACCACGCGAGCACGACGAGCGCGGTGCCGATCGCGATGCCCGGGAGATCGAGGGCGCCGGTGACGAAGGAGAGCCCGATCGCGAACGTCGCGATGAAGACCAGCTGCACGATGCCGAGTAGCCCGATGCCGGCGATCTTCCCGGCGAGCAGCTGCCGCGGACGGATCGCCGACAGCAGGATCTCGACCACCCGCGAGGCCTTCTCCTCGATCACGCCGGTCGCGACCCACACGCCGTAGCCGAAGAGCTGCCCGTACGCCAGCAGCACCGCGATGAACGCGATGCCGGCGTTCTCGTCGCGGTTGGGATCCTGCGGCTCGAGCGTGCGGACCTCGATCGACGGTTGATCCAGCAGCGCGTCGATCTCGCCGGGCGTGACGCCGGCGTCGTCGAGGCCGGCACGGATGCGTTCGCGCACCACCGCGTCCTGCACGATCTGCCTGAGCGACGCCGACACGTCGGTGTCTCCGACGATCGTGTCGTCACCTTCGAGCACCGCCTCGACGTCGCCGCGCGTCAGGGCCGACTCCGCCTGGGCGACGTCGTCGAAGGTCGTGACCTCGAGCTCGGCGCCGCGCCCGGACGCGGCTCGTTCGAGGGATTGCTGCAGCGCACTGGCCGACGCCGCACCCACGAGCCCCACCCGATAGACGAGCGCGTCGTCGCTGTCCCCGAACGCACGGAGGAGGATGAACACCGACAACACCGTGAGGGTGATCGCGGTCGAGATCACGAAGCCCTTGTCGCGGAGCCGGACGGTGAAGTCCCGCGCGGCCACCAACCGCCACGCGCCGCGGTCGGTCGGCCTCGGGGCGTGGGCGAGGCCGTCGCTCACGCCCCCACCACCTCGCGGAAGAGCTCCGCGAGTGTCGGGCGCACCGGGCCGAACCGCATGACGTCGCCCGAGGCACGAGCGAGATCGAGCACGCGCTGCTCGTCGACGTCGTCGTCGAGCTCGAGCACGAGCCCCTCGGGCGTGACCTCCACGAGCTCGGCGCCCGGGATGGAGCCGTGCCATCCGTCGGTCCCGCCCCGCACGTGCACCAGGAAGAGCCGCCGCTCGCGGCCCGCCCGGAGCTCCTCGATGGTGCCCTGGGCGACGACGCGGCCGTCGTCGATCAAGACGATCGCGTCGCAGAGTCGCTCCACGAGATCGAGCTGGTGGCTCGAGAACACGACGGGCACGCCGTGGTTCGAGGCCTGCCGTCGCAGCACCCCGGAGAGCGCCTCGACCCCGACCGGGTCGAGGCCAGAGAATGGCTCGTCGAGCACTAGCAGGTCGGGTTCGTGCGCCAGCGCGGCGGCGAGCTGCACCCGTTGCTGGTTGCCGAGCGAGAGCGCCTCGACCCGATCGCCCGCGCGCCCGGCCACCCCCAGCACCTCCAAGGTCTCGGAGGCCCGGCGCCGGGCGTCAGCCTTCGTGAGCCCGTGCAGGCGTCCGAGGTAGGTGAGTTGGTCGAGCACACGCATCTTCGGATACAGGCCCCGTTCCTCCGGCATGTAGCCGAACCGTCGGCGAACCCGCGCGTCTACCGGGTCGCCGCGCCACCGGACCTCGCCCGCGTCGGGGGTCAGGACGCCGAGGACGATGCGCATCGCCGTGGTCTTCCCGGCGCCGTTCGGGCCGACGAATCCGACGATCTGGCCTGCGGGCACCCTGAACGAGACGTCGTCGAGCGCCACGATGTCGCCGAAGGTTCGGCGAAGGCCCGTCAGCTCGAGCATGCGGACGTCGTCGGCGGCGACACGACTGCCAGCTTAGGGCGCGGGCGAGGAAGCGTCGGAGGCGGTCAGCCCGGCGTCGAAACATCGACGACCTGCCCGACCCATTCCGGATGGTCGAGGGCGTCGAGCAACGCCGTGGCGAAGTCGGCCCGGGCGATGCCGCCGCCCGACGAACGCGCGCCGACCGCCACGTCATACGCGCCGCGCGCTTCGTCATCGGAGAGCCCGGGCGTGGCCACGACGGTCCAGTCGAGGTCGCTCGCGCGGAGCGTGCCGAGCGCTTCGCGATGTTCCTGGGACACACCCGCGTAGGGGCCCGACAGAGGACGTTCGTCGAGCACACGCGAGTTCGCGGAGATCACGAGGCGTCGCACGCCGGCGGTCTGCATCGACCTCGCGAGCGTGCCGATCGCGTCGGAATACACGCTTCCTGGGTCGGGCCCCGTGGGTCCCATCGCGGAGACGACCGCCTCGGCGTCCCTGAGTGCGGACGCGACGGCGTCGGCGTTGCGAGCGTCGCCCGTGACGATCCGGGCGACACCCGCGAGGGCTCCGTCGTCGGTCGCGGAACGAACGAACGCGGTCACCGAGTGACCGCGTTCGAGCGCCTGTGCCACGAGGTGGAGCCCGGTGCCGCCGCCCGACCCGAAGACCGCGAGGTTCACGCGGCGGAGACTACCGCTTCCCCTTCACGCAACGCCACCGCGAGCACCTGGTCGATGCTCTCCGCGACGTGGAACGTCATCTGCTCGCGCACCTGCTCGGGAACGTCGTCGAGGTCACCCTCGTTCCGCTTCGGGAGCACGACCTCCTGAAGCCCCGCCCGGTGGGCCGCGAGCACCTTCTGCTTCACGCCGCCGATCGGCAGCACGCGGCCCTGCA
>JBEVGU010000205.1:0-10794 GCA_040511595.1 Actinomycetota bacterium | reverse complement strand
GACGACCACCGCTCGATGACCTGCTACAAGTACGGCGCCGACGACGACCCGGTGATCGGCACGGCCGAGGAACGGCGGCTGAGCGGCGTGTGGAGCGATCGGCGCATCGGTTGGCCCGAGACCCGCTCGATCGGCCTGACGTTCGCGCGTGGGGGCTACTCGCGCTACGGGCTCGGCGTGCCTCGAGGCTCCGGCGCCTACACGGTGTGGCGGCCTGAGCACTGGGCGTTCGAGGGCACCGATCTCCGCTACGGCGACGAGCTCGGGCGGGCCGACGCGATCGTGGCCTACGAGGTCGACGGCGTGGAGCTCGCGACGGGCGCGGACGGCCTGCCGGTCCCGACCGGGGCCGACGGCGCGCCCGACGGACTCGAGATCCTGGCCACCGCCCCGGCGCGCCTCTGGCCGCAACACGAGCAGCCGGGCCGGTACGCACACGAGCCGGGCGAGCTCGAGAACGCCGCGATGGCCGTGTTCGGACCCGGCTGGCGCGACCAGGTGCATCGGATCACGAACAACCACGCGTGCATCGGCGTCTTCTCGACTCCCGGCGGCGGCACGGTGTTCAACGCCGGCGTGACCGATTGGACGTGTGGCCTCGGCGACCCCAACGTGGCACGCGTCACGAGGAACGTGCTCGATCGCCTCTCGACGTAGTCAGCTCTGCGACGGCTCCGCCCGCGAGGTGTGTCCGTACACGTCCTCGCTGTACGTGTAGCCGCGCGCGTCCTGAGCCAGCACCTTCGCCCGGACCCGCGCGAGGGCGTCGGGGCTCAGGTGCATCAGCTCCTCCAGGGCGAGCTCCTCCTGTTCCTCCTCCTTCGGGCCGCCCCAGCCGACCTGGATGTTGCCGACACCCCCGGCGTAGTACTTGAGCTGGAAGGCGCCCGGCTTGGTCACACCGAACTCCTTGATCACCAACACATCGTCGTAGCAGTCGACGGGAACGCACACCCGCTCGCCCATCTGGACGATCTCGGCTCGGTCGTTCCAGCCCACCTGTGGCCCCCATCCCTCGGCATAGCTGGGCGTACCCAGCTGCGGGTCGGCCTTCATCGCGAGCCCCGCCTTCGCGCCCTCGATCCCGGCGATCCAGGCCGGAGTCTTCACGATCTTCCCGTCGTCGTACTCCTCCGGATACTCCCCGAGCTGCCACACGTTGCCGGCGTCGTCCTGCGCGAACAGGGCGATCTCCGATTCCTCCATGGTTCCGTCGTTGAAGTCGAGGTCCCAGACGACCCTGGCCCGCACGCCGTCGATCACCTTCGTCAGATCCGTCACGGTGATCACGACCTTGCGGTCGATCAGTTCGTCGTCGTCGTATGCGTGGCCTTCCCACGTCCACCGGGTTCCGGGCTCCAAGGGGAACCACGCGTTGTCGACGATATCGGAGGCGGTGAAGGTCGCCGAGCCGAAGTCCTTCGCCGAGACGAGCGATGCCGACGCGGTGCCGCCGGCCGAGGGGGCCTCATGGTCCGAGGTTCCGTTCCCATCCCCGCACCCCGACACCGCAAGCACGAAGGACAAGGCCACCGTCGATCGGATGATGAGCCGCCGCCTCGGCTCCTTCTCGCGGGTCATCACGCTGCCGCCATCGGCGCCGGTGTCGCGGGCGGGGCCGCCCATCCTCTGCCGAACCGCAGGTACAGCGACGGCAGCACGAACAGGTTCAGCAGCGTCGTCGTGATGAGACCCCCGAGGATGACGATGCCCATCGGGTACTCGATCTCTTGACCGGGAAGGTTGCCCGAGAGCACGAGTGGCACCAAGGCGAGCCCGGTCGTCAACGCCGTCATCAGGATCGGGGCCAGCCGTTCCCGCGAGCCCCGCTTCACGAGCTCGGGGCCGAAGGTCATGCCCTCGTGCTCCTCGAGGTGGCGGTAGTGGCTGACCATCATGATGCCGTTGCGCGCCACGATCCCGAGCACCGTGAAGAACCCGACGAGCGAGCCGATCGAGATGATCCCGCCGCCGAAGTAGGCGGCCAGGACGCCGCCCACGAGCGCCATCGGCAACGTGACGAATGCGAGGGTGGCCAGCCGCCAGCTGCCGAACGATGCCACGAGGATCAGGAAGATGCCGACGACCGCGACGGCCGCCCACCCGAACAAGCTGCGCTGTGCCTCCTGTCGCTCCGCGAACTCGCCCAGCACCTCCGCGTGGAACCCGAGCGGGAACTCGACCGAGTCCATGCGCTGCTGCAGCTCCTCGACCACCGACCCGAGGTCGCGGTCCTCGACGTTCGCCCCGACGTCGATCGTCCTCGAGAACGCCTCTCGCCCGATCGTGTTGGGCAGCGGGATGAGCCGCACGTCGGCGACGTCGTCGAGGCGCACGGTCCCGCCCGAGGGTGTGTCGATCTGCATGGCGCGGATGTCGGGGATGCTGTCGCGCGAGGCTGGCGTGCTGAACACGTGCACGTCGTATGCCACGCCGTCGCGGAAGATGTCGCCGACCTCCTCACTCGCGAGCATCGTGGCGGCGGCCCTGCGCACGTCGCCGGGCTTCAGCCCGTAGCGATCGGCGGCGGCGAGCTCGACCTCGATCTCGATCTGGGGGATGTCCACCTGCAGCTCGGCGTGCTGCTCGACGACGCCGTCGATCCCGCCGAGGATGTCCACCACCTCGTCGGCCTTGCTGCGCAGGACCTCGAGGTCGTCGCCGAAGATGCGCACGACGATCTGGTCACTCGAGCCTGCCAGGACCTCGTCGATCCGCTCGTTGAGATACGTCTCCCGGTTGGTGAACAGGCCGGGGTAGCCCTCCACCACCTCGTCCACCGCGGCGACGGTCTCGTCGAACGGGGCCGAGGGGTCCACGCTGATCCAGTTCTCACCGAAGTTGACGCCGGCGACCTCTTCGGAGAGGAACGCCTGGCCGATGTGCGACCCGAAGCTGCGCACGCCTGGGATCTCGCCGAGCTCCCGGCTGGCCTGGGTGACGATCCGGCGCTCCTCACCCACCGACGTGCCGGGCGCAGAGATCCAGTGCATCAGGAAGTCGCGCTCCTTGAACGTGGGAAGCAGCGACTGCCCGAGCAGCGGCAGCGCGAGGATGCCGCCGATCATCATCACGCCCACGGTGGCGTAGGCCGGCCGAGGCGTGCCGATGATGGGCGTCAGCAACCGCTCGTAGCCGCGCTGCAGCATGCCCACGAGCGGCGACTCCCGCCGTTCGAGCGGCGCCTTGCGCAGCAGGATCAACGCGAAGGCGGGTGTCACGATGAGGGCGACGAGGGTCGACACGACGACCGCGAGCGCGTACGCGCCGGCGAGAGGACGGAAGAACGAGCCGGTCAAGCTGTGCAGGAAGAAGATCGGCAGGAGCGCGAGAGCTTCGATCATCGACGCGTACACGACCGCGCCGCGCACCTCGAGCGAGGCGTCGAAGATGATCTTGGCGGTCGTTGCGATCGAACGATCGTCGTGCTGCTTCCGGTAGAGACGTAGCCGTCGAACGATGTTCTCGATGTCGACGATGGCGTCGTCGACGACCGCCCCGAGCGCGATCACGAACCCCGCCAGGATCATCGTGTTGATGGTGGCTCCTCGTAGGTACAGCACGAGCCACGCGGCCGTGAGGGAGAGCGGGATCGTCACGGCGCTGATCAGCGCGCTGCGCCAGTCGTACAGGAACACGAAGAGCACGAGCACCATCAGCAGGATCCCGACGAGGAGCGAATTGGAAAGGTTGTCGATCGCGTCCTCGACGAAGTTCGCTGCCCGGAAGATGTACGAGTCGATGGCGATGCCCGGCAGCCCCGGTCGCATCTCGTCGAGCGCCTCCTCGACCCCGTGCGTGACGTCGAGGGTGTTGGCCCAGGGGAACTTCTCGACGACCAGCAGCAGCCCGTGCCCGCCGTTGATCACGGCATCGCCTCCGAGAGGCTGGTGGTCGATCTTCACGTGCGCGACGTCGCCGAGGGTGATCGGCTCGCCGTGCCGCTTCGCGACGACGATCCTCGCGAGGTCCTCGGGCGCGACGATCGGCAGGATGTGGCGGATCGGGATCTCCTGACCCGGCGTCGTGAGCTCGCCACCGGTGCCGATCACGGCGCCGTCGGAATACCGCAGCAGCCCGGCATCGAGGGCGTCGGCCGTGACCGTCATGACGTCGTTGAGCGACACCCCCAGCTTCCGCAACCGCTCGGGGATCACCTGCACATGCTGCTGCTGCAGCCGCTCGCCCCAGATCGCCACGTTGGCCACGCCGGGAACGCGCAACAGTCGGGCTCGGATCTTCCAGTACGCGATCGTCGACATCTGGATCAGGGGCACGTCTTCAGACGTGAGCCCGATATGCATGACGCGGCGAGTCGCGGAGACGGGCGGGATCATCACCGGTGGGGACGCCCAGGTCGGGAGACTCGGCGTGACCGTCTGGACCCGCTCGGAGACCAGTTGCCGCGCCTCGAGGATGTCGGTCCCGGGCTCGAACAGCAGCTCGATCGAGGACAGGTCCGACACCGATGTGGATCGGATCACGTCGAGTCCGGCGACGCCGTTGAGCGCCTCCTCGAGGGGGATCGTCACGAGCGATTCGACCTCCGTCGAGGAGAGCCCGAGGCTGAGGGTCTGGATCTCCACGCGAGGGGGCGCGAACTCCGGGAACACGTCCAGCGGGGTGTCGCGGAGACGGGTGAAGCCGAAGAGCATCATCCCGATCGCGACCGCGAGCACGAGGTATCGAAGCTTGAGGCTCGATCCGACGATCCAGCGCATCATGGCCGCAGCGGTCCTCGCATCGTCACTCTTCCACCCCGGTCTCGGACCCGTAGAGCTCCGCCGCTCCCTGCGTCACGACCTCGGTGCCCGTGGCGGGGCCGTCGGTGAGGAAGACGCGGTTGCCCGCGATGTGGTCGATGACGACGGGTTCCCTGACGTACGTGAGGGGTTCGGGGCTGGTGTAGGTCCACGTCTCGCCGGTGGCCGTGTAGAAGATCGACGCATAAGGGATCACGGTCTCCGACGAGGCGCCTCCGCCGTCCACGGGCGCCGCTCGAACGGTGGCCGTTCGTACATCGACCCGCTCGACCGCATCCGCCGTCAGGACGACCCGGACCTGATCCGTCCCCTCGATCGGCTCGATCGTGGCCGCGCCCGCCGGTTCCTCCTCCTCTTCGGCCACCGACCGGCAAGCCGGCAGCAGCAGGCCCGTGACGACCAAGAGCCATGCGATCCATCGATCTCCGCGTCGCATCTCGTCCCTCCTATGAGCCGATGAGCTCGGATCCCTCGGTGTCGCCTTCCGCCGCTCCGCTCGAACCGGTGAGGTCGACCACCGGTTCGGCGAACGAAGCCGAGAGGTCGGGCTCCGAGTCCGCCCCGAACCGCAGGAGCAGCGACGGCACGACGATCGTGGTGACCAGCGTCGAGGAGACCAGCCCACCTAGGATCACCACGCCCATCGGATGGACGATCTCCAACCCGGCGATCCCACCGGCGACGACCATCGGAGCGAACGCGAGCGCGGTCGCGACCGCTGAGATCAGGCTCGGTGAGAGGCGCTCACCTGCTCCGCGCACCACGAGGTCGCGACCGAACGGCTCATGCTCGGAGCGCTGGAGACCTCGGCAGTGCCGGATCTGCATGATCGCCTGACGCGCGGCTATCCCCAGCATCCCGAGGAAGCCGGCAACCGAACCCAACGAGATCACGCCGCCGTCGATCAGGGCGGCGACCGCGCCGCCAGACAGGCAGACCGGCAGCAGCAGGAAGACGAGCGACGCCAGTCGCCAGTTGCCGACGGCGGACTGGAGGAGGAGGAAGACGGCGATCGCCGCGGCCAGGGCGAACGCGATCGCCTCGCGGTCGGCCGCCTGGCCATCCTGGAAGTCCCCCACCACCTCGGCGTGGTACTCCAGCGGGAACGCGACATCTCGGATCCGCCGCTCCACGTCGTTTGCCACGTCGCCGACGGTCCTCCCCGACACGCCCGCGGTGACGTCGATGCTCCGCGAGATATCCACGTGCTGGATGCTCTGAGGCGACGGCGCGAGCTCGACGTCCGCAACGTCCCCGAGGCGCACATGGCCGCCGTCCCGAGTGTCGATCGACAACTCCTGGATGCTCGACAGGTCGTGACGGATCTCCGGCGTGCCCCACACGACGACTTCGAACACCTTCTGTTCGTCGAAGAGGCTCCCGACCTGGATGCCCGAGAGCAGCGTGGACGCCGCACGCCGGACGTCGCCCGGAACGACGCCGTAGCGTTCCGCTGCGTCGAGGTCCACCTCGATGTTCAGCGTCGGCTCCACGGGCTGAGCCTGGATGCGGGGTGCTTCGACGCCGTCGATGTCCGAGAGGACCTGCTGGATCTCCACGGCCTTGTCGTGCAGGATGCCGAGATCCTCACCGAAGATGCGCACCGTCACCGGGTCTGCCGGGCGCGACAGGACTTCGTCGATCCTCTCCGACGTATAGGTCACCACGCTGCTATCGAGACCCGGATAGCGCCGCACCGCTGCGTCGATCGCGGTCCTCGTGGCGTCCTGGTCCGCCCGAGGGTCGAGGTTCACCCACAGCTCGCTCGCGCTGGTATCGACGATCTGATCCGAGAGCACCGCGCGGCCCGAATGCCCGCCGACGGCGAGCACACCGGTGATCCCACGGATCTCGTCGCCGACGCGCCCCGCGATCCGATCCATCTCCAACAGGGACGTTCCCGGTGGCCCGTTCAAGTGGACGAGCAGGTCGAAATCCTCGAATGAAGGCGTGAGCGATCGTTCGAGGAAGGGCATCGCTGCGATCCCGACGAGGGCGACAGCTGCCACCACGACGAGCGTGGGGCGCCACGAGCCGGCGATCCGCGAGAGGCCTCGCTCGTATCGAGGCCGGAGCCAACGGGACACGAAAGACGTCCGGCGATCGGCGCGCCCACCGGACAAAAGGACCACGCCCAGGGCCGGCGTCACGATGAGCGCGACCACCATCGACGCCAGCACCGCCACGGCGTAGGAGCGGGCCACCGACGGGAAGAAGGTGCCGAACGGACCCTCGATGAAGAAGACGGGGACGAGCGCCACGAGCGAGATCAGGACCGCATAGATGCCCGCACTGCGCATCTCCACCGCGGTGTCGAGGACGATCCTCGGAATGGGGACAGGGTTCCCCTCGGCGCGCCGCTCGCGGATCCGGCGAGCGACGGGCTCCGCGTCGCCGACGCCGTCGTCGACGACCGCCGCGACTGCCAGCACCAGGCCGGCGACGATCATCGCGTCGAGGGTCGTGTCGAACCAGTCGAGCACGAGGCAGGCAGCCACGAGTGACACCGCGATGGCGATCGCGCTGACCGATGCGGTCCTCGAGTCGAACAGGAGCGCGACCAGGCCGAACAGCAGGAGCACCGCGCCGATGATGAGCGCCGACCTCAGGTTGTCGCTCGCCGTCTCCACGGCTCGCGCTGGTCGGAACAGGGACGTGTCGATCGTGACCCCCGACAGGCCGGGCCGAAGCGCCTCGAGCGCTTCCTCCACCCCCTGGGAGACCTCGACGGTGTTGGCCCCCGGAAGCCTCTCCACGACGAGCAGCAGGCCGGGGCGATCCAGGAACACGGCGTCGCCGATCAGCTGCTGATGATCCACGACGATGTCGGTCACATCACCGAGGCGGAGCGGCTCGTCCTCGGTCCCCTCGACGACGACCTTCGCGAGGTCGTCGGGCGACGCGAACGGCACCGCATGCTGCACCCCGAAGCGCTGCGTCGGTGTCTCGATGATCCCCCCGGTGCCGGGGGTGGACGCCTCGACGAAGCTGAGGTTCGAGACGAATTGCGCGTTCGCGGCGGTCTCGATGATCTGCTGCAACGAGACCCCGTTCCCCCGGAGCCGGTCGGGGTCGACCAGCACCTGGAGCTGCTTCTCCTGATGGCCCCAGACGGAGACGTTCGCGACGCCCGGTACGCCCATCAAGCGTGGCCTGATCTTCCATCTCGCCAACAAGGACATGTCGATCAGAGACAGTCGTTCCGACGAGAGTCCGACGAGCATCACGCGGCTCGTCGACGAGAGCGGCTGGAGCATCTGCGGGGGCTTCGAGACCTGGGGAAGCGCGTGCGCCTGCGTGAGGCGCTCTTCCACGACCTGGCGCGCATCGAGCAGGTCCGTGCCGGGCTCGAAGATCATCTGGATCGACGACAGTCCCGGGATCGACTGCGACCGGATCGTGTCGAGGAACGCCACGCCGTCGAGCAGGTCTTGCTCGAGAGGGACCGTGATCAGCTCTTCGACCTCGGACGCCGAGAGCCCCAGGGCCTCGGTCTGGACCTCGACCGTCGGCCGGGAAAACTCCGGGAGGACTTCCCTCGGCATGTCGGCGATGCGCAGGATGCCGACGGCCACGAGGACCGCGGCCAGCGCGACCACGACGCGACGTCCCCGCAGGCTCGAACCGATGATCCAGCGAAGCATCGCAACGAACCTCCGTGTGAGGGCTGGGTATCGCTGCGAAGCTACGGCACGGGTCACAGGGCGTCGTCATCACCAGCGACGAATCGCCCTCATCCCCCGGGACGATGAGCGTCGCCGCTTCCGGCAGGTCTACCGGGGCGTGGGCAGCACCAGACCGGAGTCGTAGGCGAGGACCACGGCTTGGGCGCGGTCCCGCAGCTCGAGCTTCTCGAAGATGTGACGGAGGTGCGTCCGCACCGTGGTGTCCGCCACGAAGAGCTCGGAAGCGATCTCCTGGTTCGACAACCCCTTGCCGACGAGGGTGAGGACTCTCACCTCGGCCGCGGTCAGGGTGCCGAGCACGCCGGCACGCTCTCGCGGGGGCTTCGGAGATCCGGCGAACGCGTCCAGGAATCGACGCGTCACCGACGGCGCGAGCAGCGCATCCCCGCTCGCCACGACCCTGATCGCGTGGACCAGCTCGTCGGGTCGCACATCCTTGAGGAGGAACCCGCTCGCGCCCGCGCGGAGCGCCTCGATCACGTACTCATCGAGATCGAACGTCGTGAGGATCAGGATCTTGATGGAGCCGTCTTCCGCAGTCAGGATCCGCGTCGCTTCGACCCCGTCGAGCACGGGCATCCGGACGTCCATGAGCACCAGATCGGGGTGCAGGCGCCTGGCCTCGCCCACCGCCTCGAGCCCGTCGCCGGCCTGGCCCACGAGCTCGATATCCCCTTCCTCGCGGAGCGCCATGTCGAAGGCCGACCGCATGAGCGGCTGATCGTCCGCCACGAGAACTCGGATCGTCATCGCGGCTCCCTATCCAGGGGCAGGGTGGCGACGACCTCGTAGCCTGCACTCGGCCTGGGCCCCACGCGCAGCTGACCGCCGAACAACCCGACCCGCTCGCGCATCCCGAGGTGGCCGTAGCCGGACGGTGGGCGACCGCCGTTGCGGTCGTTCCGACCCAGCCCGTCATCGGCGATGCTCAGCCTGAGGGCCGACTCTTCGTATCTAATGACGACTTCGGCCCTCGCCGGGCCCGCGTGCTTCAGCACGTTCGTCAGCGCTTCCTGGATGATGCGAAACGCCGACAGATCCAGACCCGCGGGCAGGGGGACGGCGTCCCCCTCGACGCTGATCGTGACAGGGACGCCTGCCTCCCTGACCTGCGTGAGCAGCGCGTCGACGTTGCCCAGGCCGGGTTGCGGGGCGCGCCCGGCGGCGAGCTCCGCCTCCGTCCGCAGGAAACCCATGAGCCGGCGCATCTCGACGAGCGCCTCGCGACCCATGTGGTCGATGGCGTCGAGCGCAGGGGGGGCCTCCTCGGGATGGGTCCCGAAGATCCTCCGAGCAGCACCCGCCTGAGCAACGATCACGCTCACGTGATGCGCCACGACGTCGTGGAGCTCCCGAGCGATCACGCGCCGCTCTTGAGCCACGGCCTGAGCGGCCCGCTCCTCACGCTCTCGCTCCAGTCGACTGGCGCGATCCTCCAATCGCATGACTTGTCCGCGACGACTCCGAGCGCCGTCCCCGAGTGACCACGCGCCGCCGACGATCAGAAGCTCGCCGATGACCGCGTCCGGATCCACGGGCTCGCGCCCGAGCGCCAGGATCAGGAGCACGACGACGATGCTGCCGATGCAGGCGATGATGGACGTTCGACGGGCCCGGTAGGCAGCCACGGTATAGAGCGCCACCAGGAATCCGAGTGAGGCGAACGAGGGCAGGTAGCCGAGCTCGAAGTAGAGGAACATCGCGGCGGACGTCACGCAGAGCACGAGCACCGGGGCCCGCCTCCGCCAGGCGAGCGGCACGGTCTGGAGCAGCACGAGCACGATGCCGAACGCGTCGAGGCTCCTTCGGCTCACGTCCCCTCCGCCTTCGGGGAGATCGACGTGCAGCTGCACCATCACCCCGACGAGCGAGGTGCCGGTCACCGCGGCGGCGATGAGTCCGTCCTGCACCTTGGGCTTCGTCAAGGCTGAGCCCGCTGCCCGGACGAACGAGACGATCGACGAACCGACCTCCGAGCGTTCGATCCTCGAGACCGTCGAGGGCATCCAGGACATCGGGGCCGACTCGGCCGGCGCTGCGGATGCGGCGGGTGCTCCCGGGACGGACTCCGGAGCCTCGTGACCCACGACGGGGGCAGACGCGACGAGACCCCTCTTCCTGCCTGGCCTCGTTCCGATCACGGAGACCTCATTCAACGGCGCGGTGCGGACAACCGCGATGGGGCCGTTGGCGTTGCACGAATCGGCCGATGGGACGCTATGCCATCTCTGGGCGTCGACGCAAGAGGGATCTCACCCCTTGGTGAGCGGTGCGTAGGCGAGGAGCACGCGCTTCTCACCCACCTCCGGGAACGAGATCGTCGCCTCGGTCCCCTCGCCGTTGCC
>JBEVGU010000204.1:0-3071 GCA_040511595.1 Actinomycetota bacterium | reverse complement strand
GGCCGGCCTCGACACGCCGACCTCCGGCCAGGTGTTCATCGGGGACGTCGACCTCACGAAGCTCTCGGAGAAGGCTCTCACGCTCCTGCGCCGCAGGAGCATCGGGTTCGTGTTCCAGGCGTACAACCTGGTGCCGACGCTCACCGCGGCCGAGAACATCACGCTGCCGCTGGACATCGCGGGTGAGGAGCCGGACAAGGCCTGGTTCGACGAGGTGGTCGACACCGTCGGGATCCGCGACCGCCTCAGCCACCGGCCGGCAGAGCTCTCGGGAGGCCAGCAGCAGCGGGTCGCCGGCGCCCGGGCCCTCGTCACCCGCCCCGAGATCGTCTTCGCCGACGAGCCGACGGGCAACCTGGACTCGAAGGCGAGCCAGGAGATCCTGACGTTCCTTCGAAGCGCGGTGAAGGACCACGGGCAGACGATCGTGATGGTGACGCACGACGCCTCGGCGGCCAGCTTCGCCGATCGGATCGTCTTCCTGGGCGACGGCCGGGTCGTCGACGAGATGGTGGAGCCGACCACCGACCGGATCCTCGACCGGTTGAAGTCGCTGGAGGGCTGAGCGTGTTCCGTGCGGCGATCCGCAGCCTGCTCGCGCGCAAGGTCCGGCTGATCCTCACGGGTCTCGCCGTCGTCCTGGGCGTGGGCTTCATGGCGGGCACCTTCGTGCTGACGGACACGATGACGCGTGCGTTCAACGACCTGGTCAACACGGGCTACGCGCCGATCGACGTGCTCGTCCGCAGTTCGAACGCCTTCACCGCGCAGACCAGCAGCCTGGAGGAACGCGACCCGATGCCCGAGTCGGTGCTCCAGGACGTCGAAGGCGTGCCCGGCGTCGCGCGGGCCAACGGGGACGTCATCGGCTACGCACAGATCGTGGATCCGAAGACCGGGAAGGCGATCGGCACCTTCGGTCCGCCGTCCGCGGCGTCGGCCTTGTACGAGGGGATCGGCTTCTGGGTGAAGCCGGGGGGCTCGCCGCCCCAAGGTCCGGACCAGACGGTCATCGACGCGGCCTCGGCCAAGACGCACGACATCGCCGTGGGCGACCGCGTCGAGATCCTGTTCGAAGGCCCTCCGCGCGAGTTCGAGGTCGTAGGCCTGGCGGGCTTCGGCGAGTCCGACAGCCTGTTCGGCGCGACGTGGGCGATGTTCGACCTGGCGACGGCCCAGGACGTGCTGGGTAAGCAGGGGAAGCTCGATACGATCTCGGTGGTCGCCGAGCCCGGCGTCTCGGGGGTCGAGCTCCAACGCTCGATCTCCGCGGTGCTGCCCAAGGGTGTCGAGGCCGTGACGCAGGCGACGGTGGTGTCCGAGGCGCAGGACCAGATTAGCACCGGGCTCGGCTTCCTGCGAACGGCGTTCCTCGTGTTCGCCTTCGTCTCGCTGTTCGTCGGCGCGTTCATCATCTTCAATACGTTCGCCATCATTTTGGCGCAGCGGACGCGCGAATTGGCGCTGTTCCGAGCGCTCGGCGCGAGCGGCCGGCAAGTGATGACATCCGTCCTCGTGGAGGCCTTCGTGATCGGTGTGGTCTCCTCCGCCATCGGCGTGCTCGTCGGCATCGGGATCGCGATACTCCTGAAGGGGGCGCTGAATGCAACGGGGTTCGAGATCCCGGCGTCGGGAACGGTCATCCTTGCCAGGACGATCGTCGTCTCGCTCGTCGTGGGGTCGCTCGTCACGATGATCGCCGCGTTCGTCCCGGCTCGTCGAGCGGCTCGCGTGGCGCCGATCGAGGCCCTCCGTGAGGCACAGGATCGGCCGGGGCGATCGCTCCGGTTCCGGATCGTGGCCGGGCTCGTCGTCTTGGCGCTCGGCGTCGCGCCGCTCCTGTATGGACTGTTCGGCACCCCCTCGAACGGGCTGCAACTCGTCGGGCTCGGTGCCGCCCTCACGTTTGTCGGGGTCGCGATGCTCACGCCGCTGATCGCTCGGCCCGTGGCGGCCGCGCTCGGTCTCCCCGTTCGCCTCACGGGGGTGCCGGGCAAGCTCGGTCGTGAGAACTCGATGCGGAACCCTCGCCGAACGGCGGCCACGGCCTCGGCGCTCATGATTGGGCTCGGATTGGTGGTGTTCGTCGCCGTGTTCGGCGCGTCCGCCAAGGCGTCAACCACGGCCGTCCTGGAGCGCACGCTGAAGGCTGATTTCATCCTGATCTCGCCCACGCTGACCGGCTTCAGCACCTCGGCGGCCGAGGATGCGCGCGCCGTGTCCGGGGTCGACACGGTCTCGCAGGTGCGCCAGGCCGAAGCGAAGATCGAGGGCGGGACCGCCTTCGTCACCGGGCTGGACCCGGGGACGTTCCCGGTCGTCTCGGAGGTCGACGCGGTCCAGGGCGGGCTCGAGGACCTGGCGAACCCGAACTCGATCGCCGTCTTCGATGACACGGCTCGGGAGAACGACTGGATCGTCGGGGACACGATCCCTGTGGAGTTCCCGGCCACGGGCTCGACGAGCCTCCGGGTGGTCGCGCTCTACTCGGAGAACGGCCTGATCGGCGACTACGCGATCTCGCTCGACACGTTCGACGTGAACGTCGCCAACGTGCTCGACACGTTCGTCCTGATCAAGGCCGACGAGGGCGCCGACGTCGCCACCGTGCAGGCGGACCTCGAGGAGGCTCTCGCGCCGTATCCGAACATCGAGGTGGACGACCAGGCCGGATTCCGTGACCGGTACGCGACCCTGATCAGCCAGGTGCTGAACCTGATATCCGCGCTGCTCCTGTTCGCCGTGATCATCGCGTTGTTCGGTGTGATGAACACCCTGTACCTGTCGATCTACGAGCGGACGCGCGAGCTCGGTCTGCTGCGGGCGGTGGGGCTGACGCGTAGGCAGACCCGCTCGATGGTCCGCTGGGAGGCCGTGATCATCTCGGTGATGGGGGCACTGTTCGGCGTGGTGATCGGGATCGCGTTCGGCTGGGCGTTGCAGCAGGCGCTCGAGCCCGAGGGCTTCAGCGAGCTCGGCATCCCCGGCGGCCAGCTCACGGTCTACGTCCTGCTGGCTGCGATCTTGGGCGTGCTCTTCGCGGTCTTCCCCGCCCGCCGCGCGGCCAAGCT
>JBEVGU010000203.1:0-2541 GCA_040511595.1 Actinomycetota bacterium | reverse complement strand
ACGGCCTGGGAGCCGCCGACGCGGTTCGCGAGCCGCACGGCGGAGGGCGAGGACGGCTCACTCCACGCGTTCGAGTACATCGTCGAGGGGCGCCAGGGGAGCACGATCGTCCGCTGGGTGCACAGCGGCTTCCTCGGAGAGAACTGGGAGAAGGAGTACGAAGGCCTCTCCGAGGGCGACCCGATGTACTTCGACAAGCTGCGGATCTACCTCACCTACTTCCGTGGCCGGACGGCCACGCCGGTGAACGTCTTCGGCCCGGTGGTGCCCGACCGGGATGAGGCGTGGAAGCGATTCCACGAGGCGCTGGGTCTCCCGGTACCGGTGGCCATGGGCGACTCCGTGCATCTCACCCCGGACGGGCTTGCCGAACTGGACGGTGTCGTCGACTGGCTCTCGCGCGACTTCCTCGGGATCCGCACGGATGACGGGATCTACCGGTTCATGCACATCAGCGTGTTCGGCGGCCCGACCGGCGTGGGCCACCACATCTTCGTCGACGGTCTCGAGCCGGCGGAGACCCAGGGCGCGTGGGGAGACTGGCTGTCGAAGGTCTTCTCTTCTTAGAACAGGAGGTCTGGATGGAAACCGTCACCTCGAAGGACGCCACGACGATCGCGTTCGATCGGCTCGGCCAGGGACCGCCTGTGGTGCTGGTGTGCGGCGGCTCGGTCGACAGGATGGCGGACGCGGCCATCGCGCAGGAGCTGTCATCCGACTTCTCCGTCCTGAACTACGACCGCCGCGGCCGCGGGGACAGCGGGGACACGCTCCCGTACGCAATCGAGCGAGAGGTCGAGGACATCGAGGCGGTCATCGACGCGGCGGGCGGATCGGCACACCTCTGGGGGTCCTCGTCCGGGGCGGTGCTCGCGATGATCGCCGCGGCGAGCGGGGCCCAGGTCGACAAGCTGGCGCTCTGGGAGCCGCCGTTCATCCTGGACGAGAACGCCCGCCCGCCTTCCGACCAGGTCGAGCAGTACGAGCGGATGATCGCGGAGGGGCGCCGCGGCGACGCGGCCGAGTACTTCATGACGAAGGTCGTGGGGATGCCTCCCGAGTTCGTCGCCGACGCACGGACGCAGCCGTGGTGGGCCGGGCAGGAAGCGGTCGCCCACACCCTCGCATACGACGCCCGCATCATGGGCGACTACTCGATCCCGACCGAGACGGCGGCGTCGGTCAAGGTCCCCACCCTCGTGCTCGCCGGCGGGGCGGACATGCCGTTCATGCGTGGGACCGCACAGGCGCTGGCCGACGCGATCCCCGACGGTCAGGTCCGGTACCTCGACGGCCAGGGGCACAACGTCGACCCCACGGTCCTCGCCCCGGCGCTGAAGGAGTTCCTCTCCTCGTAGGGCTCGTGGCGTCGTCAGGAGTCGATGACGCCCACCGCGCAAGGGGGCTCGTCATAGGCTTCCCCCATGGCGGAGTGGTTCTGCCTGCGCTGCGACTGGACCGACGAGACGCAGGAGCCTGCGTGCCTCCGATGCGGCGCTCCCCTGTACCGGATGGGCCGTTCGGACCCGAAGCCGGCTCGGGCGAAATCTCCCTCGGCCCGCCCCGATCCGCTGGACGAAGTCCCGGGCACGCGCGGTGCGCCCCTCGAGGGTTCTGAACGCGAAGGCGACCAGGACGAGGCCGTCCCTCGATCGGTCGCCACGGCCGGGCGCTGGCGGGTCATCGCTCTCGCCCTCACGCTCACAGCGGTCGTCGCCTTCGTGCTGACGCGTGGTGGCGAGCTTGACCCCGGTGGTCCTGACCAGGCTCGCGCAGACGCTGGGGCACCAGCGGATCCAAGCCTTCCCAGCCTGCCGTCAAACCCGTCGCTGGGTCAACCACCCCAGTGCTCCGCCGATGCCACGACGCCGGCCGCACCTGAGCCCACCGAGGCCGTGCCGGCCGCCACGGCCGACTACTACTTTCAGAGCTCGCTCCAAAGCAGTCTGGGAACGGCCCCCGATCTCGTCCAGATCGAGCGAGGCAGCAGCGTCTTCACCGTCGATGGAGGGACCGGGACCACCGTGCTCCGCTTCGCCGTGGGCGGAGGGTTGGCGCTAGCTCCGACGACACGCGTCGTCGGGAGCTCTGAATACACGATCGAGGTCCTGTTCCGCCTCGATCTCCTCGCCGGGTACCGGAAGATCATCGACTTCAGCGAAGGCGCCAGCGACGCCGGCTTGTACCTGCTGGACGGATGCCTGACCTTCTTTCCGAGGGAGCAGGACGCGCTCACCAGGATCGGATCGGACTCGTACGTGCAGATCGTCCTTACGCGGGATGCCGCCGACAGGGTCGTCGGGTATGTCGACGGCGTCCGACAGTTCACCTTCAACGACCGCGATGGCCTCGCGAAGGTAGGCGGATCGGACGGCCTTCGGTTCTTCGTCGACGACGCCACCACGATTGGAGAGCATTCGAGCGGTTCGGTATCGCAGATCCGACTGTTCGATCAGGCGCTCACCGCAAACGAGGTCGCATTACTCGCGTGCACCGAGCTCGCGATCGCGGATCCAACGTTCCCGTGCCTTGCGCTCGAGC
>JBEVGU010000202.1:0-5207 GCA_040511595.1 Actinomycetota bacterium | reverse complement strand
AGGAGTGCGTGGCCGGCATGCTCGCCCACCACGAGGGGATCTCGGCGATCGCCGCGCCGCACGCGAACGCGTACAAGCGCCTGCAGCCCGACATGCTGAACGGGTACTGGGCCAACTGGGGCTACGACGACCGAACGGTCTGCATCCGCATCCCCCCCGCCCGAGGCGAGGGCACACGGATCGAACACCGGATGGCCGACGGCGCCGCGAACCCGTACCTGGTCGCCGCGGCGGTGCTGCACGCCGCTCGGTTCGGGGTGGAGCACCAGATGTCCCCCCCCGAGCCCCAGACGCCGGGCGAGCCACCGAACACCGAACGGCGCGTGCCCCCCACGCTCGAGGCGGCGCTCGCGGCGTTCGAGGCCGACGACGAGCTCAGCGCGGCGCTGGGGCCGTGGCTCGTCGAGACCTTCACGAAGCTCAAGCGAGCCGAGTGGGAGCGCTACGCCAAGACCGTCGGCGACGCGACGACGACCGAGGTCACCCCGTGGGAGCTCGACTACTACCTGCCGTTCTTCTGACCGGGCGGGCGGGCCTTGTCCCGTTCGGTCGTTCGGTGCCAAACTATCCGGCGTCAGACCCGAGGAGGCTTCGATGAGCGTTCGACTGGACGAGATCGACCTGTCGAGCCACGACGCCTTCGTCGACGAGGTCCCGCTATGGGCCTTCCGGGAGCTCCGCGAACGCGACCCGGTCCATTGGCAGCCCGAGTCGACCCCCAGCCGCGGGTTTTGGGCGATCACGCGGTTCCACGACATCGAGGACATCCTGCGCGACCCGAGGACGTTCTCGTCGGCGCACGGGGTGACGCTCGAGGAGCAGACCGAGGAGGAGGTCGAGGCGCGGGCGTCGATGATCGACATGGATCCGCCCGATCATTCACGACTCAGGCGGCTGGTCACGAAACTCTTCACTCGAGGCGCGGTGGCCCAGTACGAGGGGTTCGTCCGGGAGCAGGCTCGCCTCGTGCTCGACCGGGGTCTGCCCAAGGGCGAGTTCGACTTCGTCGAAGAGATCTCGCGGGAGCTCCCGATCCGTGTCCTCGCTCGGATCATGGGCGTCCCCGACCAGGATCTCCCGATGTGCGTCGAGCTCGGCGACGCCATGATCGCCCAGGCCGATCCCGAGTACTCGCGCGCCGTGATCGACAAGGAGGACACCAGCGAATACCGCCTCCTGCCCTTCCGCAGCCCGGCGGCGGTCGAACTCATGGCCTACGGCCACCGACTCGCCGACGAACGACGGGCGGAGCCCAGAGACGACCTCGTCACCAAGCTCGTCCAGGCCGAGGTCGACGGAGAGCGGCTGTCCACGCGTGAGTTCGACAACTTCTTCTGCTTGCTGATCGTCGCCGGGAACGAGACGACGCGCCACGCGATCACCCACGGCGTGCGGGCTCTGGTGGATCATCCGGATCAGTGGCGGCGGCTCAGGGAGGACTCCGGGCTCATGTCGCTGGCCGCCGAGGAGATCCTCCGGTATGGCTCGCCGACGATGCATTTCCGTCGGACGGCGGCGCGCGACCTCGAGCTCCGAGGCACGTCGATCCGCGAGGGCGACAAGGTCGTTGTCTGGTTCGTATCGGGCAACTACGACGATGAGGTCTTCCCCGACGCCGAACGCTTCGACGTCGGCCGTGATCCGAACCCCCACATGGCGTTCGGCAGCGGAGGGCCCCATGTGTGCCTGGGCGCGCATCTGGCGCGGCTCGAGGTCCGGGTGATGTTCGAGGAGCTCGTCCCGCGCCTGTCGAGCCTGGAGATCACCGGCCCGATCGAGCGGCTCCGCTCGAACTTCATCAACGGCATCAAGCACATGCCCGTCCGCGTCGAGCTCGCAGGTCAGAAGGGATAGCGACGGCTGGGGCCTCGGACGATTCAGTCCCTACGGTCCTGGCGGCGTTCCTTGCGGCGACGGTGACGGCGCATTACGCCCAGTCCGAACCACACCAACGCCCCGAGAACCGCAGAGGCCATGGTGAGGAGCCAAAGTGGCCAGGTGAAGCTCCAGACGAGGAAGTCGAGCTGCACGCTCTCGGTGTTCTGGATCATGAAGATGATCAGGAGCCCCACTCCGGTGAGCGAGGCGATCGCTCCACCGCCGAGTCGGCGTCCTTCCGCCTTCGGGGTCGTGCTCTTGTCGGGACCCTTCAGGACCACGGCTCCTCCCTTCGTGCCGACCGCGCGCGACGTGTCGTCGCGCCCCTCCGCCATCGTAGCCAACGAGCATGCGCAAGCAGGGTCGAGGACTGTCTTCGGTCTCAGGACCTAGACGGTTCCGCCCGACGCGGCCTTGCCGGGCTGGAGCACGACGTACAGCCCGAGGATCAGGCCACCGAGGACGAGTCCAGCCAGGCAGCCCGCGCCAACCGCCAACCGGTCTGTCCTGCTCTCCGTCCCGCTCTGCCACTCCAATACCCGAGCGACCCCGTGCCAGCACCAGAAGGCAGCGGATCGCATCGATCATCGAGACGCCGAGGATGGCGAGGATCCCAACGAGCAGCACCTGCGGACTCAACATCCCGCCCTCTGTGACGCAGGGCGGGAGGTCTTCTGGCACAGGTCCGACCCATTGCATCCCCGTCACGGGCGTCGTATTCGGTTGCCTGACGTCCTGAGTGTCGCAGGTACAGGCGAGCTAAGTGGTACGAACATGCTCGTGAACCTGGCTACCGACGATCCATCGAAACTGATGCCTGTCGACGCGGAGCCACGCTGCCGGAAAGGAGGCCGCGCTGGTCGAGGCAGGGCGGACACGTCCTTCGTCCGGGGTGCTGGGTCCTCCTTGGCCTGGGTCGGAGCGACCGCAGCCATTGACGTGCGGCGCAACGCCCGGCAACATAGCCCCCAATGGACGATTGGTTGCATAGCCCAAGATACGGAGATACGTGACCGACCTCTGGCGCGCGAACGATCTTCCTCCCGTGATCACGGAGACCACTGGCCAGCCCCCCGAAGAGACGATGTCGAACCTGAGGCAGTATCCCGGGGGCATCGGAAGTACGGTCTCAGAGGAAGGCCCTACGTTGGAGGTGCGCTGGGTCTGTCCAGGCGCGTTGGCGACCTCGATGATCGACTGGTTCACCCCCTTCTTGGAGCAGGTCGAGTCGCGTGAGGACGCCTATCTCGTCGGCCAACAGATCCAGGGCATCTCCGTGAAGATCCGCGGCGGAGCGCAGCTGGACACGAAGGTCGCCAGCGGAAGCCACGGCGTCCTCGATGTCCCGGGACGGGCGCGAGGTCACCTTCAGTCGTGGAAGAAATGGTCCTTCCCGATCCATCCGGTTCTCGAGATGGATGTCGAGTCGGCGGATTGGGTGCGCGTGGGGAAGATCAGGCGCATCGGCCGGTTCTCGTTCGCGGACGGCGTACACGTTACTCGCGGGGTTTCGTCTGGCGAGCACCTGACGACGTGCGCGGTGGAGCTCACCGAGGTGGTGAAGAGCGGTGAGCCTTGGTGGACGCTCGGCTTCGAGGTTGCGGGCCATCCCGAGGCGATGAGGGAGGCGATCGAGACCACGGCGGCCATGGTGTTCAGCGATCCCCTGCCCGGCGAACTGGAGCTGAACCTAGCGGACTCGAAGTCCTACGTGGAGTGGCTCCACCTCTCGGATCCACATCTGACGCCGACCCTGTTCTGATCAGATCGGGGAATGACGTACGGGCCGTGTCACTGCACCACCCGAAGGCCTTGCCTGAAGGGGTCGACTGGTGGGCTGCCCACGCCACCGATTCTGAAGCGGCCGCCGAAGCATCGAAGGGTGCATCTGTCATCTACCAATGTCTCAACGCCCCCTACACGGAGTGGCCTGAGCTGTTCCCCCACGGGCAAACGGATTCATGGAGGACTATGAGGTGTATGTGTGTCGGCGATGTACGACGGACAAAGTGGTCGACTCGGTCGTGGACGACTCCGAGGGCAGGAGATCTATCTGGGCTACGCCGGAGAGGGTCGATGTCCGATGTGGTGCGCATGCCGGACGAAGAGGACGTCTCGAAGGCTCTACGGGTCCTCGCCGACGACGAGTACGTTTCATGCGCGCTACTACGGCTCCCAGCAACAAACGGACTTCAGCTTCTCAGCGAATGCGGTCTCAGGTCAGGGGCGGTCCCATCGCGCGCCTCTCTCGGCCTGGTAGGCGTCGACCGCGGAACCCACCGTCGGGTAGAAATGTTCGGGGTCGATCGTCCGCGTCAATCCGTACCGCTCGATCTTCTCCCTGACCGGGTCCTTCATCTCCGCGAAGACGAGCGAGATGCCGCGTGCGTTCAGCGTCTGGTCGAGGTCTTCCAACATGTCCGCCGCGGTCGTGTCGACGTCGGTGATCGGTTCGGCGGCGATGAGGATCCACCGCAGTTCGGGCGTCTCGTCGGCGAAGGCCGTGATCCGCTCGCGGAACGTCCGCGCGTTCGCGAAGATCAGCGGAGCATCGAAGCGGAAGACGACGAGTCCCGGCATGAGCGCCGCCTCGGGGTGGCCGACCGTGTCGTGCAGACCCGGCAGACCGTCGACCCGTCCCAGGGTCGCCTGGTAGGGCCACCACGATCTGCGGAACACGTTGAAGATCGACAACGCGACCGCGACGGCGATGCCCGGCAGGACCCCCAGCAAGGCGACGCCCAGGAACGCCGCGATCGCGAGGGCGCATTCGGCCCGACGCTGTTTCCACAGGCGCACGACGCCGGCGACATCGGCGAGGGACAGTGACGCCGCGATGACCACGGCGGCGAGCGTCGGCTGCGGCAGATTTCGCAGGAGGCCGGGTACCAGCAGGAGGATCAGGGTGATCGCAATCGCGCCGACCAGGCCGGCCACCTGGGTCTTGGCCCCCGCCTGCTCCGCGACGGCTGTGCGCGAGCCGCTGGTCGAGACCGGGAATCCTTGGAACAGGCCCGCGGCGACGTTCGCGGAACCGATCCCGACCATCTCCTGATTCCCGCGGATCCGGTCGCCACTGCGCTCGGCGAAGGCCGACGCGGTCGAGATCGTGTCCACCAGTGCCACCAGGGCGATGCCGAGCGCACCCGGAAGGAGCTGCCCGATATCGGTCAGCGACACGTCGGGGATCGTGAGCGGAGGGAACCCCTGAGGCAGTGACCCGACCACCGCCACACCCTGGTCCATCAGATCGAAGGCCTCGACCGCCACGATCGCGAGGACCACGACGATCAGCACGGCCGGCACCTTCGGCATCGTTCGCTGCAGGA
>JBEVGU010000201.1:0-2942 GCA_040511595.1 Actinomycetota bacterium | reverse complement strand
GCCTTGTTGGTGGCCGCCCATCCGCTGTTGGGCTTGCGCGGCGCGAAGTACTGCTTGCCGCGCTCCGCGTCGACGGTGCCTGCGGTGCCGTCGACCCAGCCGAAGCAGAGCGCCTCCTCGACAGCCTCCTCGTAGGTCAATTTCCGCTTGCCTGAACGGGTTCGCCACGTGACGAGCCACACGCTGGTCGATCTGTCGTGATTGCCCTCGAGCCAGGCGCGCCATGTCGCGCGGTCCTCGACAAATACCTCCGGGGCGTCGGCGAGCGGGCTCACGGGAGGACCGGCATCGGTTCGCGGGCTGGAGCTGCACGGCGGTGCTCGGCGAGGTGCAGCCCGAGATCGATGGCGATCTTGATCGCGACGAGGATCGCTACCGCCGCCGACTGTGCACCCGTGGTTCCGATGGCAACCGCGCCGAGGATGATGGTCATGTGGAGGACCATCAGTCGCCCGTACGGGGCGAACATCAGCTGGGCGGCGCTCATGCGGCGGTATTCGCCACCGTGCAGGTAGTTCCACCAGTACGACACGCCGTGGCTGATCCCGAGGACGATCGCCGCGAACAGGATCGTGGCCGGATCGACACCTGATGCCGACCCGGGCTCGCCGGTGAACAGGAACGGCAGGGTCAGCACGAAGATGCCGTGGACGACCCAGAACAGGCCGTAATGCACGATGAAGAACGGGATGAGCCTCGTCTTCCGGGTTTCCGCGACCGGACGGTTGTTCGCATTCATCCCCTCGGGTAGACCGGTTCCCTGCGCGGTCGCCATCTTCAGGACGTTGAAGACGCCGACGACCCCGTTCTCGAGCCAGTACACGATCAGGATGTTCCAGACGCTCCAGCCGAAGAACAGCACCCCGATGAGCGGGACCAGGTTCGCCAGGATCAAAGCCGCAACAGCTCCGACCGACGAGCCCACGCGGTACCAGGCGAGGATGCGGTCGATGTTCACGAGCCCTGGGCCATGCTCCAGATCGTCCAGTACTGCGTTCGCAGGCGGCGCGGTTGCTCCAGCACGGTCCGGATCGCGAATGCGATGTCCTCCGGGCGCAGGTACGTCTGCAGCTCGGGCATGTCCTCGGTCCGCCCAGTGCCGATGGCGAACTCGGTCGAGGTGCCGGCCGGCCCGATGGTCGTGACCCGGATGCCCTTCTCGCGCAGCTCGCGGTCGAGCGAGCCCGCAAGGCCGACCTGGGCAAACTTCGTCGCGGCGTAGACCGCCTCGTCGGCTCCTCCGCGGAACCCTGCCACCGACGCCACGATCACGATGTCGCCGCGACCAGCCTCGATCATGTGCGGAACGGCCGCCCGGATCGGCCAGACCGTCCCGGCGATGTTCGTGTCGAGCATCGAGGCCAGCGCGTCATCGGAGTTGTCGAGGATCCCGCCGTACATCCCGATCCCGCTGTTCGCTACGAGCGCGTCGACGCGGCCGAAGCGCTCGAGGGCGGTGTCGACCAATCGCTTGCTGTCGGCCGGGATGCGGACGTCCATCGTGACGGCAGCCACGCGGTCGGGGGACTCGGCCTCGAGCTCGTCGAGGCGTTCACGACGTCGGGCGCCGACGACAACGCGCGCCCCCGCACCGAGCAGTGCGCGCGCGGTGGCACGGCCGATCCCGGCGCTTGCGCCGGTGATGACGACGACCTGGTCCTCGAGTGATTCCATGCCGCTCCTTCGTCCTTGTCGCTCAGCGCTGGGCGTCCAGCGGCTCCGTGTCACCCGGACCGATGGCGACGCCGGTCCGTACCCAGTCCGCATAGGCGGCAACGAGACCCTCGTCGTCGACGGTGAGCTCCGCCTCGAAGTCTCCGCTCGCATAGCGGTAGGTGAACTCGTCGAGCCGCGTGTAGGTCTGGTCGGCCTTGACCACGGTCAGCTCGGGGAAGCGCACCCAGGCAGCCTTGATCGTCTTCGAGGCCCCGATCCCGAGCCGCAGCCGGCGAATCGGCAGCGTGTTGGTGGAGGGGCTGCAGCCGAGATCCACGTCGGTTGCACCCTTGAGCCCTCGGACGGTTTTGCCGTCTACGGACCAGCCGCCCTTCGCGTCACGTTCGAGCACGAGGGTCCGCTGTTCGAATCCACGCAAGTCACGGACGTGCGCGGCCGTGGTGCGCCCCTCCCCATCGGCCAGGACTCGGTACTCGATCCGCACCGGGACGCCGCCCTCCGAGCCGAGGACGGTCCCGACCAGCGACAGGCCACTGTCCCGCTCGGTCAGCGTGCAATGCTCGTCGGTTGGCACCTCGTCCGAACGGCGCCATGCCACGCGCCTCGTCGCCACGCTCAGCCCTCGATCGGGAGACGCAGGATCGAGCGTGCCCGGTCGCCGGGAACACGCTCGTAGTCCGAGAGGCGGATCTCGTGCAGGTGCCCGTGCGGCCGCAGGCCTGCGCCGGTCACCGCGTCGAACAGGGCGACGACCGACCGATGTTCGGTGGCCGGGCCGCCGACATGGAGGATCTGCGCCGAGCGACCTTCTGCGAACTGGATCACCCGCACCGGCGGGGACGAAGGGCCAAGGTTCGAACGGGATTCCTCGATCGCCGCCTGTGCGTCCTCCTCGCCGGCGACGGCCGCGATCTCCAGCATCTGCTGCCAGTGCCACGTCGAACGGTCGGCAAACGATTCGGCGAGTTCCTGGCTCGGCGGCTCGGGGTGCGTCCACCACGCGCACTCGAGGACCGCCGTCGCAACCTTCCGGCCGTGCTCGCGCTGCACGCGCGTCCGAAGGGCTTCGCCGGTGGCTCGAAGCGTGTCGCTTGCGAGCATGAAGCCAGTCGTTCGCGGATCGCCCAGACCATCGATGGCGAACATCCGGCGCTCGGGCACCACGACGATCGTGGCACGGTCGGTCGCCGCGTGGCGAAGATCGATCTGATCGCTCGGGAGTTCAGGGGGCATCGGGAAGGCCTCCGGCTTTCAATGGTGATTCT
>JBEVGU010000200.1:0-3461 GCA_040511595.1 Actinomycetota bacterium | reverse complement strand
GTCGAGCGACCCGTCACGCGTCGACGAGCCGCTGACACGATGATCGAGTCAACGGTCGTCGAGGTTTGGACATGAGCGCTCGTGCGATGTCGGGGCCAGTGACCGAACTCCCATCGGCGCGCGAGATCGAGGTACGCGGCATCGTGCAGGGGGTGGGCTTTCGCCCCTTCGTCTGGAGGCTCGCGAGCGGCGCCGGGCTGACGGGCCGGGTCCGGAACCGAAGCGGCGTCGTGGAGATCGTCGTCGAGGGGGCGGCTCCCGCTCTCGACGACTTCTGCTCGGCGCTCGAGACGCAGGCGCCCGTCCTCGCTCGCGTGGATTCGGTCACGTGGCGTGACGCCGCGCCGACCGGGTTCGAGACCTTCGATGTGGAGGAGAGCGTCGTCGGGTTCGGCGGGGAACGGCTCGTTTCGGCGGACGCCGCCACCTGCGAGAGATGCCTGGGAGAGCTGTTCGAACCGAACGACCGCCGATTCCGGTACCCATTCATCAACTGCACGGATTGCGGACCGCGCTTCACCATCATCGAGGCGCTCCCCTACGACCGCGAGCGCACGAGCATGCGCGCCTTCCCGATGTGCGCCGACTGCGCCCGCGAGTATCACGATCCGGCCGACCGCAGGTTCCATGCGGAGCCGATCGCCTGCCCCACCTGCGGACCGCGCCTGGCGATCCTCGACCGTCTGGGTGGCACGCAGGCCGGCGAGCCGATCGAGCAGGCGGCGACGCTCCTCGCCGACGGCGGGATCGTCGCGCTGAAGGGGCTCGGTGGGTTCCACCTCGCCTGCGACGCGACCGACGAGTCGGCGGTCTCTGCCCTACGCGAGCGGAAACGTCGACCGGACAAGCCCTTCGCGGTGATGGTCGCGGACCTGGTCGACGCGGCCGAGCGGTTCGGCTTGAACGCCCTCGAGCGGACCGAGCTGTCGTCCTCGCGAGCGCCGATCGTCCTGGTCCAGGACCGCGGCACGCTCGCGCCCTCCGTGGCACCCGGCCATCGTCGGCAGGGAGCGATGCTGCCATCGACGCCGCTCCATCACCTGCTGCTCCGCGAGGTGGGCCGCCCGTTGGTCATGACGAGTGGCAATCGCAGCGACGAGCCGATCTGCATCGAGAACGCGGATGCCCTCGAGCGGCTTGCCGACGTCGCTGACGCGTTCCTCGTCCACGACCGCGAGATCGTCGCCCGATACGACGACAGCGTCGAGCGCGTCTGGCGAGGACGAGGTCTCGTCGTGCGCAGGGCCCGCAGCCGTGCCCCGACACCGCTCCCGCTCGCCGGCGAGGTCGCCCCGACGCTCGGGACTGGCGCGGAACTGCACGGCGCCTTCTGCCTCGCGGCCGGGCGGAGGGCGTATCTCTCCCAGCACATCGGGGACCTGACGACCGAGGAAGCGATGGCCTCCTTCGAAGCGGCCCTCCACCGGTATGAGCGCCTGTTCGGGCTCCAGCCCGAGCTCGTGGCGCACGACCTGCATCCCGACTTCCTCTCGTCGCGCTTCGCCAAGGAGCTCTCGGTGCCGACCGTCGCGGTCCAGCACCACCATGCCCACATCGCCTCGGTGATGGCCGAGCACCGTCTCGAGGGCCACGTGATCGGTGTCGCGTTTGACGGCTTCGGTTTGGGAACGGACGGGACGGCGTGGGGCGGAGAGTTCCTTGTGTGCGATGCCGCCTCGGCCGATCGCGCGGGACACCTTCGGACGGTCTCGTTGCCCGGGGGCGACGCGGCCGTCCGTCACCCCTGGCGCATGGCGCTCGCCCACGCCGACGATGCGGGCGTCGTCGACGAGGCGCTGGCGCTCCTCGGGGTCCCCGCGGACGTAGCCGATGTGGTGCTGCGCCAGGTCCGTTCACCCGCGGCGGGCGCGACGACCTCCTCGGCGGGACGCCTGTTCGATGCCGTGGCGGCCCTCGCTGGACTCGTCGAAGTCGCGACGTACGAGGGACACCCCGCCATGCTCCTCGAACAGGCGGCCGAGGGCAGCGCCACTCGTGAATACCCGTTCGACATCGGCTTCGAGGACGGCACCATCGTGGTCGACGCACGACCCATCATCACGGCCGTCGTGCGGGACCTCCTGCACGGCCGCCTGGTTGGCGAGGTCGCCGGGCGCTTCCACCGCACGATGACCGCCGCCACGCTCGGCGCCTGCAGGGAGATCCGGGGAGCGACCCGTCTGGGACGCGTCTGCCTGTCCGGTGGCGTGTTCAACAACAACCTGCTCACGTCGGACCTGATCGCGCGGTTGGAGACGGCCGGGTTCGAGACCTATCTGCCTCAAGAGGCGCCGGTCGGGGACGGTGGGATCGCGCTGGGGCAGGTCCTGGTCGCCAACGCCGAAAGGGGGTAGTCGAGCATGTGCCTCGGTGTTCCGGGCATGGTGGTCGAGATCCACGAGGAGAACGGCATCCGCATGGGAACGGTGGACTTCGGCGGGATCACGCGCAGCGCCTGCCTGGAGTACGCGCCGGACGTGGACGTCGGCACCTTTGTCGTCATCCACGTCGGCTTCGCCATCTCGGTCGTGGACGAGGAGGAGGCGGCGCGCTCGTATGCCCTCCTGGCCGAGATGGGCAACCTGGAGGACATCGACCTGCCGAAGACCGCCGACGGCGTCCCGGCGGAGCACTACCGACCCGGAACGACAGGGACGCGATCATGAAGTACCTCGACGAGTACCGGGATGACGGGATCGCCCGCGCGCTCCTGGACGACATCGCTCGAACGGTCACGCGAACGTGGACCCTCATGGAGGTCTGCGGCGGACAGACCCACACGCTGATCCGTCAGGGCATCGACCAGCTCCTGCCGGCCGGGGTGGAGCTCGTCCACGGGCCGGGCTGTCCCGTGTGCGTCACGCCGCTGGCGCTGATCGACGAGGCGATCGCGATCGCGAAGCGAAAGGACGCCATCGTCTGCTCGTTCGGCGACATGCTGCGCGTCCCCGGCTCGAGCGAGGACCTGTTCATGGCCCGAGCGGTCGGCGGAGACGTCCGCGTCGTCTACTCGCCGCTCGACGCACTCGAGGTCGCGCGCCGCAACCCCGACCGAACCGTCGTGTTCTTCGCGGTGGGCTTCGAGACGACCGCCCCTGCTAACGCGATGGCCGTTCGTCAGGCCAAGCAGCTCGGGATCGAGAACTTCGCGCTGCTCGTCGCCCATGTACTCGTGCCGCCGGCGATCCTGGCTATCCTCGTCTCCCCGGGGAACCGGGTCCAGGGATTCCTGGCGCCGGGTCACGTCTGCGCGATCCAGGGCTGGACCGAGTACGAGCCGATCGCCCGGGACCACCGCGTGCCGATCGTCGTCACTGGGTTCGAGCCTCTCGACCTGCTCGAGGGGATCCGGATGCTCGTGACGCAGTTGGAGGAGGGCCGTCACGAGGTCGAGAACCAGTACGTGCGCGCCGTGGTGCGCGAGGGCAATCGGCCCGCGCTCGACGTCGTCACCGAGGTCT
>JBEVGU010000199.1:0-28893 GCA_040511595.1 Actinomycetota bacterium | reverse complement strand
TCCACCTCGGCGTCGCAGCGGATCTCGCATCCCGCCTCGCGCGCCGCGTCGGCCATCGTCGCGGTGAGCACGCCCATGCCGCCGCGCACGAATCCCCACTGCCGGACGCCCCCGTCGATCTCCTCGCTCGCGTGGTCGTGCAGCAGCACGTACGCGGTGCCCGGCGTCGACGGCCCGGCCACGCTGTCGTTGATCGCGTGCCAGCCGAGCGCGGCCTTCACGTGATCGCTCTCGAACCGCTCCGAGAGGAACTGATTCGCGCTCGTCGAGAACAGGTAGGCGAGGTCGGCCAGGCGTTTGCGCTGGCGCAGGCCGATGCGCCCCCACTTCGCCAGCGCCCCCAGGTCCGACAGTGACCGCACGCGCGGATCGGGGGCCGTCCAGTCGAACGACGGAAGCACGGCCTGGACCAGCTCCGCGAGATCGTCCTCGAACCGGGGCAGCGCCCGAGCATCGGCCACCGAGAAGGGCCGGGTCGCCTCGACGTTGGCAGCCATGTCGTCCCCCAGGGAGTAGCTGGCGCCGTCGGGGTACAGGTTCAGGGTCGGCCCGGCCGCATCGACGACGATGCCGCGCTGCACGAGTCGCATGTCCTGCCAGATCGACTCGCGGAGCATCGAGAGCACGTAGGCGCCCGTCGACGCGCGGAAACCCGGCGCGAACTCCTCGGTGTTGCAGGCTCCGCCCACGAACGGGCGGCGCTCGAGCACGAGCGTCCGCAGACCCGCGCGCGAGAGATAGAAGCCGGCCACGAGGCCGTTGTGACCCCCACCGACGATCACGGCATCGTACGCGGCCCGGCTCACGGCCCGACCGTATCGACCCGGATTGTTGACTGTCAACCGAAGTCTCCCCGCGGCGGTCAGCCCTCCTTGACGACCTCGCCGCCCTTCATCACGAAGGGCACCTGCTCGAGGATCGAGACGTCGTCGGTCGGGTCCCCCGGCACGGCGATCAGGTCGGCGAAGAGGCCCTCGGCGACCGTTCCCACTCGGTCCTCCCACCGCATCAGCTCGGCCGACCAGCGGGTCGCGCTCTGGATCGCCTGCATCGGCGTGAGCCCGTACCGCACGTAGAAGGGGAACTGCCGCGCGTTGAGTCCGTGCGGCGCGATCCCGGAATCGGTGCCGAACGCGATGCGCACCCCGGCTTTCACGCACTTCGCGAAGCCCTCGCGCTGCGCGTCGTTCGTGAGGTGCACTTTCTCGATCACCTCGTCGGTGTAGCCGAGCGACGGGCCGACCTCGAGCATGTAGTCGCCGTCGTACATGTCGGCCACGAGGTACGTGCCCCGATCCGCCATCAGCTCGATCGCCTCGTCGTCCATCAAAGAGCCGTGTTCGATCGACCGGACCCCCGCCCGCACCGCCCGCTTGATGCCCTCGGCCCCGTGAGCGTGCGCGGCCACGTGCGCGCCGGCGCCCTCGGCTTCCTCGACCGCGGCGCGCAGCTCGTCCTCGGTGAACTCCGGCATGCCTGGCTTGGTGCCGGTCGTGAGCACCGCGCCGGTCGCCAACACCTTGATGAAGTCGGCGCCGTAGCGGAGCACCTGCCGCACCGTCGAGCGCATCTGGTCGACGCCGCTCGTGACGCCGAAGCGAAGCTCGCGGGGCACGACCTCGTCGACGTCGACAGCCAGGCCGGTGACGTCGCCCGCCCCGCCCGGCGTCGTGACGTATGCGCCGGCGCACATCATGCGTGGCCCCGGGAACCATCCCGCCTCGATGCCCTCCCGCAACGCCACGTCGACGAACGCCCGGAACGTGCCGATGTCGCGCACGGTGGTGAACCCCGCCATCACCGTCGCGCGGGCGTTCCGCACGCCGACGACTGCCTCCTGGGCCCCCGACCGCATCACGAGCTGGGCATACCCCTGGCCGTTGTCGTCGTCGCCGACAAGGTGGGCGTGCATGTCCATCAGGCCAGGCAGCAGGGTGTGTCCCGCGAGGTCGATGTGCCGGGCGTCGCCGGGCGCCTGAGACGAGGGCACGACGCGCGCGACCCGCTCTCCTTCGACGATGACGGCGCGGTCCGTGAGCACGTCGCCTCGCTCGGTGTCGATCAGCCGATCGGGCAACAGGACGATGTACTCGCTCATCTCGCGGAGGATACCCGTCGCATCTTCCTGACTCCGACCGCTCGCCTCGGGCGCGAACTACAGGTCGGCCAGGCCCCCCGCGAGCAGATCATCGAGCAACCGAGTCAACGCCCGGCCGTCGAAGCTGCGGTCGTGTCCGGCGTGCACACGCCGAACCGGCAGCTCGCGCAACCGACGCAGGGAGGCCTCCGCGGCCTCGACATCGTCGAAGCCGAGCCGGGAGTCGACGTAGACGGTGTCGCCGCTGAACAGCAGGCCTGTCGCGGCTTCCCACACGGCGATCGAGCCGGGCGTGTGCCCCGGCACGTGCAGCACCTCGAGACGACGGTCGCCGAGGTCCAACACGTCGCCGTCCCTCACGAACGACGTGGGCCTCGCGCCCGGCGCGACCCACCCGGCGGCATCGAAACGTGCGTGCGGCAGGGCGTCGATCGTTCGCTCCGGCACCTCGAACCCGTAGTAAGCGAACATCTCGTCGACGCCGTAGGGCTGTCGCCTGCGCTCGATGCGGATCGCGAACGGCTTGCGCACCTCCGCCGCGTCGGCCTCGTGGCAGCGCCGATCGTCGAACTCGGCGAGCCCGCCGACGTGGTCGAAATGCCCATGGGTGGCAACCGCGATCAGGGGCCGGCCCTCGGCCAGGTCATCGATCGCCGGCCTGAGCCGGCCGATACCGTTCGCGGTGTCGATCACGACATCGGCGTCGCGCCCGCGCACGTGCCAGACGTTGGATTCGAGCATCGGGGTGATGTGCGCCTCGACGAGCAGGGAGACGCCGTCGTCGGCATCGAGTGAACGCCACCACCGCTCGGCGACCGGCAGCCCCTGATCGACAGGATCGGTCACGCTCGGTCCTCGAGGAACACGGCCCCGGCGGGCTCCCGCAAGCAGTGCTCCGACGTCATCGACGCGTTGTACGACCCCACGTTCGGCAGCGCCACGATGTCGCCCTCGCGCACCTGGGGGAACGGGTGATCCTCGGCGAACAGGTCCGGCCCCTCGTTGATGTGCCCCGCGAAGGTCATGTCGGCGACCGCGGGCGCGTCGGCGGCACGGCAGAGGATCGGGAAGAACGGGATGCGGTACACGAAATGCTCGCAGACCACGTTCCAGCCGGTGTCGAGGCCGACGAAGGTCGTGCCCTCGCGGTCCTCGACGGTGACCACCTCGGCCAGGTGCAGGCCCGCCTGCTTCGCGATGAACTCCCCGGGCTCGGTGGCGACCTGCACACCGAGCGGACCGAAGTGCCGCGCCATGATGTCCGCCCACGCAGCGAGATCGAGCGGTCGGTCGGTGGGTCGGAACGGCACGCCCAGACCACCACCGGTGTTCACCTCGACGATCGGGCATCCCGCGTCGATCAACGTCGACGCCGCCTCGGCCACCCGGCGCATCACCTCGTCGACCGCGTCGAGCGACTCGTCGAAGTACAGGTAGCCCGAATGCACATGCACGGTGTCGATCGTGAGGTCGTAACGCCGCGCGATCTCGACGGCATCGGTGAGTCGCTCCGGGTAGATGCCGAACTTCGTGGGCTTGGCGCCCGCGTAGGCGCTCTCGCCTCCGCCCGCGTGGGTCGCACCGGCCCGGGGGTTGACCCGCACACCCACCACGCTGCCGGGCGCCGCTCGGCCGACCCGATCGAGTTGCGAGAGGAGATCGACGTTGAGGTGGCACGTGGTCGGCAGGATGCGCGCGAGATCCCGGTCCGAGAGGTTCGTGCCGGTGTAGCTGATCTCGCCTGGCGCCCAGCCGTGCGCGATCGCCCACTCGAGCTCGCCTGGCGAGCACACGTCGACACCGACGAACGGCGCTCGCTCGCGTAGGAACCGCAGGAAGTTCGGCTCGCGCTGCGCCTTCAGCGCGTACCGGACGATGCCCGGAACCTCGGCGGCGGCGAAGGCAGCCCGCAGCTCCTCGGCTTGCTCGACGGCTCGCTCGAGGTCGTAGACGAACACCGGTGAGCCGTGGTCACGGGCCAGCGTCTCGGCGTCGCGTCCTGCGATCGTCAGCCGGCCGTCACGGACCTCGAGGCCGGGGCGAGCCCACCAGGTTCGTTCCTCGGTCGTGGCACGCACGCGCACAGGCTAGCGGGCGTCGCGGACCCTCGCGCGCTCCCGGGTCGCCGAGCGACCGGAAGTGCCACGAGAGTGCGGATCCCCCGAGAGGAGCCTCGGAGGACGCGACTGAGCGCGCCGAGCACGAGCGGAGCCGCAGAACGGCATGCCCTCCGAGATCCGGCGTTCCTGGTGGAGGTGAACGGATTCGAACCGTCGACCTCTGCCGTGCGAAGGCAGCGCTCTACCGGGCTGAGCTACACCCCCAAGGCAGGTCAGCGTAGCAAAGGGCCCTGACCCGCCGAACCCTCAGCCATCGTCGTGCAGGCGCCTGGCGTGCTCGTCGAGCGCCCGTTCGATGCCCTGCTGCATCGCCGCGATCGCGAGGTCTCCACGGGTCTTCTCGATCAGCGAGCGGGCGACGTCGGTCGAGCGGCGCAGGTTCAGGGTGATCGCGTCGGGGTAGTCGATCGTGACGAGCACGCCGTAGAGGTCCTCGAGCGCGCCGAGCATCGCCTGCCCGCGCTCGACGTCCCCGCCACGCAGCAGGTCGAGGATGTGACGGCGGCCCTCGCCGATCGCCTCCGCGATGCCGTTCAGGTAGGGCGCGTCCTCGACCCCGAGGTCCTGAGGCCCCGGCAGCGCGTCGCCGCCCACCAGGGCGCGGGTCACGTTCGCCTCCGCGTACTCCTTCTCGGCGTCCTGCAGGTAGCCGGCGAACCGGACGTCGGGGTGGTCCGCGGCCCCTACGACGCCCTCGTCGAGCGCCTCCCGAGACGCCGCGAGCAGCTGGCCGGCCCGTTCGAACTCGCCACGGTGCACGGCGCGGATCGCGTTCGCGCTGGCGCGGATCGAGCGGCGGGCGGCCGGGAGAGCTTGCTCGCGCGCCGCGACCTTCGAGTCGAAGCGTCGATGCAGGTCGCGACTGAGGTCGTCGAGATCCACGCCTTACGGCTCAGGCGCCGGCGGTGGCCCCAGCCGTGTGCACCACCACATGCACCCGGTCACCGTCGCCGAGGGTCCCGAGGCCGTTGAAGCTCGGGCGGGCCCGAACGCTCCGGCCCTCGGCGACGTATCGCGGCGACGGGGCGGGGCGCGACGGGGCCGCCTGGGTCTTCGGATGGCGGTGCGGGGACGTGCGGAAGGTGGACTCGCGGTGCTTGAGGGTGAGGAGCAGCCAGACGTACACGGCGAGCAACGCGACGAGCACGCCGGTCACGGCCCAGGCAACCCGCAGGGGCGGCACGAGACCGATCAGGAACGAGATGCCGATCGACTCGAGGAGGAACGTGAACACCTGACGCCGACGCTCACGGGAGCGCGCCCGCTGCCGCTCAGCATGCCCGAGGAACCGGGCGCCCTTGCGGGGGGTGACGATCCAGCGACCCTCGGTGCCGTGTGTCTCCGCTTGGGCCAACAGCTCCATCCTGCGCTCGAAATCCTCGACGCTCCCGTTCGGGGAATGGATCTTCACCCTGGTGGGGAGCAAGAATGCTGCCCACATGATGCCCAACACAGCGAGGGGCAACCACTCCACGCCCAGCCTCCCGTGGGGTCGGTGAACCGGCGGCGCTACTACATCTAGGCTGGAGCGGGACCGTAGCACCACATCTGGGGGGAAGCGATCACATCCGTGTGATTCCTTGAACTTATTCACAAGCCGTCTTCCGGTCACGATGCGTTCATCCTCGGGCGGTGTGGGTCGGTTGACCGATGGGCAACACCCGCTCGGGCTACGGGACCGATAGGGCTGGATGGACTCAGGCTCCGGCGACGTAGTCGCCGCTCCTACCGCCCGATTTCGCGAGCAGGCGCAGGCCGTCGATGCGGGCCGACCGGTCGAACGCCTTGGCGGTGTCGTAGAGGGACAGCGCGGCGACCGCGGCAGCGGTGAGAGCCTCCATCTCGACGCCCGTGCGGTCGGTCGCGCGCACCGTGGTCTCGACGCGCAGGCGCCCCGCCGCCTCGTCGGGCTCGACCACGACGTCGGCGCCGGTCACCCGGATCGGGTGGCAATGGGGCAGGAGCGCCGGCGTCTGCTTCACCCCGATGACCCCCGCGATCTTCGCGGTCTGGATCGGGTCGCCCTTCTTCGTGCCGGCGACGAGGTTCCCCACCGCGTCGGGGGTCGTCGACACCCAGCATTCGGCGGTTGCGGTTCGTTCGGTCTCGAGTTTCGCGCCGACCTCGACGATGCGAGTGACGCCGTCGGCACCCGCCTGATCGTTGGCCATCACCCTCAGTCCTCGCCCGGGCGGAAGACCATCACGTGCACCTGCGAGCCGCTCGGCGCCGTCGCCGTTCCCGGGGGGATCATCGCGAGCCCGTTCGCGCGCGCGACCGTCGAGATGAGATTCGAGCCTCGGCCCCCGGTCGGGGTCGCCACCCACCCCTCGTCGCCTCGCTCGACCACCACGCGCGCGTACTGCATCTTGCCCTTCGGGCCACTGACGTCGGCGCCCAGCGTCGCGGTCACCTCCGGCCGGTCGAGACGGGTACGACCCATCATCTTCAGCATCGCCGGCCGCACGAACAGCTCGAAGCTCACGAAGACGCTGACCGGATTGCCCGGCAGCCCGAAATACGGCTTGCCCTCGATCTGGCCGAAGCCCTGCGGCATGCCCGGCTGCATCGCCACCCTGTAGAAGTCGACATCGCCACGCCGGAAGAACGCCGCCTTCACCACATCGCGCTCTCCCACCGAGACGCCACCCGAGCTGATGAACGCGTCGGCTTGGATCAGGAAGTCGAGCACGGTCTCCTTCAACGAGTCGGCATCGTCGCGGATGATGCCGGCGAGGACGGGCATCGCGCCGGCCTCGCGGAGGGCGCCGAACAGCGTGTACGCGTTGGAATCTCGGATCTGCCCGAAGTCGGGCGTCTCGGACGGAGGGATCAGCTCGTCGCCGGTGGACAGCACCACAACGCGCGGCCGGGGGTGCACGAGCGGGGTCGCGTGACCGGCGTTCGCCAGCAAACCGAGCTCGGGCGCCCCGAGTCGCTTGCCGCTCTCCACGAGCACCGTGCCCTCGGCGACGTCCTCGCCGACGGGGCGAACATGACGGCCGACTGCCGCGGCCTCGACGAGCCGCACGACCTCGCCCTGCACCTGGGCGTTCTCGATCGGCACGATCGTGTCGGCTCCCGCTGGGATCGGAGCGCCCGTCGCGATCGCCACCGCCTCACCCCCGCCGACGACCGCCTCCGGGCGGTGGCCGATCATCGCCCGGCCCACGATCTTCAGCTCGGCCGGGCGCTCGGGCGTCGCCTCCGCCACGTCGGACGCGCGCACGGCGTACCCATCCATCGCGGAGGACGCGAACGTCGGCAGGCTGTCGGTCGCGACCACGTCCTCGGCCGAGACGCACCCGTGCGCCTCGGAGAGCGGAAGCTGCAACGGCGCGAGCGGCTGGATCGCGTCGAGCACGCGAGCGCGCGCCTCCTGGACGGGGGTCAAGCCTTCGGGGGAATCGTGATCGTGCACGACTGAGGGATGGTCGGCCATGTCCGCAGTCTATCGACGGCGACACACGAGCCCGAGTCCTCTACAGGAGCTTCTTGCGCTGGACGAAGTCGACCAACCAGCTGCTGAACGCGGGGCCGAGGTCGTCGCGCTCGATCGCGAACTCCACTGTGGCCTTCAGGTAGTCGAGCCTGTTCCCGGCGTCGTAGCGGCCGTGATCGAACGTGAACGCGTAGACCGCCTGCTCCTGGGCGAGCAAGTTGATCGCGTCGGTGAGCTGGATCTCGCCGCCGTGGCCCGGCTTCGTCTCGCGGAGTGAATCGAAGATCTCGGGCGTGAACACGTAGCGGCCGATCGCGGCGAGGTTCGAAGGCGCCTCGTCGGCCGGCGGTTTCTCGACCACCGAGCGGACCTTGGCGAGGTTCTCCTCGAGCATCTCGGGGGTGATCGCGCCGTACGCCGAAATCTCCTCACGAGAGACCTCCTGGGCGGCGAGCACCGACCGCCCGTACCGCTCGTGCACGCCGAGCATCTCGCGCAGCAGCGGCACCGACGGGTGGATCAGGTCGTCGCCCAGGAGCACCGCGAACGGCTCGCCGCTCACGTGCGCCTCGGCCACGCTCACGGCGTGCCCGAGCCCGAGCGCCTCGTGCTGGCGCACGGTGTGGATCTGGGCCAGCTCCGACAGCTCGCGCACGGCCTTCAGCTCGTCGAACTTGCGCCGGGCCTCGAGCAACGCCTCGAGCTCGGGCGATCGGTCGAAATGGTCCTCGATCGCCTCCTTGCCCCGAGCCGTCACGATCAGGATGTCGGTGAGCCCGGCGCGCACGGCTTCCTCGACCACGAGCTGGATCGAGGGCGTGTCGATAAGCGGCAGCATCTCCTTCGGCACTGCCTTCGTCGCCGGCAGGAACCGCGTGCCGAGCCCGGCGGCGGGGATCACCGCTTTCCTGACCTTCACGGGGCGCCCTCCTCGTGCGGGAGCCGAAGTGTACGCGGGGAGCAACCCGCGGACCAGTCGTCCGTTCCGGGTAGTCCGTTCGCCGAACCGAGCTTCCCGGACGCCGGAGCGGGAAACATCCACCCGACCTCCATTGCGACCGAGGGGTCCTAGAGTGGGTAGATGACGGATCCACCGCGCGCCGACGCTCTCGTGGTCTTCGGCATCACCGGTGACCTGGCGAGGGAGAAGATCATCCCCGCGCTCCAGGCGATGGTGCGACGCGGGAACATCGACGTCCCGATCGTCGGTGTCGCCCGGTCGGGCTGGGACCTCGAGAAGTTCCAGGCACACGTGCGCGCCGCATTGGAGGAGGACGGCAGCTTCGACGAGGCGTCCTTCGAGCGGCTTGCGTCGCGACTGCGGTACGTCGACGGCGACTACACCGACCCCGATACGTTCGACCGGCTGAAGGAGGCCCTCGACGGGCACGAGCGGCCGCTGCACTACCTCGCGATCCCGCCCTCATTGTTCGAGACGGTGATCCAGAACCTGGCTCGGGTGGGCTGCACGAACGGCAGCGTGGTGGTCGAGAAGCCATTCGGGCGCGACTTCGCGTCCGCGCAACGGCTGAACGAGGTCGTCACGTCCGTGTTCCCGGAACGCTCGATCTTCAGGATCGACCACTTCCTGGGCAAAGAGCCCGTGCAGAACCTCGTGTTCTTCCGGTTCGCGAACACGTTCCTCGAGCCGTTCTGGAATCGTCAATACGTCGACAGCGTGCAGATCACGATGGCCGAGAGCTTCGGGCTCGGCGGTCGCGAGCGCTTCTACGACAACGTCGGCGCGATCCGCGACGTCGTGCAGAACCACCTGCTGCAGGTCATGGCGCTGGTCGCGATGGATCCACCGGCCGGGTCCGATCGCGACGTGTTCCTCGGGGAACGGGTCCGCTTGCTGGAATCGATCCGACCGTTGGAGCCGAGCGACGTCGTCCGTGGGCAGTTCGACGGATACCGCGACGCGGAAGGCGTGGCACCCGGCTCCCAGACCGAGACCTACGCCGCCCTGCGACTGGAGGTCGAGAGCTGGCGGTGGGCCGGCGTTCCGTTCTACATCCGAGCCGGCAAGCGGCTGCCGCTCACGGCCACGGAGGTCCTCGTCGAGCTGAAGCGGCCGCCCCGCGACGTCTTCGGCGAGCCGCATCCGGGCCACCCCAATCACGTCGTATTCCGGCTCGGTCCCGACGTGGGCATCGTCCTCGGAGCTCGGGCCAAGGTGCCCGGCGACGAGATGCGCGGGGAGAACGTCGACCTCGTCGCCCACCACCAGCCGGGCGAACGGATGGAACCCTACGAGCGGCTGCTCACCGACGCCCTTGAGGGCGATGCGGAGCTGTTCTCGCGCCAGGACATCGTCGAGGCGTCGTGGCGCGTGGTCGACCCGATCCTCGACGAGGCCACGCCGGTCTTCGGGTACGAGCCCGGCTCGTGGGGTCCGGCCGAGGCCGATGCCTTGATCGCCGGGGACGGCGGGTGGCACGACCCCAGACCGCCCGCCTGAGCATGCACGAATAGCCCGGATCGGCGTGTTCGCGCCGGTAGAATCTGCGAGCCATGCCCACATACGAGTACGTCTGCCGGTCCTGCGGACACCTGTTCGAGATCGTCCAGGCGATGCGCGACGACCCCTTGACCGAGTGCCCCGAATGCGGCGGGGAGCTGCGGAAGGTATTCGCCCCACCCGCGATCTCCTTCAAGGGCTCGGGGTTCTACGCCACCGACCACGGGAAGAAGGCAGGCTCGACCGGCGAGAAATCGAGCAGCACGGAGAAGAAGGACGACGCCGGCGCGTCGGAGACGAAGAAGGACACGGGGACCGGCTCAGCTGCCTCCGATCCGAAGGCGCCGAGCACCTCCTCGAGCACGGCGTCCACCAAGGAAGGAAGCGGCTCGTGACGGCCGCCGAGATCGGGGTGTTCGGTGGCTCCGGGTTCTACTCCTTCCTCGACGACACCGAATCGGTCGAGGTCGAGACCCCCTACGGCTCGCCCAGCGCCCCGGTGACGATCGGCGAGATCGGCGGGCGACGGGTGGCCTTCCTGCCCCGGCACGGGTCGCGGCACGAGTACCCCCCGCACCGCATCCCCTACAAGGCCAACCTCTGGGCGATGAAGGAGCTCGGGGTCGAGCGCGTCCTCGGACCGAACGCGTGCGGCTCGCTGCAGGCGCAGGTGAAGCCCGGGGACTTCGTGATCTGCGATCAGCTCGTCGACCGCACCCGCGACCGCCCGAACACCTTCTACGACGGGCCCGTCACGACGCACATCTCCTTCGCCGACCCGTACTGCGACGTGATGCGCTCGGCGATCGTCGAGGCGGGCCGCGACCTGGAGATCCCGATCCACGACCGAGGGACCGTGGTCGTGATCGAAGGCCCCCGCTTCTCGACGCGTTCGGAGTCCGCGTGGTTCGCGAGCGCGGGGTGGGAGGTCATCAACATGACCCAGTACCCGGAGGCCCTGCTCGCCCGCGAGCTCGAGCTCTGCTACGCGAACATCTCGCTGATCACCGACTACGACGTGGGCGTCGAGGGCGTGCCGCCCGTGACGCACGAGGACGTGGTGCGGGTGTTCACCGAGAACAACGAACGGCTCCGCGACCTGCTGTTCGGCGTGGTCCCGGCGTTGCCATCAGCGCGCGAATGCGCTTGTGCGACCGCGCTCTCCGGCGCGCGCTTCGAGGTCTGACGATGGCCGGCGATCCCGTGCTCGCCCGCGTGGAGCTCACGTTCCGCACCGACGACGATCCGCGTGCGCTCGCCGATCGGGTGCGAGAGGCCGTGGCGTTGATCGTCGGGCGGGAGGCCCTTGAGGAGTTCCGGCTGCACGTGATGCCGCTCTCGGAGAGGCCGAAGGGTTCCCCCGACTGAGGCTCGGCCGTGACGTCCGTCACGGTGACGTGCGCGGCCGGTGGGTAGCGTCGGGCTGTGTTCGATGTGCTGCGCCGCCGGCTCCCCGTGTCTGCCGTCGCGTGGTTCTCGGCGGCCGCCATCGCCGCGGCGGCCACCTTCGTCCTCGTTCGGGCGCATGTCGCCCGCATCGAGGCTTCCCGGCCCGACGTCGGCCCGCCGTCGCCCGTGGTGATGGCGGCCGACGACCTGCTGCGGGGATCCACGATCGCGGCCGGTTCGGTGCGGGTCGCCGAGGTTCCGTCGTCGCTCGTGCCACCCGGGGCGATCGAGGCGCCCGAGGGCGTGGTGGGCCGCATCCTCGTCGCCGACGTCGCCGAGGGCGAGCCGCTCACGGTCACGCGGCTCGCCGGTCTCGGGGGCGGTCCGATCGCCGCCCAGGTGCCCTCGGGCCTCCGCGCGTTCGTGCTGCCCGTCGGGCCACCCGCCGGCACCGTGCGTTCGGGCGATCGCGTCGACGTGGTCGCGACCTACGGAGCCAACGCCGGGCGACCCTATACCGACACGGTCGCGACGGCGCTCGAGGTGCTCGAGGTCGTCGAGGGCGGCGGGGCGGCCTCGAGCTCGACGGTCGGCGGCGTCTCGGGGCCGCCCGTCGTCGTGCTGGCCGATCCGCTCACGGTCGAGGCGCTCGCGCGCGCCTCGAGCCTCGCGCTGCTCTCGATCGCGATCGTGGGCGCCGAGAGCGAGGCCTTGCTCAGCCCCTGACCCGGCGCAGCGCGCGGAACGCGATCGAGCCCTCCGTGTCGATGCCGTGCCACGGCGGCACCTCGACACGACGGTGGCCCGGCTTCCCGCGCAGGATGACCTTGCGCAGACTCGCGTTGTTGCCGCGCGCGGCCTCGTACAGCCGCCCGCCGGGGTTCGCGATCACCTTGATGAAGTACGTGCCGTTGGGAAGGTCGGTGACGTCGAAGGACTGCCCCGGCAGGTACTGGTAGTACGTGTCGCCCCACCCGACCGGCAGCACTTCCCGGATCCAGAGGTCGTCACGTCCACCGCACGCGCTGAACAGGCCGACCTGCCCGGGACGCCATTCCGCTTCCGGCAATGTGAGGTCGATCGCATCGGTGGGCACGAGACAGAACGACTCCTTGGTGCTGACGACCACCGTCTTCCGATCGGCCGCCAGCAGCTGATACCCGGCGAACTGCTTGAAGTGCCAGTGCTCGTGCCCATGGCGAGGATCGAACGCCAGCTCGCCCACGGGCGCCCGCCCCACGGGCGCCCCGTCGCGATAGAAGAACTGGAAGGCGTCCATGACCGGCTCGCCCTCCCGCCGGAACCCCTCCACCACCATCGGGCCGTTGCCCTTGATCCAGATGTTGGCGCCGAACGAGAGGAACTCACCGCCGCGCGTGCGACGGACGCCGATGCCCCACGAGGGCAGCGGGACGAGATCGGGCAACGTCGAGGGATCTGGGGCCCGATCCGCCGGAACCCCCGGGGTCGGTCGACGGGTTCCGAGGCCCGGCCGCGAACGCTGAGCCGGCACGTGATGATGATGCCTGTGCCGCTCCTTCACGACGAGGCTCAGGGACGCCGAGGCGTTCGAGGGCTCGACGTCGAACATGTCGCTGAAGCGGCCGTCGATCGACACGTCGACGGCGTAGCGCCCCTTCGGCAGGCGCATCGAGATCCCGCGGTACCAGTCGCTCGAGAGGCTCGCCGCCCAGTCCTGCTCGATGCCGTACACCATGCCGAGCGAGAACGGGTTCCAGCTGCAGTAGTCAGGGAAGATCGGCTGCGACGGACCGTCCGGACCCACCCGCACCTTCTGCCACGTGTTCGGACAGAAGGGCAGCAACCGATCGAAGCGAACGTCGCCCTCCTGATCGGACACGGTGACGCGATAGAAGCGCTTGAAGCCGAACCACGCCTCGAGCACGTCCGCAGGCAGCGTCACCGTCGACCCGCCGGGCAAGCGCTGCACGGCCGAGACGGGGGTGTCGTAGTCGGGCCGCGACACCTCGATCTCGAAGTCGGCACCGGTCGCGGTCAGGAACACCTTGGGGTCGAGGAAGACCCGCCCCGACGGCGAACGGCGCGCGACGATCCGAGGGGTGGAACGGATCAGCCGGAGCTCGGGTGCCGAGCCCGATCCGGCCGTGGCGATGCCGACTTGGGTGACCGTGCTGACGGCGAGCAGTGCGACAACGACGGGAACCGCCGTCCAGCGGCGACGCTGATGCATGCGACCCTCCCGGGGCGGCTCGTTGGAACCTCCGTGAGACAGACGCACGGAGCGATGGATCGGTTCCCGACCCTAGGCCGGGCGGGGTCAACGCACAACCATCGTTCGGCCGTTCCTGGGCGCCGCGCCGACGGCTAGCATGGGTCGGCTCTCCCGGCCCTCCCGACACAGGCGACGCACCGAAAGGATCACCGACGTGCCGATCTGGCAAGCGATCGTGCTCGGCCTCGTGCAGGGCGCGACCGAGTACGCGCCCGTCTCGAGCTCCGGACATCTGATCCTGGTGCCGTGGCTCTTCGGATGGGACCAGCTGGGAGGCAACGCGAACTTCGCCAAGTCGTTCGACGTCGCGTTGCACATGGGCACGCTGCTGGGAGCGGTGATCTACTTCCGGCGCGACCTGTGGCGCTACCTGGTGGCGTGGTTCGGAACGATCCGATTCCGGCGCATCGAGACGACCGACGAGCGACTCGCCTGGGCCCTGGTCGTCGGCACGATCCCCGGGGCGATCGTGGGTTTCGTGTTGGAGGACGTCATCCAGGACACCCTCGGCGCCCCGTGGCTGATCTCGGTGATGCTCGCCATCTTCGGGGTGGTGCTCTACGAGGTGGATAGGCGGGCGCCCAGCAACCGAGGTCTCGGATCGATCGGCGTGCGCACGGGACTGTTCCTGGGCATCGCGCAGGCGATGGCCCTGCAGCCCGGGGTCTCGCGGTCGGGGGTGACGATGACCGCGGCCCGGGCGATCGGCCTCGACCGCGAGACAGCCGCGAGGTTCTCGTTCCTGCTCTCGCTTCCGATCATCGCCGGTGCCGGTGTGTTCAAAGGTCTCGACCTCACGCACACCGGGTTCCAGGGACACGATGCGGAGTTCTTCTGGGGCTTCGTCTCCTCAGCACTGAGCGGGTTCCTGGTGATCTGGGGGCTGCTGAAGTACCTGAAGCGGCACGACTTCAAGGTGTTCATGCTCTACCGCTTGGCGGTGGCCGCGCTGGTGCTGGGCCTCATCGCGACCGGGGTGCGCGAAGCCACGACGTGACGGTCGCGGGGCCGAGCCGGCTCGACGGGTCCGGGCTCGATGAGGCTACCCTTGATGTCCGGCGAGACCGCCCGAGCGACACGACGCGAAGGAGGCCGCGATGGATCGACCCGCCCTGCAACGCTGGCTCGACGCGTATGTGGAAACGTGGCGCTCGAACGACGCCACAGCGATCGGCGAGCTGTTCAGCGCCGACGCCGAGTACCGCTACTACCCCTCCGACGAGCCGGTCTTCGGTCGCGACGCGATCGTCGCCTCGTGGCTCGACGAACCCGACGAGCCCGGCACGTGGGATGCCTGGTACGAGCCGTTCGCCGTCGAGGGCGACCGCGGTGTCGCGATCGGCGTGAGCACCTACTTCGACGCCGAGGGGAGGCCCGAGCGCGTCTACGACAACGTGTTCGTGCTGGAGTTCGACTCGCAGGGCCGCTGCACGATCTTCACCGAATGGTTCCGACAGCGACCGGGCCTCGGCTCCGACGCCGCGGCCCCCGCGCCCGGAACGGGCTCGGGGCCGGGCTGATCGCGATCACACAGGCGCCGAGGCGGCGAGGCGGAACCGCTGCCGCGGCGATGTGTCGTCTCCGCAACGAAACGGTGACGGGCGTTCCCCTCGCGCCCGAGGCGTGCCACGCTGCGGAACCATGGAGGAGACCTACACATCGTGGGCGATGGTGTTGATCGGCACGGCCGCCGTCGCCGCGGGGATCGTGGGATACGTGCTGCCGGACGGTCACCGACTCTCGGTGGCGCTCGCCCTGCTGATCGGCGCCGGGGTGGGGGTGACATCGTTGTTCCTGCAGGCGCTCGCGGGAGCGTTCGACGACCCCGAGAGCGCCGCTCGGGCGTTCCTGATCGCCTCGGCGTTGGGCTTCGTCACCGTAGCGGCGGGCCTGGTCGTGCTCTTCCGGCGCGATCGCGCCCGCTGATCCGGGCCCCCGGCGGATCCGCTCGACCGGTTTCGACGCCGACCTAGACCCCGGCGAGCGTCATCTCGCCGATCAGCACCGACGGCGTGCCCACGCTCGAGAAGAAGCGGAGGTCGTCGCCGACCCCCGAGATGCCGGCCAGCATCTGGGGCAAGGTCGAGGCGATCGTCATCTCGCGCAGCGGCTCGCCGATCGCGCCACCCTCGATGCGCAAGCCGGTCGCGCCCACGCTGAACTCACCGCTGATCGGGTTCGCGCCGGAGTGCACCCCGGTGACCTCGGCGATCAACACCCCGCCGTCGGCCCGGCGCAGCAGGTCGTCGAACGAGGTCGAGCCGTTCTCGAGGTAGAAGTTGGACGTGCCCACGCCCGGCGAGCCCTTGTACGAGCCGCGCTTCGCGTTCCCGGTCGAGCGCTGCCCGTTGCCCATGCGCGCCGCGGTGTACGTGTCATGCAGGAACCCGTTCAACGTCCCGGCCGTGAAGAGCTCGGTGCGCCCGCTCGGCACGCCCTCGCCGTCGAACGGGGCCGTGCCCGGACCGTCGAGGATCGTGCCGTCGTCGACGAGGGTGAAGAGTTCCGACCCGACCCGCTGGCCGACCATGTCGGCGAACAGGGAGCGGCCCTTCAGCACGTTCTCGGCGTTCAGGGCGCCCGCGAGCACGCCGAGGAAGTCCTCAGCGGCGAACTGGTCGAGCACGATCGGCACCCTCGCGGTGGGGGGTTTCGTCGCGCCGAGCATGCGGACTGCTCGCTCGATCGCCTCGTCGGCAACCGCGTCGGGCCCCACCTCGTCGAGCGCCCGCGCGATGCGGTAGCTGAATCCGGTCTGCGTCTCGTCGCCCTCGACGGCGAGGGTCACCGCGACCACCCAGGCATCGGTGCGCGCGAACTCGGCGTCGACGTCCGCGGTGGAGGCGATCGCCACCCGCGAGACCACGTCGCCCACCTGGGCAAGATCGACCTTGGTCACGCGCGGGTCGCTCGTCACGAGCCGGCGTTCGAGGTCGAGCGCCATCCCCACCTTGTCGGCGGTCGAGACGCCCGCGGAATCCTCACGGAACAACGCGGGGATCGGGGTGATGGTCTCGGCGGTCGGCAGCAGGTTGAACTCGTCGGGCTCGGTCAGGGCGGCGTTCTCGCGTGCGCGCGCGACGCACGCGCGGACCTCGTCGACCGACGGATCGGCGGCGTAGGCGTACCCGAGCCGGCCGTTGCGGATCAATCGCACCCCGACGCCCCGCGACTCCGCGAACTGGAGCCCCTCCACCTCGCCGCGGAGCGCGCTCGCCTCCGTCTGACGCGATTCCTCCGCGTAGGCCTCGACGCCCTCGGAGGCCTCGGCGGCCTCCATCGCGGCCCGCGCCAGGTCGCCGAGATCAGGCACCGGTTCCCCCCACGGTGATCCTGGAGATGCGGAGCGTTGGCGAGCCGCTGCCGACCGGAGCGCTCTGCCCGTCCTTGCCGCAGACGCCCTCCCAGGTGTCGAAGTCGTCGGCGATCGCGTCGACCGCACTCATCACCTCGATCGCACGCCCGATCAGGTTCGCGCCGCGCACCGGGGAGGTGGCCTCGCCGTTCTGGATCAGGTACCCCTCGCTCACGCCGAAGACGAAGTCACCGGTCGCCGGATTCACCTGACCACCGCCGAGCGACGTCACGTACACGCCGGCGGGCGTGCTCGAGAGCACCTCCTCCGCCGACGACGCGCCGTTCAGGATGTTCGTGTTCGTCATACGCACGATGGGAGGCGAAGCGTAGGACTGCCGCCGGCCGTTCCCGGTCGAGGCGACGCCGTCCTTGTCGGCCCGCAGCCGGTCGTAGAGGAACGACTGCAACACGCCCTCGGTGAACAGCACGGTGCGCTGGGCGGGGGTTCCCTCGTCATCGAACGTGAAGGAGCCCCAGCCGTTGGGGATCGTGGCGTCATCGACGCCGTCGATCAGCTCGCTGGCGCACTTCGTGCCGATGAGGCCCCGGTAGACGCTCGCCTCCTTGTCGATGGCGTCGGCCTCGAGAGGATGCCCGACCGCTTCGTGGAAGAGCACGCCGCCCATGCCCGGCGCGAGCACGACCGTCATCTCGCCGGCGGGCGCCGGGATCGAGTCGAGCATCGTGACCGCTCGCTTGGCCGCGACCTCGGCGACCTCACGCGGGGGGTTCGCGTCGACGAACTCGACCCCGGCGCACGCGGCGGGCCCATGGAAGCCGGTCTGGATCGTGTCGTCGCGCTTGGCTACGACCTGAGAGACCAGGCGGATGCGGGGACGCGCTTCCTCGACCCAACGACCGTCGCTCGACGCGATCAGGCGGCGCTGCAGGGAATCGCCGTACACGCCCACCACCTGGATCACCTCGGGGCTGTAGGCGCGCGCGGCGTCGTCCACATCGCGGAGCCACGCCACCTTGTCGGCCGCGGGCACCCCCGCGGCGGGTCGCTCCGCACGATTCGTCTCGGGTCCCTCCAGCGTGCGCAGGTCCACGACCGTGCCTGCTCCGTCGCCACGCAGGGCGGCGCTCGCGGCTTCCGCCGCCTCGAGCAGGGCATCGCGATCGAGGCGGTTCGAGAAGGCGTAGCCGTAGGTGGTGCCCTGGGTGACCCGCACGCCGGCGCCACGGTCGAGACCGGTGGTGAGCTCCTCCACCTTGCCGTCGTCGAGGCGGATCGACGTGCCGCTGTTCTCCTCGACGAAGACCTCCGCGAACGAGCCGCCGCGACGTCGTGCCGCGGTCAGGACCTCCTGCACGAGCGCGCGGTCGAGCATGGCGGGGATGCTAGCAGCCGCCCCCTTGCGCTCGGCCGCCGACGTGGGGGGCGACGCCTGGGGGCGATGCCCTGGGGTACAGTCAGCGCCCGGGGGAGGTGGGCCACGAGATGCGGAGAGGAGCCGCCGCGACGATCACGGCCGGAGTGCTGCTGCTCGCGGCCTGCGATCGGGACGAACCGGCACTTCCACCCCCGCCCGTCCCCTCCGTCGCACCGATCGACATGCCGGCCTCAGCCACCCCCACGGTCGATCCCGAGGCGACGAGCGGGCTCACGATCGGAACGGCCGCCGTCACCCTGACCGGGGTCGTGAACGTCTCGGAGACCTACCCCGGGCTCGGCCTCCCCTCGGTGTGGGCCTTGCCGCCGGAGGCGTTCTCAATCACCTGGCAAGGCGCCGGCCAGCGATCGATGTCGCTCGGCGGCACGTCCTTCACGGCCCAGCAGCCGACGTCGCCCGAACGCGTGCTCGCGTTCGTCGTGCAGGCGCCCGACGGACCGATCGCATTCGCCTCGCAGGCCGGCGAGTGCCTCGTGACGATCTCCCCCGCGCTCCCCGATCGCATGGGAGGCTCGTTCCTGTGCTCGGCGATCACCGGGGAGGGCGACGACGGAGCGTCCGTCACGGTGATGGCACAGGGCTCGTTCTCGGCGGAGTGACCGCACGGACGCCCACACCGCGCGCCGGCCTCCCAGGGAGCTCGTGTGGCTCGCGGCGCTCGCCGTGGCCCTGCTCGCCGTGTTCGCCTGGCCCGGCCTGTTCCGGGGATGGGTCGTCGGCCCGGGGCCCGACGAGACCGTGTACCTATGGTGGGCTCGGGTCGGGGCGAGCGAAGGCATCTCGCTCGTGGGCGGTCGCCCGGGCGTGCCGGCGCTGATCGCGGCCGTGGCGGGCACCCTGGGGCTGCCGCTCGTGCCCGCCGTCGCCGGGCTGCAACAGGCGCTCGGCGCGGCGATCGGTCTCGCCTCGGTCGCTCTCGTGTACGGCCGGGCTCACGGCGGCCGAGCCGGGTGGATGATCGTGGGGCTGATGGCCGGCATCTTCGCCGTGCATCTCGCGGGTGGGTACGTGGCCAACCTGGCCTTCACGGCCGCATTCCTCACGGCGGCCGCCGCCCTCGCCCGGCGCAGCCGGCGAGGGGTGGTGGCAGCCGCGCTACTGCTCGGGGGCGGCGGGCTATCGCACCCGCAGTTCTTCCTGGCCGGCGCCGCGATCCTGGCGGCCGCCGCCGGCGTCTCCTGGGCGCTCGAGCCGGAGCACGGCTGGCGATCCGACGCGGGCCGGGTGATGGCGGCGCTCGCCGGCGGTGGCCTGGTGCTCGGGGCCGGGATGGTGGCCTCGCTCGTCGGCCCGGCCCGGCTGTCGGTCGACACGTCGAAAGACGGATTCCTGCGACGCGCAAACCTCACGGGGGCTCTGACCGACGACTACGTCGCCCGGTTCCGCGAGAGCCTCCGGCGGTTCGCGCCCTGGGTGACGCTGCCGCTCGCGGCCGTGGGTGTGCTGCAGGTCCACGGCTTCACGAGACGGTTCCTGCTCGCCTGGGCCGCATTCACGCTCGTCGGCGTGCCACTCGGCATCGCCACTGGGTGGTTCCCGCCCGAGCGCGTGACCACCTTCGGGTTCGCGCTGCCGATCCTCGCCGCCCAGGGGGTGACCTGGGTCTGGGAACGGACCGAGCCGCGACGATGGCTGACGATCGCGGTGACCGCCGGGTTGCTGGCGGCCTTCTCCCTTCCGGCGCTGAACGCCCAGCGCCAGCAGACCCCGTTCGTCTCGCCCGAGGAACTCCGGACGGCCACGCTCGCGGGCCGCATCGCCGCCACGCTCCCCGACGACACCCCCTTGGTCTTCGTCGTCGACGATCCCGACCGGTTCGTGAGTTTCGCCGCGATGAACGTCGCGAACTTCGCGCGCGCCACGGTGCCGCCCGACCGAGCCGACGACGTGTACGTGTTCGTCGGCCGACTCGACGACCTCGACCGGGACCGGCCGACGGTGCGCGGAGAGCCGGAGTACGACGCGCTCTCGCGCGTCACGCTGTCCGACCTGCCATCCGGACCGCGCGCGATCTTCGTGTCGCCCGAATGGAACCGCGATCCGCCTCCGCGTACCGATGACCGACTCGTGCGGTGGACCGACGCCGCGAGCCCCCCGGACGTGACCGACGTCTGGTCGACCGTCCCTCGACCGCGACCGCTCGCTGCTGGAACTGATGAGATCGACGTCTCGTCTCCCGGCGCGATCGCCGGATCAGCCCTGCTGCAGCTGGCCTTCCTGTGGGTGATCGGCGCCGGCTGGTCCTGGTGGGCGCTCGGCGAGCGGGTCGCCTCGGCGGCGGCCGCGCCGGCGTTCGGCGCCGCGGTGGTGACGATCGTGGGGCTCACGGTCGAGCGCCTCGGCGTCCCGCTCGACGGCTGGTGGGGCCCGGCGCTCGCCTCAGCGCTGACCGCGGGAGGCGGGTACGCGATCAGCCTCGCCCAGAGGAAGGCGATCGCGGACCCTCCGCTTCAGGTCGAGCAAGCACCACAGCACGAGCACGAGCATCACCGGGGTCACGATCCAGTGTCCGATCCATAGGTTCACCGTGAACGCATCGGGGTAGCGCAACGGCTCGGTCGACCACTGGGCGAGCGCGAGCGCAGCCCCGGCCGCGACGAGGGTCGAGCGCGGCGCCCTCGGCAGCAGCCAGGCGAGCGGCAGCGCCCACACCACGTACCACGGAAGCAGCACGGGTCCCAGCAGCATCAGCAGCACCAGTGACCAGCCCATCGCCGCCCCGACCGACTCGACCGACTCACCGTCGGCCGCCCGGCGCCCCACGTCGCGCGCCAGTTGCACGAAGACCACGATCAGGGTCACAGCGAAGACGACCCGGGCGAGCCATCCCATCGTGCCGAAGCTCAGCAGGTCGAAGACCTTCCGCAGAAGCACGGAGGGCGCGAGCCAGCCCTCGTGCCCGGCGAGCCTGAGCATGCCCAGGGTGGGGTCGTCGGTCTGCAGATAGGGCAGGGAGAAGAGGACACCGATCGCGAGCGCCAGGCCCCCATGGGTCGCCGCCGTCCGGGCCCGTCGTCCGGGCGGGCGTCGCGCGACGCACCACACGAGCACCAGCACGAGCGGCAAAACGGCGGTGGCTTTCAGGAGGGCGCCGAGCGCGAGCACGGCGACAGCCGGCAGCTCCCGGGCGGACAGGAGCAGCGCGAACGCCGAGACCACCGCGAGCGCGATGAGTAGATCGTTGTGTCCGCTCCCGACCGCGTGGAACAGCACGCCGGGATTCACCCCGACCACCGCGGCGGCGAAGGCCGCCCGTCCGGGATCCAGGCGCCGCGCGACTCCCGCCGCCACCGCGACCGTCGCGAGGCTCGCGATCGTTGCGAGCAACCGATACGCATCGACCTGGCGGGCCGGCGCGTCGATCACGCGAGCGATGCCGCTCGAGATGGTCGTGAACAACGGTCCGTACACCGCGGGGGTGTCGACCCACTTCGGCCCCACGAGCGGCCAGAGCGCGTCCCCGCCGAAGTCCACGGGGGTCTGCACGTACGGGTTGGCGTCGTACACCGCCGCGATGCGCCCGTAGAACGCGTAGGAGTAGACGTCGCGTGAGAACAGCAACGGCAAGGTCAACACGGCCGCGTGGAACACGACGACGAGGACGGCAACGGTCCGAAGGCTCACGGTGCCTCGCCACGCCTCGCGCACCAACGCCAGGAACCCGGCGACGGCCAGCGCCGATGCCATGACCCCGGCCGCGATCAGCCAGGTTCCGGCCAGCCGGTCGAGCCCGATCGCGGTGGCCAGAGCCGTGAACGGGCCGCTGGGCTCGACTCCCGCGGGCAGCACCGGCTGGAAGGGCGACCCCGGCGCCGCCGCGAACGTCGCGAAGACCACGGATCCAGCGATCGCGAACGCGATCGCGCGCGCGGCGTCGTGTGGGTCGGTGGATGGCGACGCGTCGGGGGGTGACGCGCCGGCGGGTGACGCACCGGGACGCTGCACGGCGCCGACCGTATCACCGCGCGCGCGGCCACCCGCGGGCTGCTCGGCGCCACCCGCGGCTCGGCACGCTCACGAATGCTGCGATACTCGCTGGATGAACGCGAGCGATGACCCGCGCGGACCCTGGCCCGACCCGGACGAGCCCGGTGCGCCGCGTCCCGGTCCCGGCGAGACCGTGGCGGAACGAGCGGATGACGACCGCCTCCGGGCGGAAGCCGAGGACATCGGGAGCGATGCGGCCGCTATCGCCGCGGATCTCGACGCGGCGAGTGATCGAATCGTCGACCACCTCGACGACGTCGACGATCGCTGGGCCGCCTGGGACGACCGCACGGAGGCCAAGGGCTCGAAGGGGATCGCGATCGCCGTCGCCGCCGTGAACCTGGGCGGACTGCTGGCGCTGCCCGCGATGCTCGTGGTCGGCATCTACACGTTCGTCACCGTGTACGCGATCGTGAAGGCGGTCGGAGCGGGCTCCGACGAGGCGAACGCGGTCGTCGTGCTGCTCGGGGTCGTAGGGCTCGTCACCCTCCTCGTGACGATGCTCGGGGTCGGCGGGTGGTTGGTCGGGCGCTCGGCCGACCCCAAGAAGCGGGGGCGCTGAGGGTCCGTGCGCATTGCGTTCGTCTCCACCTATCCCTCGCGCCGCTGCGGGGTCGCGACGTTCACCTCGGATCTGATCGCCGCGGTGCATGCCGCCGACGAGTCCGTCGTGTGCGAGGTCGCCGCGATCGACGAGCGGAACTCGGTGAGGGCCTACGGCCCTGAGGTGCGATGGCGCATCCGGCAAGGGTCACCCGACGGCTACGTGGCGGCCGCTCGCGAGATCGGTGGCTCCGACGTCGACGTGGTGTGCGTGCAGCACGAGTTCGGCCTCTACGGCCTCTGGAAGGACGAGTCGTGGGAGGGAGACACCTGGATCGAGGGCACCTACATCGACCACCTCACCCCCTTCCTGCAGGAGGTGGGCAAGCCCGTCGTGGTGACGATGCACACGGTGCTGCCCGAGCCCACCGACGCGGTCCGCGACGCGGTCCGCAGCATCGCAGCCAACGCCGACCACCTGATCGTCATGGCCGAGACCGCGGTCGACATCTTGCGCGAGGTGTACGGCGTGACGACCCCCACGACCGTGATCCAGCACGGCATGCCGCACATCGAGCCGCGCGGGCGTCGGCGGCTGAAGGAGAAGCTGGGCCTCGCGGGACGTCAGCTCGTGGCGACGTTCGGCCTCGTCGGCCCCGGGAAGGGGCTCGAGTACGTGATCGAGGCGATGCCGTGGATCGTGCAGCGCCACCCCAACGCGCTGTACCTGATCGCCGGGCAGACCCACCCCGAGCTCCTCCGCCACCACGGAGAGGAGTACCGGAACAGGCTCATGGACATGATCGAGAGCCTCGACCTCGAGGACAACGTCGCCTTCCTCAACCAGTACCTGCGGCAGAAGGACATCATCGAGCTGTTGCTCGCGACCGACATCTACGTCACCCCCTACCTCGATCCGAATCAGATCACAAGCGGCACGTTGAGCTACGCGCTCGGGGCTGGCAAGGCGGTGGTCTCGACGCCGTACCTGCACGCGAAGGAAGCCCTCGCCGCCGAGCGCGGCGTGCTCGTCGATTTCCGCGAGCCCGATCAACTCTCGGCTGCGATCAATTCGATCCTCGACGATCCCGAGCTCAAGGCGCGGCTCGAGCACAACGCGTACGCCTACGCGAGCGAGTTCACGTGGCCGAACACCGGCGCCCGCCTGGTCGAGGTGATGCGCGAACTCGTGGCGTCGACACCGACGAAGCGGCCTACGCAGGCACGGCCCGGGGAGTGGGTCGCGGTGCCGATCGGGGCTCGGCTGGCGATCAACCCGCTGATCGCTCCGGCCGACGTGACACCGTCCCAGCCGGGGATGGAGGTGATCTCCACGATCAACGCGGGCGCCGCTCGGGTCGGCGACGAGGTCGTGTTGCTCCTGCGAGTGGCTGAGCGTCCGAGCGCCGGAGGGACGCTCCCCGAGGGGGCGAGGCTGGTCGATCTCCGCGGTGATCGCCCCACCCTCGCGCCGATGCCCCCCGAGCTCGAGCCGGCCGACCTGGTCGGCATGCCGTTCTTCGACACGACGGCCGACCCGCCCCGCATCGTGCTCGGCTACGTGCGCCGCGACGAGCCCGGGATCGACCTGGACGATCCGCGCACGATCCGGTACCGCGACCTCGCAGACGGTCACCTGGGCGACGACGGCATCACCGACTACCTCACGCACACCTCACACCTGCGGGTTGCCCGAAGCCTCGACGGCGAGCGGTTCGAGGTCGACGCTGCTCCGGCGCTCATGCCCGCCAACGAGCTCGAGGCCTACGGCGTCGAAGACCCCCGCATCACGGAGATCGACGGCGTCTTCCACATCTCCTTCGTCTCGGCGAGCCGGCTCGGCATCACCACGAGCGCCCTCACGACGCGCGACTTCCGCACGTTCGAGCGCCGTGGTGTGATCCTGCTCCCCGACCAGAAGGACGTCGTCTTCTTCCCGGATCGCCTCGGCGGACGCTACCTGGCGTTCACTCGGCCGATGCCCGGATCGTTCTCCCGCGTACTCGGCATCTGGCTCGCGGAATCGCCCGACCTGGAGCATTGGGGCAGGCATCGCCCCGTCGCACAGCCTCGTCCCGGCATGTGGGACGAGGCTCGTATCGGCGCGAGCCTCACGCCCTTCCGCGTCGACGGCGGCTGGCTGGAGGTCTATCACGGAGCGGACCGCACGAACCGCTACGGCATGGGCGCGATGCTGCTCGACGCCGACGACCCCTCCACGGTGCTGGCGCGGTCGGCGCACCCCCTGCTCGCGCCCGAGCTCGAGTACGAACGATCGGGTTTTCTGCACGACGTCGTCTTCCCGAGCGGGCACGTACCTCTCGGGGACGGCGGGCGGATCCGCGTGTACTACGGCGCCGCCGACTCGAGCCTGGCCGCCGCCGACTTCGAGGTCTCCGACATCCTCGCCAACCTCCAACGGTGCTGAGACAGCTCGCCAGGCTCACCCGTCCGGTGCCCGCCTCCGGCCCCGACGCGCTCGCGCTCGGCGTCTACACGGATCGCAGCGGGGACCTCGTCGCGGCCAGCGAGTCGGGGTTCGAGGGCGTCGCCTGCGTGGACGACACGGCACGGTTGCTCGATGTGCTCTGCGACGTCTGGTCGGCCACCCGATCCGCGGAGGTGGAGGGATGGGCGCGAGGGCTGCTCGAGTTCGTGCTGTGGATGCAGGAGCCCGACGGACGATGGCTGAACTTCGTGTACGACTGGACCGGCGCGCGCAACGACGCCGGCATCACGTCGTCGACCGGCGAGAACTTCTGGCACGCGAGAGCCATGTCGAGCGTGAGCCATGCCTGGCTGACGTTCCACGACGAGCGCGCGCGCGCCGCCCTGGATCGAGGACTCGACCACGCCCTCACACGTCCGGCCGCGGCGGACGTGCGAGCCGTGCACGTGCTCGTGGGCCTGCGCCTGCTCACCGAGGGATCCCCTCCGCCGAGCATGGCGGCGGCGATCCGTCGGTGGGCCGACGAGATCGTGGCCAGTCGCATCGACGGCGTGTTGATGAACAACCCGGACGAGCGCGGCGAGCCGCACCTGTGGGCACACATCCAAGAGGGCGTGTTGGTCGAGGCTGCCCGATCGCTCCGGGACCCCGCGCTGATCGCGGTCGCTCGCGAGAGCGCCGAGCGGTTGTGGGTGCCGTTCGTCCGTGGCGGATTCGACCGCCCGAGCGTCACCCCGTACGACGTGGCGTGCGCCGTGTACGCGCTCGACCGTCTCGCCTTGGTCGACGACGGAGGCTGGCTCGACCTCGCGGCGTCGGCTCGGGCGTGGTTCGATCACACCGACACGTCGGGGCGGGCGGTGTTCGACCGGGACCGTGGCCGGGTCGCCGACGGCGTCGACGCCGGCCGCGTGAGCGAGAACTCGGGCGCCGAGGCGAACATCGTCGCGGCCGAGAGCCTGTTCGCGGACGCGGTGGCGTCGGTGGAGGCCGCCGTCGTGCTGCTTCCGCGGCGCGCGCGCCGGTGATGCGTACGCAACCCTCAAGAACTCGCTGCGTACATGCCGAAACGGCTGCCAGGGGACGCTCCGAGTCGGCGGAGGCGTCCCGACCGACACCGCCGACGGCACGGTCAAGGCAAGGGATCCGGCGAGCGGCGGGCACGGGCACGGCCTTCGAGCGACCGGCCCGGGAGCGGCGGCGGGCCCGGCGGGCGCGGTCCGCCGCCGTTCGCTCCATCATCCCGGAGCCGAGGCGGGCGCCGCATGCATCGCCGGGCCGTGCTCCAACCGGAGTTGGCCGCAGGCGGCGTCGATGCCCCTCCCCCGCGTGTCGCGAACGGTGACGTTCACGCCTCCGGCCTCCAGCACCCGCACGAACCCCTCGATGCGTCGGCGCGGGCTGGGCTCGCTCGGCCATCCGGGGGTGGGGTTCAGCGGGATCAGGTTTACGTGGGCGTGGAGCCGGAACGCGATCGGGGCAAGCCGGCCGGCCTGCTCGTCGGAGTCGTTGACGCCGTCGATCATCGCCCACTCGATCGACGGGCGGCGCCTCGTTCGCTGGCGCCAGTCCGAGATCGCCTCCTCGAGCGCCGCGAGCGGATAGAGCCGGTTCGGCGGCACGAGCTCGTCCCGCAGCTCGTCGTCGGCCGCGTGCAGGCTCACCGCGAGGCCGACCAGAGGGCGATCGACCCCGAGGCGGTGGATGCCGGGCACGAGACCAACGGTGGAGACGGTCACGTGCCGAGCGCCGATCCCCATGCTGTCGGGGTCCGTCATGCGCGAGACGGCGCCGTCGACCGCCCGGTAGTTGGCCATCGGCTCGCCCATGCCCATGAACACCACGTTCGAGAGCCGCTGCGGCGTGGACCCGGGAAGCCGCGGGGCCTCACGCCTGGCCCACACGACCTGGGCCGCGATCTCGCCGGCGCTGAGGTTCGACGTCAGGCCCATCTGCCCGGTGGCACAGAAGCCGCAGCCCATGGCGCAGCCAGCCTGCGAGGAAACGCATACCGTCACCCGGTCTCGGTAACCCATGATCACCGTCTCGATCTCGTGGCCCCGGCCCCCGAGCTTGAGCAGCGCCTTCCGCGTTCCCCCGCGGTCGGCAGTGCGCTCGTCGAGCACCTCAACGAGCGTGGGGAGCTCCGAGGCCAGCCGCTCACGGAGGGCGGGTGAGACGTCGGACATCTCTTCGTACCGGGCCGCCCGGCGCCACAGCTGGGCGTAGACCTGCTTCGCCCGGAACGCGGGCTCTTCCCAAGCGGCGAGCCGCTCGGTCAGCTCGGGCAGCGAGAGGTCGTAGACGGTCACGCGTTCGAGCGTACGGCACGACCGGTAGGCTGGCGTCGTGACCGTGATGCGCGCGACCTTCCCGCTCCCGGGGCCGGTCGACCTGCGCCGGACGATGGCGTCGCTGCAACGTGGGACGGCCGACCCGACGATGTCGGTGCGCGTCGCGGAAGTCTGGCGCGCCACCAGGACAACCGAGGGAGCCGCCACCCTGCATCTCGCGGTCGATGGTGCATCCCTGAGCGCGCAAGCATGGGGCCCCGGCGCCGCCGCGGCGATCGATGCCGCACCCGGATGGGCAGGGCTCCTCGACGACGCTCGGGGATTCCGGGCCCATCACCGAGTGATAGGCGAGCTCCATCGGCGCTTCCGGGGCGTGCGCCTCACGCGGACCGGGAGCGTGACCGAGACGCTGATCCCGGCAGTGCTCGAGCAGAAGGTGACCGGCGCCGAGGCCCGGCGCGCGTACCGGCGCCTCGCCCTCGCCGTGGGCGAGCCCGCGCCCGGACCTCCCGGCCTCGTGATGCCTCCCGATCCCGCCGCCGTCACCGAGCTCGCCTCCTTCCGGTTCCATACCTTCGGCGTGGAACGGCGGAGGGCCGAACGGCTCATCGCCCTGTGCTGGCGCGCGGACGAGATCGATGCGCTGGCGCGCCTGGAACCGGCGCTCGCGCGGGAGCGACTGGCAACGCTTCCGGGCATCGGACCCTGGACCGCAGCCGAGGTGGCCCGGCTCGCGCTCGGTGATGCCGACGCCGTCTCTGTAGGCGACTACCACATCCCGAACATCGTGACGTGGGCGCTCGCGCGAGAACCCAGGGGCAACGACGAACGCATGCTCGAGCTGCTGGAGCCGTACGCCGGTCACCGCGGCCGAGTGCAGAGGCTGCTGGAGGCGGCGGGCATCCGGGCACCCAGGTTCGGTCCCCGAGCCGACGTGCGCTCGATCGAGCAGATCTGATGCCGACCCACCTGCTCCTCGACGTATCGAGCATGGCCTACCGGGCGTACTTCGCGCTGAAGGATTCCGTGCGAGCTCCCGACGGCCGGCCGATGGGCGCCGTGCACGGCTACCTCGGTATGGTGACCCGCCTCGCCGTGGACC
>JBEVGU010000198.1:0-2818 GCA_040511595.1 Actinomycetota bacterium | reverse complement strand
TGGTCAAGGACATCGAGGATCTGACCGGCCTGCCGACGACGCATGGCTCCCTCCTGTTCGCGGACGCGGGGCCGGCCGAGCGCGACGGGCTCGTCCCCGAGCGCCTGCGTGCGGCCGGCGGGATCCCCGTCGGTAAGTCCAACGCGCCTGAGTTCGCCACCGACGGGTTCACGGCGAACCTGCTGTTCGGCGTCACGCGCAACCCCTGGAACAGAGAGATGTCCCCGGGCGGCTCGAGCGGCGGCTCCGGCGCGGCGATCGCGGCGGGCATGGTGCCGGTGGCCACGGCGACCGACGGCGGAGGCTCGATCCGGATCCCGGCCGCCTTCTGCGGGCTCGTCGGCATCAAGCCGACGAACGGTGTCGTGGCCCGCCGGCCGATCCCGTCCTGGATCGACCTCAGCACGGACGGACCGCTCGCCACCTCGGTGGCCGGTCTGCGACTCCTCCTGGACGTCGAGGCGGGACCCGCGCCGGGCGACCCCACCGCCCTGCCTTCCCGTCGCCCCGAGGGGCTCGGGCCGCCACGGCGTGTACTGGCCACGCCGCGGTTCACCCCGTGGGGACCACTGCCCGCCGCCGTCGCGACGACCTTCGGGGAGGCCTTGGCCGCGCTCGAGCGCGACCTCGGGCTTCGGGTCGAACCCGTCGAGCCTCAGGCGCTGTTCCGCGCGGGGAACCCGGACCTCGACTGGTTCGCGCTCGCAGGACCCGAGCACGTGAGCCAGCTCGGCCGGGCGTTCCTGGAGGCCAACCTGGACCGGCTCCACCCGACCACCCGGGCGTTCATGGAGGCCGGGATGCGCGTCACGGTCGACGAGTATGTGGACGCGCGTCGCCGGCGGTTCGAGTACGTCCGCGAGCTCGATGAGCTGCTCGGCGACGACGGGGTGATCGCTACGCCCGCCATCGCGGCCGAGGGATGGTCGGCCGAGGGCGTGATGCCCGGGGCTTCGGAGCCCGGGCTCCCGGCCGAGGTCTACAACAGCGCCGTGCAGAACGTGACGGGGCATCCGGCGATCTCCGTGCCGTCGGGGCTTCTCCCGAACGGGCTGCCGTTCGGTCTGCAATTCACCGGCCCCAGGTTCCGGGACGACATGCTGCTCGACCTCGCCGATGCCTGGGAGCGCGCCCGCCCGTGGCCGGTCTCGGCGCCCGGGTACGAGCCCTTCTGGACCTAATCGGTGCGCACCGCCCCCGACCCGGCGGCAAGCAGCCCGAGGATCTCGTAGGCCACGTGTGAGGCGGCCATCGAGGTCATCTCGGCGTGGTCGTACGCCGGCGCGACCTCGACGAGGTCCGCCGAGACGATGTTCAGGCCTCTCAGCCCCCGCAGGATGGCCAGGAGCTCGCGGCTGGTGAGCCCGCCGGGCTCGGGTGTACCGGTCCCGGGCGCGTGCGCGGGGTCGAGCACGTCGATGTCGACCGAGACGTAGACCGGCGCGTCGGAAAGGCGCGCCCGGAGCTTCGCGACGGCGTCCGCGACGGTCCCGGTCTCCACGTCCATCGCCGTCACGATCGCGAACCCGAAGCGCTCGTCGTCCACGAGGTCGTTTCGCGAGAACAGCGGGCCGCGGATCCCGACGTGCGCGGCGTGGTCCTCGAGCAGCAGGCCCTCCTCCCACGCTCGGCGGAACGGCGTCCCGTGCGTGTAGGGCGCGCCGAAGTACGTGTCCCACGTATCCAGGTGCGCGTCGAAGTGCAGGAGCGCGATCGGTCCGTGCCGGCGGTTCATCACCCGGAGCAGCGGAAGCGCGATCGTGTGGTCGCCGCCGATCGTGAGGAGGTGCTCGGACTCGGAGAGGACCTCCTCGGCCCCGGCTTCGATCTGCCCGATCGCCTGCATGATGTCGAACGGGTTGCAAGCGATGTCTCCGGCGTCGGCGACCTGCTGGTCGGCGAAGGGCTCGACCTCAAGGCCGGGGTGGTAGCTGCGGAGCAGCCGCGTAGCCTGCCGCACGGCGATCGGGCCGAACCGAGCGCCCGGCCGGAACGTGGTCCCGCCGTCGAACGGCACGCCGAGCACCGCGACGTCGCATCGATCGACCTCGTCCCGCCGGGGGAGCCGAGCGAACGTGGATGGCCCCGCGAACCGGGGTACCTGCAGCGGATCGATCGGGCCGACGCTGGGCAGCTCGCCGGCGGGGTCGCTCGGTGCTGTCATGGTGGGTCTCCGTAGAGGATGACCGAACGGGCCTCCGGCGCTTGCTCAAAGAGGCCGAGCGCCTCGTTGATCCCCTCGAGGTCGAAGGTGCGACCGATCATTGCATCGAGCCGGAGCTCGCCGGCATGGACGAGCTCCGCCATGCGTGGGAAGTCCCGCGGCGGTACGCATGAGCCGTACCAGCACCCCGTGATGGTCCGTTCCTGCACCGTGAGGGTCAGGGCGTCGATCGCGGCGCGGGCATCCGGCGAGGCCATGCCGACCAGGACCGCCGTGCCTCCGGGCGCTGTTGCGCGCGTCGCGAGCTCGATGGTCGCGACCCGTCCCAGCGCCTCGAACGAGTAGTCCGCGCCCCCCGGTAGGACGTCTCGGATCGCCGCCTCCGGATCCTCACCCGTCCCGAGCACCGTCTCCGTGGCGCCGAGCCGACGGGCGAGGTCGAGCTTCGAGTCGACCACGTCGACCGATACGATGGGCCAGGCGCCGGCGATCCTGGCCCCCTGGATCACCGAGAGGCCGACGCCCCCGCAGCCGATCACCCCGACCGCCTCACCGGGCCGGACGCGTGCCGTGTTGAGCACCGCTCCCACGCCGGTCATCACGGCGCACCCGAGCAGGGCGACCTGCTCGAGCGGGAGCCCGGGGTCAACCCTG
>JBEVGU010000197.1:0-10375 GCA_040511595.1 Actinomycetota bacterium | reverse complement strand
GCGGGGGTGCACGTGGTCGACGAGCGTTCGCCGACCGTCACGAGGACGCTCAGGTACCGAGCTCCCCGATCGAGCGCCATCGCATCGGCCACCAGCACGCGACCCGCCGAGTCGCCCGTGGCGGTGACTCGACCGATCAGGATGCCCTCGGCCGTCTCCCCCGAGAACTGCCGCATCTCCACCGTGACGAGGTCGTCCGTGGCGATGTCGCGCCCCTCGAGCTGCACCGTCGCCGTCACGACACGGTTCCCCGCGGCGAACGTCACCATGGGCGCCGGCACCGGCGCTTCCGCATCGAGCACGGGCGGCACGACGGCCGACGCGATCGCGAGCGCGAAGATGCCGGCGGACACGAGCGTCGAGACCGAGAGCAGCTGCGAGCGGCTCGCATAGTGGCGCCGCAGCACGAACGTGTCGTTGGCGTTGCCGTCCGCGTCCGCGCGCCCGAGCAGGCTCACGAGCCCGATGGCGAAGGCGGCCACGGCGATCGTGATCGCGAACCCCAGCCACCCAGGCGTCTCGCGCACCGCCTGGGCGAGCGCGCCCGACGCCCACGCCAGGGTCACCAGCAGGGCGGCGATGGCGAGCTCGGCGATGAGCACCATCTTGAGGCGCCGCTCTGCGCGCTGGGCCGGCAGTGGCGGCACGAGGTCGACGCCGGCGGCGTCCTCGAGGGCCACATCCCACCCCACGGCTGGGGTTCCCAGGACCTGCGCCGGCTCGTGCTCGCCGCTGCCCGTGAACACGGCGCGGTGGTGCACCGGCGGATCGCCGACCGGCGTGGGGCACTCGATGACGACCCGCCACGGACCTGTTCGTTCGGCGAGTGGCGCCGAGACGCTGGACGTGCCGTGGATCGCACGCACGATCGAGTCCTCGTCGGCCGGCGCGTCGGCGATGCGGGCCGACAGCTCCATGACCGGGAAGACGCCCTGGGGCAGCACCCTCGCCCGCTGCACCTGCTCGAGCTGGGTCGTGGTCATGGTCTCGGCCACAGACCCCTGGGGCGCGCCACCCTCCGGTGCGGTGTCGGTGAGCACGACGACGTCGTCGACACCGGGCGTCGCGTCCGCGCGACGTTCGAGCAACGAGGCGATCGAGGGATCGGAGCGTCGGAGCTCGTCCATCTCGTAGAGGCCGGGAACGCGATCGGAAGCGCCGGCCACCAGCACGACGGGTGCATCGATCGGCGCCGTGGTCCCGGTGAGCACCCTGCGCACCTCGGAGAGCCGGTCGACCGGATCGCTGGTCGTGATCGCTCGCACGCGCGTGATCACCTCGTCGCTCGAGGCGAGGTAGGCGGACTCGCGAGGCTGGAACTCTCGCTCGAGACGAACCTGAGCGGTCACGTCGACGGCCTGGGCGCGCCCCTTCCGCTCGTGTCCCGGGTGGACGCACAGGTATCGGGTCATCGAGGCCTCTCTTTCGTTCCGGCACTGGACTCGACGCCAGAATCGGCGTCGGATGAGTACCCGTCTGGCCGTACGCTACACGGGTTGCAGGGCAGCGGAACAGTCCCCCTGCGTACGGATGAGGCAAGATCGGGACCTTCGACCTAGGTCCTTCGGCGGAACGTGTTCAGTCCACGTCGCGGCGGAGCGTCAAGACCACGCCGGTCGCGGTCGCCGCGCCGACGTAGGCCGCCATCAACGCCGCGCCGACCGCGGGCGAGAACAGGTCGGGGCTCTGCTGGCCGAGGGAGCTGCCGACCCCCGAGAACGGCAGCCACCGCAGGGCGTCTGGAACCAGGCCGCCGATCAACGGCTCGACCACGAGCGCCCATCCCAGCACCCCGATGATCGCGATGAGCTGGCTCCGCAGCGCCGCCCCGACGGCCGCTCCCATCGCGCCCGAGAACGCGCAGGAGACCCCCACCCCACCGACAGCGAGCGCCACCGAGATACCGAGTGGCACCGCTTCACCGCGCACCGCGAACCGCACGGCGACGGCGACCAACGGGATGAGCCCGCCGATCACGCCGAACACGAAGCCCACGACGCCCGAGCCGATCACCTTGGCTCCGATGACCGGCCAGCGGGTCGGCGTGGCCAGGAACGTACCGGCCAGCGTGCGGTGGCGGTGCTCGTTCGTCATCGTGGTCGCCCCGAGCACCAGGGCGAGCACGCCCGCGATCGACCCCGTGTAGACGAAGTCGCGCACGTCCTCGACCGTCTCGATCGGACGCAGCCCCGCTTGCGTGGCCTCGTCGCTCCCCTCGATCGCGAGCGTCGCGACCGCGCCGAGGGTCACCAGGGCAGCGGCGCCCAGCAACAGTCCGATCCACATGCGGGTCGTGCGGACCTTCGCGACCTCGACCCGAACGAGCCGGATCACGGCGACGCCTCGGGCGGGGGCGGGATCGGGGGTGGCTCGTCCGCTGCCTGCGCCTCATCCACGCCGGACCCCGTGAGCCGGAGGAACGCTTGCTCGAGCGTGGCCTCTCGCCGCCGCAACTCGTGCAGGATGACGCCCTCCTTCGCCGCGATCTCCCCGATCCGCTCGATCGGCACCCCGGTCACGGACAGGCTGTCGCCGGACGCGGACACCGTGCCGCCCTCCGCCGCGATGGCCGCGACCAACCGTGCCGGATCGGGGGATCGCACGACCACGTCGTCGCCCACCGACGAGGTGATCGCATCGACCGGCCCTTCCACGACGAGCCGGCCGCGATCGATCACGACGAGACGGTCCACGGTCTGCGACATCTCGGCGAGCAGATGACTCGAGACCAAGACGGTTCGGCCCGCACCCGCGAAGGCACGCAGGAACTCCCGCAGCCACGCCACTCCCGCGGGATCGAGGCCGTTGCCAGGCTCGTCGAGCACCAGCACCTCGGGGTCGCCGAGCAGCGCGGTCGCCATCCCGAGCCGCTGCCGCATGCCGCTCGAATAGCCACCGACCTTCCGGTCGGCATAATCGCGCATGGCCACCTGGTCGAGCACGGCGTCGACGCGCGAGGCCGGGAGGTCGCCCGACATGGCAGCGATGCGGAGATGGTCGCGTCCAGAGCGCCCCGGATGGGCTCCGGTGGTCTCGAGCATCGCTCCGATCCGAGCGAGCGGGCGGGGCAGGGCCGCGTAGGGCACGCCGAGCACCCGTGCTTCCCCCTCGGTCGGCGCCGCCAGACCGAGCACGATCCGCATCGTGGTGGTCTTCCCCGCACCGTTGGGGCCGAGGAACCCGGTCACCTGCCCACGCGGCACCGAGAACGACAGCGACTGCACCGCGTCGATGTCGCCGAACCGTTTCGTGAGGCCGCGCACCTCGACGGCCGGCCCGACGCCACCCTCGACAGCGCCGCCGTCGACCGCGCCGGCTGGCCTGTCGCTGCCGTTCACGTCCGGACGAACCTCGCGAGCCAGGCCCGCACGTCGCCCGTGTCGAGGTTGGTCTCGAAGTCAGCCGGAGCGATCTCCCGGACCTCCCATCCGACCGCGAACGACGACCGGAGCTCGCCCTCGCTGACCCGCCGCGGCCCCCACCCCGGCGGCTCGAGATCGGCGAAGCAGAGCAAGTGCATCTCCCCGCCTGGCTCGAGCGCCGCGTGCGCGCTGGCGGCGTACACGGGCCGCTCATGATCGTCGAAAACGTGGAACAAGCCGCAATCGAGCACCGACCCGAACCGCCGCCCGAGGCCTTCGAGCGCGAAGGCGTCGGCCACGAGGAACTCGGCGCCGACGAGCGCTCGTTCGCGAGTCTTCTCCATCGCCTTGCCGACGGCGCGCGGCGACGCGTCGATTCCGAGCACCGACAGGCCGCTCGACGCGAGGGCGAGCGCGTTCTCCCCGGTGCCGCACCCGACGTCGAGCACCGGCGAACGGAACACCCCCGCCCCGGCGAGGGCCAATACCGCACGCTGGGGCCGCCCGATGTCCCATGGAGGCACGCCGACGTAGGCATCGTCGAAGCCGCGGGACGAGGGCAGGGAGGCCATAGAACCGACCACCCTAGCCGGTTCGACGCCCAGGAGCGATACGGTGTCGGCTCCGAGCGACACGCGGGGGACATCGTGGCCCAGGAGCGGTACGAACGAGGTCGGGAACGGTTCCTGGAGGTGCACGACGAGAAGGCGCTCGCGGCCGTCGAGGGGCTGGGAGACCTCGGAAGGCTCATCGTCGAGACCGTGTACGCGGACGTGTACTCGCGACCGGGGCTGACCCTGCGAGACCGCGAGATCGCCGCGGTCACCGCGCTGGTGGCGCTCGGTCGTTCGTCGCAGCTTCCCCAGCACCTTCGCGCCTCGCTCAAGGCAGGGCTCACGGTCGAAGAGCTCCGCGAGGTGATCCTGCAGACCGCCACGATCGCGGGGTTCCCGCCGGCGATGAACGCGATGGCCACCCTCAGGACCGTGGCAACCGAACACGACGCCTCCCGAGAGGCCGGCGATCGTTCGGGGGCTTGACGTGCCGATCATCGAGATCTGGGCTCTGCCTCAGGCGGCCTCGATCGACGTGCCGTCCGCCCTGAGGCAGGTGTCGGTCGACGTGGCCGACTTCCTGCACGAGGAGTCGCGGGGCACGTGGGCGATCTTCCATCCGATCGGATCGGGCCACTATGCGGAAGGTGACGACTCGCCGGCCACGCAGCCGGAGGAGACCCACCCCGCGCTCGTTCGCGTGTTCGCGAACCGTCGGCCCGAGCTCGTTCGGAGCCTCCTCGAGGCGGTGGGCGATGCCGTGATCCGAGCGTTCGGCCTCTCCGAGGGCAACGTCGTTGTCCGATTCGAGCCTGCGGACCAAGAGCGGATGTATTGGGGCTGACGGGAACCCGACCGCGAAACGGCGTCGCAGCCTATCCTGGGCAGGTGACCCTGTTCAGGCTCCGTGACGAGCTGCCTCCCTTCGTGGCCCCCGTGCTGATCGGGGGGTTCGACGGGTGGGTCGATGCCGGGGCCGCGGCGTCCACTGCGGCCACGCGCCTCGCCGATGGCGCCGAGACCATCGCGACGGCCGACCCCGATGCGTTGTTCGACTACCGATCCCGACGCCCCGTGCTCGATGTGGTCGACGGCACCTTGTCGAGCCTCGCGTGGCCGGAGATCGCGATCGCGCGCCGCTCCGAAGGCGGGCGAGACCTGCTCGTGCTGCACGGACCCGAGCCCGATTTCCGGTGGCGAGAGATGGCGGAACAGGTGATGGAGATCTCGGTTCGACTCGGCGTCGTCAGGTGGATCTCGCTCGGCGCGATCCCCGCGGCCGTGCCGCACACGCGACCGGTGCACGTGTTCGGGACCGCCTCGTCGGAAGGGCTGCTCGGGGACGATATCGACCAGGGACCGCAGGGCTTGCTCAGGGTGCCCGCCGCGGCCCTATCGGTGGTCGAGATGGCCGTCGCGGGCGCCGGCATCCCCACCGTGGGCTTCTACGCGCAGGTGCCCCACTACGTGGGCGGCCCGTTCGCTGCGGGCGCGATCGGTCTGCTCGAGGAGCTTGGCCGCCACCTCGGCGTGGATCTGCCGCTCGGGGAGCTGCCGGAGGAAGCGCTCGCGCAACGCGAACGGCTCGACTCCGCTGTGGGAAGCGACGAGGATGCCCGCGAGTACCTCGACCGCCTCGAGACCATCGCCGGCGAGGAGCACGTGCCCTCGGGCGACGAGCTCGCGTCCGAGATCGAGCGCTTCCTGCAGGGGGAAGCCGGAGGCGAAGAACCCCCGAGGCTCGGGTAAGGCATATGGCGGGTTTCCCAAGTCCCGGGTCGCGACCTTGGACGGAAGGAGGGAGAGCCGTGGCCTCGCTCTCGAAGGAGACTGACCCGTCGGATCGGTCTCATGGATCGTCCGGTTCGATCCGTGGATGAATCGGGACGCGGGCAGAGACTCCGACGGATTCTCGCAGGGGTCGCGATCGCCATCGCTCTCATCGCTGTCGGCATTGGCGGGTACTTCATCGGACGGTCGCAAGACAGAGCCGCAGCCACCCTGCCGTTAGGGCCAGCGCCACCCTCGGCCATCCAGTCGCCATCCCCCTCGTTCGCTCCTTCAGCAAGCCCGACGGACACGCTCCCGCCCGCACACGTCACGCTACCCTTCAACGTTCAACAGCCGGCCATCGGCGAGCGGTACACGTTCGGAGTGGACGACGTTTCCCCGCGCTACAGCTGCCGCCTTCACGAGTTCACGCTGTCGGGGAGGAGTCCGCTCGGTGCCTACTTGACGGGCTGCGGGTTCCTTGCGGAGCGGGGCCATGAGGTGCTGCTGTTCTTCGTGATCTTGCGGAACGCAACGGGACAGGCCAGGCGGTTCGACCTCCGGGACTTCGTTCTGACTGCCCGCGACGGCAGCGCCTTCGGCCCGGTCGATATCCGGTCCCTGGGCGGCGTTCCGGCCGCCAACTACATCCCCCAGACGGGCAATCTTCCGCCGCGCGCCAAGGTCGGCGGCTGGCTGACGTTTGATGCTCGGGCTGGCGGTGCTCCGCTCGTCCCCGGTTCGCTGAGCTTCGTCGATGGATATCAGGTGCTGACGATCGTGTTCGAGGGACACCACGACGTTCGCTGACGCACCCGAGCCTCTCCCATATCCGGGTCTGCGGTCCGAGGACGAGCCGCCCCGCCTCGGCTAGGCTCACCGGTTCAGCCGAGCACCGCCGCGGCTGAGAGCAGCACGCCCAGCTCCACGAGCTGGTTCGTCGCCCCCAACACGTCTCCGGTCAGACCGCCGATCTTCCTGCGGGCAAGGGCCTCAGCGCCGGCCGTGATCGCCAGCGAGAGAGCGAGTGGCACGGCGGCCCACCGTCCGAAGCCGACGAGGGCGACGATGCACGTCGCCCCCGCGACGATCCACCCCGCCGCGGTGGGCGCCCCCGCGAGGGCGGCGAGGCTGTCGGACACCGGCGGCAGCCGGCGCATGAGCACGAGCGACGACGCGCGGCCCAACACCATGGCCGGCACGAGGGCGGCCGCGAACGTTCCGAGATCCATGGGCCAGAGCACGACGAGCTTCGCCGCGAAGAGCAGGATCAGGGCGATCGTGCCGTAGGTGCCGAGCCGGCTGTCGCGCATGATGCGAAGCCGGTCCTCTGGGGTGGCACCGCCCCAGAGACCGTCGGCGGCATCGGCTAGACCGTCCTCGTGGAGGGCGCCGGTCGAGACGACCATCGCGGCCACGGCGAGCACGGTGGCCGGTCCCTCTCCGATCACGCCGCCGAGGGCCCACCGGACCCCGATCCCGATCGCCGCCACGATGGCACCCACGGCCGGGAAGAACCCCACCGCTCGGCGCAGGCCGCCCTCGAAGTACCGCACCCGGACCGGCAGCCTGGTCAGGAACTGGATCGCGATGGCGGCGAGCCGGACCCAGGCCGCGGGCCCGTGCTTCCGAGGAAGGCGCCGCGGGTGGGATCGTCGCCGCCGGTGGGATCGGCGAGGCGCCGCCGGCTCGGTCATGCCATGCCCCATTCGTCGAACGTCGCGACGTCGCACACGGCGACCGCCGCGAGCCTGACGATCGTGAGCGCCACCAGCGCACCGCTCGCCTCGCCGAGGCGCAGCCCGAGGTCGACCAGAGGTTCCAAGCCGAGCCGCTCGAGGAGGAGACCATGACCGATCTCCGCGGAAACGTGCCCCGCGATGCAGTGGTCGAGGGCATCGGGGCGCCCCATGTGCAGGGGAGCCGCCGACGCCCCCACCACGAACCCGTCAAGGAGGACCGGTATTGACCTGAGCCGCGCCTCGGCGATCGCGGCCGAGATGGCCACGAGCTCGGCTCCGCCGGCCGTGCGGAGGATCTCGGCCCACCCGAGTCCCGCCGCACGCGTCCTTGCCGCCTCCACCGCCGCGACCTTGCGGGCCAGCCCGCGGTCATCAACGCCGGTGCCTCGACCGACCCAGTCGGCCGCGGGCCCCCCGAAAATCGACGTGCAGACGGCCGACGCCGCAGTAGTGTTCCCGATGCCCATCTCGCCGAAGACGAGCAGCTCTGCACCGTCGTCCGCAGCGCATCGCGTCGCGTCCCGCCCCGCGGCCACGCACGCTTCGAATCGCGCCGGGTCGAGCGCGGGCTCCGACCGGATGTCGCCCGTCGGCGCGCCCACCCCCACGTCGACCGCGGTGAACGTCGCGCCGAGCGCCCGGGCCATCGCCGGAGCGGTGGCGACGCCGGCATCGAACGCGCCCAGCATCGCCTTCGTGACGTCGGCCGGATATGCGCTCACGCCGGCTGCGGCCACGCCATGGTCGCCGGCGAAGACCACGACCCACGGATGGTCGACGCGCGGCCGGTCGGTCCGCTGCCATCCGGCCAGCCACGCGGCCACGCGGTCGAGCCGAGCCAGCGCGCCGCTCGGTCGCAGCACGGATCCGGCCCGGGTCAGGACGGCGTCGGCTGCCACCCGGTCTGGACCGGGAACGCTCGTGATCATGGCCTCGAGCGCGTTCGCGGTCACGGCACGAGCTCCGACGGATCCGCCGGCCGCAGGGGCAGCACCCGCCCGGCGACGACGAGCAACGCGCGCTCGGCGACGTCGACGAACGACGCGTTCACAGTGCCGAGCAGGTCGCGGTAGGAGCGAGCCATGTCGTTGACGGGCACGATGCCCCACCCCACTTCGTTGGTGACGACGGCCACGGGAGCCCTCCGAGCCGCCGCCTTCCTCGCGACGATGCGCGCCCGATCCACGATGTCGCTCTCGGATACGCCAGCGCCGAGCAGGTTCGATGTCCAGAGCGTCAGGCAATCGACTATGACGAACTCCTCGGGATCGGCAGCGTCGATCGCCTCGACCAGGTCGATCGGCACCTCCTGCACCCTCCACTCGCCGGGGCGCTCCTCGCGATGCCGTTCGATCCGCTCGCGCATCTCGTCATCGCGAGCTTCGGCGGTCGCGATGACGAGGACCGGCCCCGACCACGCCGCCGCCATGCTCGAGGCCAGCCGGGACTTGCCGCTCGCGACCGGGCCGGTCATCACCGTGACCGGCATCAGAAGTCGATCCCGCGGCGGGCGAGCACCCCGTCATCGAACGCATGCTTCACGTTGGCCATGTTTGTGACGGTGTCGGCGAGCTCGACGAGCGCAGCCGGAGCGTCGCGACCCGTCACGAGCACGTTCACGTGCGGCGGCCTGCTCGACAGGGCGGCCAGCGCGTCCTCGAGCGGCACCCACCCCCAGTTCACCGGGTAGGTGAACTCGTCGAGGATCACCACTTCGTGCTCGCCGGCCGCCACGGCAGCGGATGCGGTCCTCCAAGCTTCGCGGGCGAGCTCGGCGCTCACCTCGAGGTCGTCGGAGTCCCAGCTGAAGCCGTCCCCCACGGCGAGCCAGTCCGCGCCCAGCCGCTCGAGCATCTCGTGCTCTCCCGCTCGCCACTCGCCGGACTTCACGAACTGCACCACGAGCACGCCCCAGTCGCGCGCGAGCGCGCGCAGCGCCAGCCCCATCGCGGCAGTGGTCTTGCCCTTGCCGTCGCCCGTGTTCACGAGCACCAGCGACCGGGCGTGCCGGTGCTCGCCGGTGTCAGGAGCATCGATCGGTGGCGTCGAGCTCATGACGGCACGACATCGGACGGGGACGCCGACCTCGCACGGCGGACGGGCACCAGGACGTGCCCGGAACCGTCGACGGGCACGAGCCTCACCGATGCCCCGAAGAATGCCCGCACGATTTGCTCGGTGAGCACGTCGCCGGGAGGGCCCTCGGCGACCTGGATGCCGTCGTGCAGTAGGAGGAGCCGGTCAGCGAACTGGCCCGCGAGCGAGAGATCGTGCAGGGCTGAGACGACGGTGACGCCCCGTTCGCGACGGAGCGACTCGACCAGCTCGAGCACGTCCTGCTGGCGCCCCACGTCGAGCGAGGTGGTCGGTTCGTCGAGGAGGAGCACCGCAGGCTCCTGGGCTAGCGCCCTCGCCACGAACACCCGCTGAGCCTCGCCGCCCGACAACGACGACATAGGTCGATGCGCGACATCGTGCAGGTCGAGCGCCTGCAGCACCTCGTCCACGACCTCATGGTCGCGTCTCCCGATGGAGCCGAAGTAGCTGATGTGGGGCGTCCGTCCGAGCATCACGTAGTCGGTGACGGCCGTGCCCTCGGGCACCATGGGCTTCTGCGTCACCATCGCCACCCGCGCCGCCAGGTCTCGTCGTCCCATCTCCGCCGTCGTGGAACCGTCGAGGGAGACGGATCCTCGGTGCTCGACGAGGCCCGCGACGGCGCGCAGGAGGGTCGTCTTGCCGGCGCCATTCGGCCCCAGGACCCCGAAGATCGCGCCGCGCGGGACGACCAACGACACGCCCCGGAGGGCGGGCTGCAGCCGCCGTCGGGGCCATCCCGTGCGGAACGTCTTGCTCAGGTCGCGGACTTCGACCGCGGGCTCGGTCGTCGTCACGTGAATCACTGTATCATACGCCTCGTGAACGGTCCGCCGGAGTGGTCCGCTCG
>JBEVGU010000196.1:0-2738 GCA_040511595.1 Actinomycetota bacterium | reverse complement strand
CCGTTGGGGCCGAGCAATCCGAGCACGTTGCCCGTGTACACCTCGAGGTCGATGCCCTTGAGCGCCTCGACCTCGCCGAAACGCTTGACGAGTTGATCGGTGCGGATGATGGGAGAGGCCATGACCGATAACCTACCGAGTCTCTGGGACATCGAAACGAGCGATGCCCTCGCGCGCTTGCGGTTCCTTGCCCTCGGATGCGTCTGTCCCTCGTTCGATCGCCAGCATCTCGTCCCCCTTCTCCGTGTGTCACCACGTAGGACCGATGTCGCTCAGAGAACTCATCGCAGGGCTGCTCACGGACCGGAGGAACGATGCCATCCAGGCTCCCGGCGGCCTTTGGTAATCACCATTACATGCAGGAATACCGGACTGGACCCTGTCGTTCTTGCATCTGCAAGGCCGGAACGGTCGGCACGTCCAGCGACCACCCGACCACGGAGACGCGACATGTCAGACATCGACACCCCAGAGATCGATCAGCAGGTCCTTCCATTGCTCCCCCTGACCACCGGGGTCGTGCTGCCCGGCATGGTCGTGACACTCACCCTCGAGACCGACGAGGCGCACGCCGCCGCCGAGGCGGCCGCCGCGACCGATGACGCGTCGTTGCTGCTCGTGCCGAGGATCGACGGGAGCTACGCGCGCGTGGGCACGGTCGCCAAGATCGAGGAGCTCGGCCAGACGCGTTCGGGCGTCCAGGCGCTCGTGATCCGCGGGCTCTCGCGCGCGGTCGTGGGCATCGGCGTGCCCGGCACCGGCGAAGCCCTGTGGGTGCGGGCCGATCCGGTCACCGAGGGCGAGCCCACGGCTCGCGCCCGGGAGCTGGCTCGGGAGTACCGCGCCGTGCTCGAGAACATCGTCGAGTCCAGGGGCGTGCCCCAGGTCGCGGAGTTCCTGCGCGGCATCGACGACCCCGGGCAGATCGCGGACACCGCCGGGTACTCGCCCGACCTCGCGTTCGAGCAGAAGGTCGAGGTGCTCGAGACCCTCGACGTCGAGGCGCGGCTCGAGCTTGTGCTCGCGTGGGCGAAGGACACGCTGGCCGACATCGAGCTGAAGGACAAGATCCGCACCGACGTCAGCGAGGGCATGGAGAAGCGCCAGCGCGAGTTCTTGCTGCGAGAGCAGATGAGCGCGATCCGCAAGGAGCTCGGTGAGGACGGCGAGGAAGACGTCGTGGAGGAGTACCGGGCCAAGCTCGCCGAGGCGGGTATGCCCGACGACGTCCGGGAGCAGGCCGAGAAGGAGCTGGGGCGTCTCGAGCGCACGAGCGAGCAGTCGCCCGAGTACGGGTGGATCCGGACCTACCTCGACTGGCTGATCGACGTGCCCTGGTCGACGCGGACCGACGACAACCTCGAGATCGCCGAGGCCCGCGCGGTTCTCGACGCCGACCATGAGGGCCTCGGGGACGTGAAGGACCGCATCCTCGAGTACCTCGCGGTGCGCAAGCTCCGCGCGGAGCGGGGCCTCGGCGAGGCGACCGGCCGCGGCTCGGGTGCGATCCTGACCCTGGTCGGGCCCCCGGGCGTGGGCAAGACCTCGCTCGGCGAGTCCGTGGCACGCGCCCTGGGTCGGAAATTCGTGCGCGTCTCGCTCGGCGGCATCCACGACGAGGCCGAGATCCGCGGCCACCGACGCACGTACGTCGGCGCGCTGCCGGGCCGCATCGTTCGCGCGCTGAAGGACGCCGGCGTGAAGAATCCGGTGATGATGCTCGACGAGATCGACAAGGTCGGCGCCGACTGGCGGGGCGACCCCTCGAGCGCGCTGCTCGAGGTGCTCGACCCGGCGCAGAACCACACGTTCCGCGACCACTACCTCGATGTCGACCTCGACCTGTCCGAGGTGCTGTTCATCACGACGGCGAACGTCGCCGAGACGATCCCGGGTCCGCTGTTCGACCGTATGGAAGTGATCCGCATCGACGGCTACACCGAGGAGGAGAAGGTCGCGATCGCCAAGCACCACCTCGTGGCGCGCCAGCGCGATCGAAACGGCCTGCGCGAGGACGAGGTGAGCTTCACCGACGACGCCCTGCGCACCGTCGTGGGTGACTACACCCGGGAAGCGGGCGTGCGCAACCTCGAGCGCGAGCTCGGCAAGGCGCTGCGCAAGGTCGCGACGAAGGTGGCGGCGGGCGACGTCGCTCCGCCCGTCGTGATCGACGCCGGCGACGTGCGTGAGTACCTCGGTCGGCAGAAGTTCTTCTTCGAGGCGGCCGAGCGCACGGCCGTGCCGGGCGTGGCCACGGGCCTCGCGGTAACGGGCGTCGGAGGCGACGTGCTGTTCATCGAGGCGAGCCGCGAGGAGACCGGCGACGCCGGAGCGGGCGCGGGTGGTGGAAGCCTCACGCTCACCGGGCAGCTCGGCGACGTGATGAAGGAGTCTGCGCAGATCGCGCTCAGCTACGTGCGGTCACACGCCGACGAGCTCGGCATCGCGCCCGAGCGTCTGCGGGGCCGGTTCCACGTGCACGTGCCTGCGGGTGCCGTGCCGAAGGACGGCCCGAGCGCCGGCGTCACGATGACCACCGCGCTCGTCTCCCTGCTCACCGACACGCCGGTGCGCGCGGAGGTGGGCATGACCGGCGAGGTGACCCTGCAGGGCCGCGTGCTGCCGATCGGCGGCGTGAAGCAGAAGGTGCTCGCGGCCCACCGGGCGGGGCTTCAGGAGGTCGTGCTCCCGAAGCGGAACGAGGGTGACCTCGACGACGTTCCCGAGCAGGTGCGCGA
>JBEVGU010000195.1:0-16640 GCA_040511595.1 Actinomycetota bacterium | reverse complement strand
GGGCGAGCGGCGAATCCGTCATCTCCCGGTCGTCGAGGGCGACAACGTCCTCGGCATCGTCGGCATCCGCGACGTCATGCGCACGCTCGTCGAGATCGTCTGGCGCGAGCACGACCCGACCGCGCGCGAGACCGCCCGCGAGCTCCTGCGCCGGCCCTCGCCTGCCTAGACGCCTCCGCTACCCTTTGCACATCCCGGGCGCGTAGCTCAGCGGGAGAGCGCTCGCCTCACACGCGAGAGGTCGCTGGTTCGATCCCAGCCGCGCCCACCGGCTGACCTGCGGGAACCTTATTAGCCTTGTCGCGAAAGGAGCTGCACCATGACCAAGGTGGTCGCGATCATGTCGATGTCTCTCGACGGGTACGTCGCCACGCCATCGCTCAAGGGACATTCCCGAACGCTGGCCCAACCTCGTGAGACGTCGCCCTGCTAGTCGGACTTCGTTGCTGGATCCGGTTGCGATCCGGTTTCGATCCGCGGAAGCGCAGTCGCATCGCAGCAGGTCATGACGGACGTCGCTGACTCCGGCAGACGTCACTGGAACGGTGAAGGCGCGCGCCTCACACGCGAGAGGTCGCAGGTTCAAGACCTGCCGCGCCCACCGATCGGCCAGCGGACCCGAGAGCCCAAGCGAACCGGCCGCGCGAGCCGCTCTCCTATGCTCCTTCGCGATGGCCACGCCTCTGCATCCCGCCCGTGGGTCGCAGCCGCTCCTGAGCGACGGCGTCGTCTGGCTCAGCCCGTGGCACGATGGCGATGATGTCGCCTTGGGCGACTTCAACGTCGACCCCGCACACGCTCGCTGGTTCGACCAGCCGCCGCTCGATCGAGACAGGGAACGTCGCCGCGTGCGGCACGCCGATGTCATCCGCCGATGGCACGACGAATGGGCGAGCGGAGCGAGTCTCACGTTCGCACTCAGGCTGGCGAAGGACGGCATCGCGATCGGCGAGGCCGACCTCCGGCCACGCCCCCCGGTCGCGGCGAACATCGCCTACGCGGTCACACCGGATCACCGAGGCAGGGGCTACGCGCCGAGAGCTGCTCGACTTCTCGCCGAGGCAGGTCTGACACGGTTCGGCTTCCATAGGATCGAGTTGGTCTGTGACGTCGACAACGCCGCCTCGCGACGCGTCGCCGAGAAGGCCGGGTTCGTCGCCGAGGGTGTTCGACGCGGGAGCGGCTGGTTCGAGAACGTCCCCGAGTTCGCTGGGGTGCCACGCGACGAGGCTGTTTACGCCTTGATCCGCTCCGATTTCAACGTCCACGCCGATCCCGGGACGCCCCGATGGCGACGCCTTGGTTCGGTAGGGTGACGAGCTCCGACGCGAGCAGGAGGAACGCCAGATGTCCGCTACGACGCCGACCATCGCGACCGCCGCGCGCGCGGTCACGCTGCGCAAGGTCTACGGGGAGGGCGACGCCGCGGTCGAGGCGCTCCGAGGGGTCACGATCGAGTTCGCGAAGGGGGAGTTCACGGCCATCATGGGTCCTTCGGGCTCGGGGAAGTCGACCCTGCTGCACTGTATCGCGGGTCTCGATGCGCCCACCGAGGGGAACGTGTTCATCGGCGATGTCGATCTCACCGGGTTGAGCGAGAAGCAACTCACGGCCCTGCGCCGCGACAAGGTCGGGTTCGTCTTCCAGGCGTTCAACCTGGTCCCCACGCTCACAGCCGCTGAGAACATTACCCTGCCGCTCGACATCGCCGGTCGGGACGTGCAGCGCGCATGGCTCGACGAGGTGGTCGACACGATCGGGCTTCGCGACCGGCTCGGGCACCGGCCGAGCCAGCTCTCGGGCGGGCAGCAGCAACGTGTCGCCGCCGCTCGGGCGCTCGTCAGCAGGCCCGAGATCGTCTTCGCCGACGAGCCGACCGGCAACCTCGATTCCCGCTCGGGAGCCGAGCTGCTCGGGTTCCTGCGCGAGGCCGTCACGACCTACGGTCAGACGATCGTGATGGTGACCCACGACGCCAGCGCGGCGAGCTATTCGGATCGGGTGGTCTTCCTGGGGGACGGGCTCGTCGTCGACGAGATGCGCGAGCCCACGGCCGAGCGCGTGCTGGACCGGCTGAAGTCGTTGGAGTCGTAGCGACCGTGTGGCGCGCGACGTTCAAGAGCCTGCTGGCCAAGAAACTCCGGTTGGTGCTGACCGCCGTCTCGGTCGTGCTCGGCGTGGGGTTCGTGGCCGGCACGTATGTGCTCACCGACACCATGAACGCCGCCTTCGACCAGTTGTTCGCGCAGACGTCCGAGGCCTCCGACGTGGTCGTCCGGTCGGTCTCCGCGTTCGACCCGTCGGTGGCTGAGGGCGGCGGAGGAGGTGGGGGAGAGGATCGCAAGCCCGTGCCCGAGAGCCTGCTCGACGACGTGCTGGCGGTGCCGGGGGTCGCGGCCGCCGCCGGCGACGTGCAGGGGTACGCCCAGATGGTCGATCCGGCCACCGACGAAGTGATCGGCGGCGTCGGACCCCCGACGATCGGCACCAACTGGAACGAGCTGGCCGACCAGGTGCTCGAGATCCGCGAGGGCTCACCGCCCACCGGCTCCGACGACGTCGTGATCGACGCCGCGACCGCGCGCGCCTCGAACCTCGCCGTCGGCGATCGCATCCGCATCCTCTTCCAGGGGCCACCACGGGAGTTCACGATCTCTGGCATCGCGGGCTTCGGCGATGCGGACAACCTGGGTGGCGCCACGTTGGCGGTGTTCGAAACCGAGACGGCCCAAGAGGTGCTCGACAAGCAAGGCGTCTACGACGCGATCAGCGTCGTCGCAGAGGAAGGGGTGTCGGCCACGCAGCTGCGGGCCTCGGTCGCCGAGGCCCTTCCGGAGCGGGTCGAGGCCGTGACTTCGACGTCGGTCGCCGACGAGCAATCGAAGGCGCTCCAGGAAGGGCTGGGGTTCTTCCGTACCGCGTTACTGGTGTTCGCCTTCGTCGCCCTGTTCGTGGGCTCCTTCATCATCTTCAACACGTTCTCGATCATCGTCGCGCAGCGCACGCGAGAGCTCGCCTTGCTGCGCGCGCTCGGAGCCTCCAGGCGTCAGGTGATCGTGTCGGTGGTGGTCGAGGCGTTCGTGGTCGGGCTGGTGGCATCGGTGTTGGGCATCCTCGCCGGCATCGGCATCGCGGTCGGCCTGCAGGGGTTGCTGGGCCTGTTCAACATCGATCTCCCCAGCACCGCGCTCCAGCTGTTGCCTCGCACGATCGTCGTGTCGATGGTGGTGGGCGTGGTCGTGACGGTGGCCGCCTCGATCCTTCCCGCACGGCGGGCGGGGACGGTGGCGCCGATCCAAGCGCTCCGCGAGGCCGACGACGCGCCACCGTCGCGGTCGCTGGCCGGTCGCCGGCTCGCCGTCGCGGTCGCCGTCACGGCGCTCGGGGCGGCAGCGCTCCTGTACGGCTTGTTCGGAGCGGAGTCCAACGGCGCCTCGATCGTCGGCCTCGGAGCGGCGGTGACGTTCATCGGGGTCGCGATGCTGTCGCCGCTCGCCGCCAAGCCGATCGCGGGGGCCCTCGGGGCTCCGTTGCGGCGGTTGTCCGTGCAGGGCCGACTCGGGCGCGAGAACGCGATGCGGAGCCCGCGGCGAACCGCCTCCACGGCCGCCGCCCTCATGATCGGTCTCGGGCTCGTGTCGATGGTCGCGATCCTCGCCGCTTCCCTCAAGGCGTCGTTCGACGCCGCGCTCACCGAGACCCTGAAGGCCGACTACACGCTCTCGACGAGCTCGTTCACCTCGTTCAGCCCGGACGTCGCCGACCGGGTCGCGGCGCTGCCGGAGGTGGCGACGGTCTCGCCGTTCCGGCAGAACGGCTTCCGGGTCGATGGCAGCACCTCGTTCGTGACCGCCGTCGACCCGGAGACCGTCGAGGAGGTCGCCACGCTCGATGTGTCGGAGGGCTCGGTGTCCTCCCTCGCCGAGGGCAGGAACGTCGTGCTCGTGCATCGCGACGTGGCGGCCGAGCACGGCTGGTCGCTGGGAGACGAGGTGCCGGCCGAGTTCGCATCGACGGGCGACGTGCCGCTCACGATCGGGGGCATCTACGACGAGAACCGCCTCGTCGGGGACTACGTCATCTCGCTCGAGACCTACGACGAGCTGTACACCGAGCATCTCGATTCCTTCGTGCTCGTGCGTGGCGCCGATGGCGTGCCGCTCGACCAGGTGGCCGACGCCGTCACCGCGGCCGCGGCCGAGTTCCCCAACGTGCAGGTGCAGGACCAGGCGGCGTTCCGCGAGCAGCAGGCCGGCTTCATCGATCAGCTGCTCGGCCTCGTGACGGCGCTGCTCGCGATGGCGATCCTCATCGCGCTCTTCGGCATCGTGAACACGTTGGGGTTGTCGATCTACGAGCGCACCCGCGAGCTCGGGCTGTTGCGCGCGGTCGGCATGAGCCGGGTGCAGGTCAAGCGCATGATCCGATGGGAGTCCGTCATTATCGCCGTGTTCGGCGCCGTGCTCGGCGTCGTGATCGGCGTGCTGTTCGGGTGGGCGCTGCAGCAGGCGCTGCAGGACGACGGCGTGAGCGAGTTCGTCGTGCCCGTTGGCCAACTGGTGACATACCTGGTGCTCGCGGGGTTGGCCGGCGTGCTCGCGGCGATCTGGCCGGCTCGCCGGGCGGCGAAGCTCGACGTACTCGAGGCCATCGCGTACGAGTAGCGCCGGCGCGGTCGCTATCATGCCCGCATGCCGACCCTGACCCTCCCCGAGGACGTGCGCGTCGAGCTCCCCGAGGGGGAGCCGGTCGGCGCCGCGCTGCCCAAAGGAACGATCGCCGCACGCGTCGGAGGCGAGCCGCGCGACCTGTCGTTCGTCCCCGACGACGACGCCGAGGTGGAACCGATCTCGCCGCACTCCGACGACGGGTTGTACGTGCTGCGGCACTCGACCGCGCACGTGCTCGCCCAGGCGGTGTGCGACCTGTACCCCGGTGCCCGGTACGCGATCGGACCCGCGACGAGCGAGGGCTTCTACTACGACTTCGAGCTCACGGAGCCCGTGCACGCGAGCGACCTCGCGAAGATCGATCGGCGTATGCGCCAGATCGTGAAGCGGAACCAGCCCTTCGTGCGGGAGGAGGTCACGCGCGAGCACGCGATCGAGCGCTTGCACGATCAGCCCTTCAAGGTCGAGATCATCGAGGGCCTCGGCGCCGGGGGCGACGCCGCGGGTGAGGCGGCCGAAGGCGAGACGGTGTCGCTCTACTCGAACGACGGATGGGTCGATCTGTGCATGGGCCCGCACGTTCCTCACACGGGCATGCTGGGGGCGTTCAAGCTCACGAACGTGGCCGGCGCGTACTGGCGCGGCGACGAGAAGAACCCGCAGCTCACACGCATCTCCGGAACCGCATGGGCGACCCAGGACGACCTCGAGGCCTACCTGCACCGGCTCGAGGAGGCCGAGCGTCGAGACCATCGCAAGTTGGGGCACGATCTCGACCTGTTCTCGTTCCCCGACGAGATCGGCTCGGGCCTGGCGGTCTTCCATCCGAAGGGCGGCCTCGTGCGCCGGCTGATGGAGGACTACTCGCGCAAGCGACACGAGGAAGCGGGCTACGAGTTCGTGTACACGCCGCACATCACGAAGTCGGAGTTGTTCGAGATCAGCGGGCACCTGCAGTGGTTCGCCGACGGGATGTTCCCGCCGATGCAGCTCGACGGCGGCCAGGACTACTACCTGAAGCCGATGAACTGCCCGATGCACATCCTGATCTTCAGGAGCCGCACGCGGAGCTATCGCGAGCTGCCGCTGCGCCTCTTCGAGTTCGGCACGGTGTACCGCTACGAGCTCTCGGGAGTCGTGCACGGGCTCACGCGGGTTCGAGGGCTCACGATGGACGACGCGCACATCTTCACCACCGAGGACCAACTCGGAGACGAGCTGCGGTCGGTGCTCACCTTCGTGCTCGACCTGCTCCGTGACTACGGGCTCGACGACTTCTACATGGAGCTGTCGACGCGACCCGAGGGCAAGGCCGTGGGCACGCCGGAGGAGTGGGACGTCGCGACCGAGGAGCTTCGTCGGGCTGCCGAGTGGATGGACGTGCCGCTCGTGATGGACGAGGGCGGCGGCGCCTTCTACGGCCCGAAGATCAGCGTGCAGGCACGCGACGCGATCGGCCGCACGTGGCAGATGTCCACGATCCAGGTCGACTTCCAGTTCCCGCAGCGGTTCGAACTCGAGTACTCGGGCGCCGACAACGCCCGGCATCGGCCGACCATGATCCACCGGGCCTTGTTCGGATCGGTGGAGCGGTTCTTCGGCATCCTGACCGAGCATTACGCGGGGGCGTTCCCGCTGTGGCTCTCTCCCGAGCAGCTCCGGTTCGTGCCGGTCGCCGATCGTCACGTCGCTCACTGCGAGGAGGTGGCGGCGAAGGCCAAGGCGGCCGGGCTGCGTGTGGTCGTCGACGACTCGAAGGAGAGCGTGGGCAAGAAGATCCGGGCCGCGCAGCTGGCGAAGGCGCCCTACACGCTCGTGGTCGGCGACAAGGAACTGGAGTCCGGCTCCTACACCGTGCGGGACCGGTCGGGCGCCGAGCACCTCGGCGTGACGTTCGACAGCCTCGTCGCGGCCCTGGTCGAGGAAGCGTCGAGCCGAGCCCTGGCACAGTCCAACTTCGAGTCGGAGTGAGGGACGCGCGCGTGGACCACCTCTGGAGCCCGTGGCGCATGCAGTACATCGCGACCGCCCGCGACGAGCTTGAGGCCGACGGGGGCTGCGTCTTCTGCGCCGTGCCGGATCGCGAGCCCGAGCGGGTCCTGACCCGCGGAGCGCTGGCCTACGTGGTGTTGAACAAGTTCCCGTACAACCCGGGCCACCTGCTGATCGTGCCGTTGCGGCACAGCGGCGACGTCGAGGACCTCACCGTGGAGGAGAACGCAGAGCTCCAGCTGTTCCTGCAACGCTCGATCCGGGCGCTGCGTGAGGAGGCCTCGCCTCACGGGTTCAACGTCGGCATGAACCTCGGATCGACCTCGGGAGCCGGCATCCCCGATCATCTGCACTGGCACCTGGTGCCGCGCTGGAACGGCGACACGAATTTCATGCCCGTCGTGGGAGAGGTGCGGGTGCTACCCGAGCTACTCGCCGACACCGCCAGGCGCCTGGCACCGAGGTTCGCATGATGCGCGAGCGAGACGAGGGCTTCGTCGACGTGGCCGACGGTGGTCGGCTGTACTACGAGGTCGCCGGCGCCGGGCGGGCCGTCACGCTCCTGCATCCCGGCCTCTGGGACGCCCGCACCTGGGACCCGCAGTTCGAGCCGTGGTCGGAGCGGTTCCGCGTGCTGCGCTACGACCAGCGCGGCTACGGGCGGTCGTCGCGTCCCGAGCCGGGCGTGCCCTACTCGCACGTCCGCGACCTGCTGGCGCTGCTCGACCACCTCGGCCTCGGGCGGACGGCGCTCGCCGGGTGCTCGATGGGCGGCGCCCTGGCGATCGACGCGACGATCACCGCGCCCGATCGCGTCTGGGCGGTCGTGGCGGCCGCCCCCGCGCTCGGCGGCTTCGAGGAGAGCGAGGACGAGGAGGCGTGGTGGGACGAGCGTGCCGGGCCGATCGAGGCCGCGGTGGAGGCGGGCGGGTTCGAACGCGCGCAGGACCTCCTGCTCGAGATCTGGGCGCCGCTGGGGGTCGACGATCCGGCCGGCGAGCGCATCCGGGCGATCGCTCATGACAACATCCACGAGCTCACGATGGACGAGTCGGGTGCGGAGCCGCTCGACCCTCCGGCCGCCCAACGCCTCGCTGAGATCGACACGCCCCTGCTCGTGCTCGAGGCGCGGCACGATCCACCCGACGGGCGGCGCCGCGCGCAGCTCATCGCCCATGAGGTGCTCGAGGCCCGCCTCGTGACGATCGACGCCGATCACGTCGTGAACCTGCGGGCGCCCGAGGCGTTCGACGCCGCCGTGCTGCCGTTCCTCGAGGAGAACGCGCCACCCTAGGTCCTCAGGCGGCCTACTTCTTCTCGGCCCTCGCCGCCTGGTAATCGTCGATCACCTTCTGCGCGAGGTGCTGCGGCATCTCCTCGTAGTGGGAGAACGTCGCCGTGTAGGCCCCGCGGCCGCCGGTCATCGACCGCAGGTCGATCACGTAGCGAGCGACCTCCGCCTGCGGCACGAGCGCGCGGATGCGCTGCTTGCCGCCGCCGAGCTGATCCATGCCCTGGATCTTGCCGCGCTTCGAGTTGAGGTCGCCCATGATGTCGCCCGTGTAGGACTCGGGCACGACCACCTCCAGCTCGACGACCGGCTCGAGCAGCGCGACGCCGGCCTGCTCGACCGCATCCTTGAGGGCCATCGACCCCGCGATCTGGAACGCCATGTCCGAGGAGTCGACAGCGTGGAACTTCCCGTCGACCAACGTGACCTTGACGTCGACCATCGGGTTCCCGCTGATCACGCCCTCCGACATCGTGCGCACGATGCCCTTCTCGATCGATGGGATGAACTGGTGGGGGATCGCGCCGCCGTAGATCTTGTCCTCGTAGACGAATCCCTCGCCGTGGGGGAGCGGCTCGATCTCGATGTTGCACACGGCGTACTGCCCGTGGCCCCCGGTCTGCTTCACGTGCCGCCCCATCGCCTTCGCGCCGCGCCGGATCGTCTCTCGGAACGCGATCTTGGCGGGGGCCGTGGTCACCTCGACGCCGAACTTGCGCTTGAGCCGTTCGATCATCACCTCGAGGTGCGCCTCGCCCATGCCGTGCATCACGGTCTCGTGGGTCTCCTCGTTGCGCGAGATGCGGAGGGTTGGGTCCTCCTCGCGAAGCCGGGTGAGCCCGGTGGCGAGCTTGTTCTCGTCGCCCTTGGTCTTCGGGGCGATCGCGTACGCGAGCACGGGCTCCGGGAGGTCGAGGGCCGGAACCCGCGCGGGGTCCTCCTTCGAGGCGAAGGTATCGCCCGTGTGCGCTTGCTGGAGCTTCGCGACGGCCCCGATGTCACCCGTCACGACCTCGGACACCGGCTCGTGCTCCTTGCCGACGAGGGTGAACAGCTGACCGACACGCTCGTCGGTGCCTTGGGTGGTGTCGTGCAGGGTGGAATCCGGACGCACCACGCCGCTGAAGACGCGGAACATCGTGATGTGCCCGACGAACGGATCGGACAGCGTCTTGAAGACGTAGGCGGTGAGCGGGCCCGAGAGGTCGGGCGAGCGCGCCGCCTCCGAGTCGTCCGGGCCGACGACCGTGACCGCTCCTCGATCGAGCGGGGAGGGGAACTCCTCGACGATGAAGTCCAGGAGGCGATCGATCCCGATCGCCTTCTCGGCCGACCCCACGATGACCGGGGCGAGGCGGGCGTTCGCGAATCCGAGCTTGGCTCCGGAGACGATGTGCTCCTCGGGAAGCGTGCCCTGCTCGAGGTACTCCTCGATCAGTGCGTCGTCGGACTCCGCGACCGCCTCGATCAGCTTCTCGCGAGCGGGGTCGGCCAGCGCGTGCAGGTCGTCGGGCCACTCCGACTCCACGGCCCTCGGGCCGTCGGGATAGCGGTCGGCCTTCTCGTGCAGGAGGTCGGCCACCCCTTCGAACTCGTGCTCGGCCCCGATGGGGAGCTCGAACGGGGCGACCTGGGTGCCGAACGACGAGACGAGCTGGTCGAGCGTCGCCTGGAAGTCGGATCGTTCGCGATCGAGTTTGTTCACGAAGATCGCGCGAGGGAGCCCGGCTTCCACGGCGAGCTCCCATGCGACCTCGGTCTGCACCTCGACTCCGTCGACCGCGGACACCACCACGATCACGGCGTCGACCGCTCCGATCGCGGAGCGCATGTCGCCGATGAAGTCGGCGTAGCCGGGCGCGTCGAGCACGTTGATCTTGATGTCGTCCCACTCGATGGGCGCCATCGACAGCGACACGGAGATGCCCTTGCGCTGCTCGTCGGGGTCGTGGTCGCTGATGGTGTTACCGTCCTCGACCGTGCCCATGCGGGTCAGGGCACCGGCCGTGAAGAGCATGGCCTCGAGCAGGGTGGTCTTGCCCGATCCCCCGTGACCTACCAGCAGCACGTTGCGGATGTCCTTCGCGTCGTAGGTCTTCAACCCGCGATCTCCTTCGGCGTGCGGTTCGGGGCGAGGTTCCGGCATCCTACCCAAGTGGGGAGTTGCTAGGCTCGCCCGGACCTCAGCCGATGGTTCGCTTCGAACGTCAGCCTCCGGGAACCGCGCTCACCCGCTCGATCCTGACCGCGGGCGGGCTCCTCGCCGCGCTGGCGGGCTGGCTCGTGGTCGCCCGGGAACCCCTCGTCGCCGCGGCCGTCGCCCTCGTCTCCGCCTCGTTGCTCCTGCTCGGTGGGCACCGGGCGAACCACGGGGCCGGGGGACCCACCGACCGGATGCTCGACGAGCTGCTCGATCGCGGATGGGACGGCGCGGTGCTGGGCACGATGGCGTGGGCGAGCCGGACCGATCGCCCCTCGGTCTCCGTCGCGGCCCTGGCCGCCCTGTGCGTCAGCGCGCTGTCCTCCTACGTCCGCGCCAGGGGCGCCTCGCTCGACTACAGCGTGGAGGAGAGCCACCTCACGAGGGGATTGCATTACGGGCTCGTGGTCATCGGGCTCGCGCTCGACCACGCGTGGGCGCTATGGGTCGCCGCGGCCGTGTCGGCGCTGGCCGTGGCGGTGAGGACGTCGCAGGTCGCCCGCGAGGAACGCGCTTGAGCGCGGCCGGAGAGCCCTGGGCCGAGACACTCGCGTTCCACGCGTATCGATCGATCGCCTGGCTCGGGCGGATCCTGCCCGAGCGGTGGGGGCGCCGGAGCTTCGAGACCGCGGGGCTGCTCGTGCACGACCTGCTGCCCGACAGGCGCGCGATCGTCGCGCGCAACCAGGCCATGGTGCTGGGCCGGCGCCCGGGCGATCCGCTCGTGCGCGCCTCGACCCGGGACGCCTTCGCCTCCTACGCCCGCTATTGGTACGACTCGTTCCACTTCGTGTCGATGACGCCCCAGGGGGTGGCGGACCGGTTCGAGGCGGTCGGTGACGAGCATCTGTGGCGCGCGCTGGAGGGCGGCAGGGGGGCCATCGTGGCGCTCCCCCACATCGGGAACTGGGATGCGGCCGGGCCGTGGCTGGTCGCCGGGGGGCGCTCGGTGGTGGCGGTGGCGGAGCAGTTGCGGCCCGCTCGGCTCTTCGACTTGTTCGTGGCCAACCGCGCCGCGATCGGGATCGAGGTGGTCGGCCTCGGTGAGCCCGGGCTCGGGCGCGCGCTCGCGTCGAGGCTCGCCGCCGGGCGCATCGTGGCGCTCGTCGCCGATCGCGACCTCACGGGGCGAGGCGTCGAGGTTACGATGTTCGGCCGTCGCCATCGCCTGCCGGCGGGGCCGGCGCTCCTGTCGATCACGACCGGCGCCCCGCTGCTCGTGACCCCCGTCTTCCAGACCGAGCAGGGATGGCGGGTCGTGATGACGCCGCCGCTCGACGTGGAGCGCACGACGGACCGGCGCGCCGACGTCGCGGCGCTCACCGGGCGCATGGCTCGGGAGTTCGAGCGGGCCGTCGCCGCGGCGCCGTCGGACTGGCACATGTTCCAGCCGGCATGGGAGGGGTGAGCACGCTGCGCGTCGCGCTCGTGTGCCCGTACGACCTGGCCGCCCCCGGCGGGGTGCAGGTACACGTCACCGAGCTGGCTCAGGTGCTCGTCGGTCGAGGGCACGAGACGATCGTGCTCGGCCCCTGGAGCGGGGGCGTCGAGCACGGAGCCCCCCAGAGCGGAGGCTTCGGGAACGGAAGCCTAGGGCGGCCCATCCGGGTCCCGTACCGAGGAACCGTGGCCCCGATCGCGCCGTGGCCGCTCGGCATCCGTCGAGCACGCTCGGCGCTGGACGACTTCTCGCCCGACGTCGTGCACGTGCACGAGCCGTTCACGCCGAGCTCGTCCATGTGGGCCGCGCTCGCCGCCCGGGTGCCCGTGGTGGCGACCTTCCACGCCTGGCTCGACCGATCCCGCCTGTACGAGGCGGCCGCGCCGGTGCTCGGCCCCGTCCGCCGCCGCCTCGCCGCCACGATCGCCGTGTCCGGAGCCGCGGCGCGTTTCGTGCGCCGCGCGATGCCCGAGCTCGAGCCCGAGATCGTGCCCAACGGCCTGTGGGTCTCGAGGTTCGCGACGGCGACGCCGCGCGCATGGCCGCCTGGGCCTCGCATCGCGTGGGCCCACCGGCTGGACGCCCAGAAAGGGTTCCGCGTCCTCGTGGAGGCGTTCGGGATGCTCGTCGACGACCGCCCGGACGTGCGGCTCACCGTGGGGGGCGACGGCGCCGACCGCCACGCGATCGCGACGCTGCCGCCGCGGGCCAGGAGCCGCGTCACGATGCTCGGACGCATCGACCACGCCGACGTTCCGGCGCTCCTGGCCGGCGCCGACGTCGCAGTCGCGGCGGCGACCGGGCAGGAGAGCTTCGGGTACTCGGTGGTGGAGGCCATGGCGGCGGGGGTGCCGGCCGTCGCGACCGACATCGACGGGTACCGGGAGGTCGCGAGGCACGAGGTCGACGCTTTGCTGGTGGCGCCCGGAAACGCCCGGACGCTGGCCGATGCGATCGGTCGGGTGCTCGACGACCACCCGCTGCGCGATCGCCTCGTCGACGCGGGGCGCCGGCGCGCGGCATCGTTCGACTGGCCGATCGTAGCCGAGCGCATCGAGGGCGTGTACCGCAGGGCGGCCGACGCTGGCATCGCCCGGCCGTCGCTACGATAGGACCACATGTCACCGGTGGTCTGGGTCGTACTCGGGATCGTCGTCGTCGTGCTCGTCGCCGCGATCTGGCTGTACAACCGCCTGGTGCGGCTGCGCGCCCGCGCCGACGACGGGTGGGCGACGATCGACGTGCAGTTGCGTCGGCGCTACGACCTGATCCCGAACCTCGTCGAGACGGTGCAGGGGTACGCCACGCACGAGCGAGAGCTGTTCGAGCGGGTTACCGAAGCCCGGACGAAGGCGATCGAGGCGGGCGGTGTTCGCGAGCAGGCGAGCGCGGAGCACGAGGTCTCGACGGGCCTCGGGCGGCTCATGGCGGTGGTCGAGGCGTACCCGGAGCTCAAGGCCGACCAGCATTTCCTGGCCCTGCAGGAGGAGCTCGTCGGCACCGAGTCGAAGATCGCGTACGCCCGGCAGTTCTACAACGACCAGGTGCGGCTCCTGAACACGGCGATCGGCACGTTTCCCTCGAACCTGCTGGCGCGAGCGTTCGGGTTCGAAGAGCGGCCGTTCTTCGACATCGACGACCCCGTGGGCGAGCCGGTCCCGGTCGACCTCGCCCCGGACGACGCGTAGATGCACGAGCAGATCGCGGCCAACAAGCGCAAGTCGGTGCTGCTCGTCGCCGGCGCGTTCGTGTTCTTCGGCGCAGTCGGGTGGCTGCTCGGCTACCTGTTCGGCACGGGGATCACCGGCATCGTCGTCGCGCTCGTGGTGGCCATCGTGCTCTCGATCGGCTCGTACCTGTACGGCGACAAGATCGTCCTCGCGTCCACCCGCGCCCGAGCGGTCAGCGCGGAGGACGAGCCTCGCCTGCACAACCTCGTCGAGGGGCTCTCGATCGCCGCGGGCATCCCGAAGCCGCGCGTCTACGTCGTGCCCGAGCAGGCACCCAACGCGTTCGCGACCGGGCGAGATCCCGATCACGCGTCGATCGCCGTCACCGAGGGGTTGCTGGGCATGATGAACCGAGTGGAGCTCGAGGGCGTGATCGGTCACGAGCTCGCCCACGTCGTCGACCGCGACATGCTGCTCGGCACGATCGTGGCCACGCTGGTCGGCGCCGTCGTCCTCATGGCCGAGTTCCTCATGCGGTCGTGGTGGTGGGGCGGCCTGGGGGGCCGACGCGGCAACGACAGCAACGGGGGTCCGGTGGCGCTCGTGTTCTTCGCCGCGGGGTTCGCCCTGATGGTGATCGCGCCGATCGCCGGCGAGGTGATCAAGCGCGCCGTCTCGCGCAACCGTGAGTTCCTCGCCGACGCACAGGGGGCGATGCTGACCCGATACCCGCCGGGCCTCGCCTCGGCCCTGCGGAAGATCGGCGCCTCGCCCACGGCGATGCACTCGGCCAACAACGCCACCGCGCATCTGTGGCTCTCCCAACCCTCGCGCATCGAGGGGGAACGCCTCGGGCCCCTGGAGCGCATCTTCGCCACCCATCCGCCGCTGGCGGAGCGGATCGCACGGCTGGAGGAGATGTGACGTTCATGTCGAGCCGCCCTCGGGTGTTTGGAACCGACCCGGGCCGGAGCTAGCATCCCTCAGCGGCATGGACGCCGCCCTCTCAACTCACATCGATCGATCACGACATCGCCAGCCGATACCAGGAGGTCCCTCAACCGTGGCGCTCACTTCACGCGGGAAGGCGCTCGTCGCCGGAGGTGCCGTCGTGGCCGTGCTCGGCGGAGGAGCGGCGCTCGCGCTGAGCGGCAACGCACCCGAGCCGATCCAGGAAGCGCTGGCCAGCGCCGGCCTGGCTCCCGATCCCGTGGAGCCGTGTCCGCTCACCGGCGAGACGCTGCCGGCAGACGAGTCCCCGCCGTCGCGACCCGCGTTGGCGGTGAAGGTCGAGAACACCCCCGACGCCCAACCGCTCGCCGGACTGAACGAGGCCGACATCGTCTTCGAGGAGGTCGTCGAGGGAGGCATCACCCGCTTCGTCGCCGTGTACCACTGCGACGGATCCACCCGGGTGGGTCCGGTCCGCAGCGCCCGCACCACCGACCCCAAGCTCCTGCAGCAGTTCAACGATCACGCGCTGCTCGCGTTCTCGGGCGGGGCTCCCAAGGTCGTGAACATCGTGAAGCAGGCCGGAGTGGTCGCCATGACCGAGGGCGACCCCGCGGCCGCGTTCACCCGCGACGACGGCCGCGTCATGCCCCACAACCTGTTCACGAACACCTCCAAGCTGTGGGCGACCGGCAAGAAGCGGGCCAAGGGCGAGTCAGCCCCTCAGCCGGTCTTCGCCTACAACGACGAGGTGCAGAAGCCCAGCAAGAAGGCGGCGTCGGCGACGATCGTGTTCTCGACGACCGCGTCGACGTCCACGGCGGAATGGCGCTGGCAGCAGGGGCGCTGGGTCCGGTTCCTCGACGGGGCGCCGATGGCGCTCGAGAGCGGCGAGCCGATCGTCACCGACAACGTCGTGATCGAGCAGGTGAAGACGACGGAGAGCGACATCCTCGACGTCGCCGGCTACCCGTCGCCCGAGGTCGAGGTCATCGGCACCGGCAAGGCCTGGGTGCTCCGTGACGGCCGTCTCATCGTCGGCACCTGGCAGCGAGGCTCCGAGGGCGACGTGACGGTCCTGCGGACCAAGAAGGGCGATGAGATCGAGCTGCGGCCCGGCACGGCGTTCGTGGAGCTCGCCCCGAGCGGCATGTTCGACGCCACGATCACGTTCGGCAAGTAGCCCCCTTCGGCCCTGCCTGCGCGTTCACCTCCGGTACACTCGGAACCGACAGCTCCGAGGGTTCCAGATCAGGAGGCGATACTCGTGCAGCGCGAGACCGGTACCTTCACGGTGAAGTCCGGCCTGGCGGAGATGCTCAAGGGCGGCGTCATTATGGACGTCACCACCGCCGAGCAGGCGAAGATCGCCGAGGACGCCGGCGCCTGCGCCGTGATGGCCCTCGAGCGCGTGCCCGCCGACATCCGCAGGGAAGGTGGCGTGGCGCGCATGGCCGACGCCACGAAGATCGAGGAGATCCAGCAGACCGTCTCGATCCCCGTAATGGCGAAGGCGCGCATCGGACACTTCGTCGAGGCGCAGGTGCTGCAGGCGCTGGGCGTCGACTACGTTGACGAGTCCGAGGTGCTCACCCCCGCCGACGAGGAGTTCCACATCGACAAGTGGGCGTTCACGGTGCCGTTCGTGTGTGGAGCGCGGAACCTCGGGGAGGCCTTGCGGCGCATCGCGGAAGGCGCGGCGATGATCCGAACCAAGGGCGAGGCCGGCACCGGCAACGTCGTCGAGGCCGTCCGCCACGAACGAGCGATCCTGCGGGAGATCGCCGAGGTCTCGACGCTTCGCCCCGAGCAATACGTCACGAAGGCCAAGGAGATGGGGGCCCCCGTCGAGCTGGTGCGCCTCGTGGCCGAGCAGGGCCGTCTGCCGGTCGTGAACTTCTCGGCCGGTGGCATCGCGACCCCGGCCGACGCGGCGCTCATGATGCAGCTCGGGGTCGACGGCGTGTTCGTGGGATCCGGCATCTTCAAGAGCGAGGACCCGGCGACGATGGCACGCGCCATCGTCGAGGCGACCACCAACTTCCAGAACCCCGACGTGCTCGCCAAGCTCTCGCACGGGCTGGGGGAGCCCATGCACGGCCTCGAGATCGACGCGCTCGAGACACGTCTGCAGGAACGCGGCTGGTAGCCCGGCCCGGGTGACAGACGTGAAGGCGGGCGTGCTCGCGCTGCAGGGAGACTTCCGCGAGCACGCGCGCATCCTGGCCGATCTCGGGGCGACGCCCGTCGAGGTGCGCAACCCCGAGGAGCTCGCCGACGTCGACTGTCTCGTCATCCCGGGCGGCGAGTCCACGACCATGGGCAAGCTCGCGCGCGCCTACGAGCTGGTGGAACCGGTCCGTGCCCGCGCCGACGCCGGCATGCCCGTGTTCGGGACGTGCGCCGGCATGATCGTGCTCGCGCG
>JBEVGU010000194.1:0-2613 GCA_040511595.1 Actinomycetota bacterium | reverse complement strand
CGGGCAGCTCCCCGCGATGCTTCAGGTCGACCGCGCACGCCGCCAGCACCTGATCCCCGTCGACGATCGCTCCCTGGGCGTCGGCGAACAGCGCGCGATCGGCATCCCCGTCGTGGCTCACCCCGGCGTCGGCGCCCACGCGGAGGACCTCTGCCGCCACGACCTCCGGGTACAGGGCCCCGCACCCGTCGTTGATGTTCTTGCCGTCGGGATCGGCATTGATCGCGTGCACCGTGGCGCCGAGCCGCTGCAGCAGCGCGGGAGCGAGTTCGGAGGCGGCCCCGTTGGCGCAGTCCACCACGACGCTCATCCCCTTCAGCGGAGCCTGGGCGGCATCGACGAGGTGGGCGAAGTACCGCTCACGCCCGTCGCCGATCGGCAGCGTCTGGCCGGGACGATCGGCGGCATCGTGCGGCCCGGCCAGCACGGCTTCGATCTCGTCTTCGATCGCGTCGGCCAGCTTCGTGCCGGTCCGGTCGAAGAACTTGATGCCGTTGTATTCGGGCGGGTTGTGGGACGCCGAGATCACCACCCCTGACGAAGCGCCCAGCGTCGTGGTGAGGAACGCTATCGCGGGGGTGGGTTCGACGCCGGCGATCAGGGCGTCGCCACCCGCGTGCCGGATGCCTTCGACCAATGCGTCCTCGAGCCATTCGCCGGAGGCACGCGGGTCTCGGCCCACCACGAACGTCGGATGTCCCTCGCCGTGGCGGCCGAGGACGACGACCGCGGCATAGCCCAATCCGTAGGCGAGGTCCTCGGTGAGCTCCTCGCCCGCGAGACCGCGGACGCCGTCGGTGCCGAACAATCGAGCCATCAGGAAGCAGAAGGCTACTGCACGGACGAGCGACATCGCATCGGGCGGATCACCCAGGCCGGTCAGGGGAGAGCAGGTCGTCCAGGAGCGCCAGGATCCGCCGGTCGATCTCGTCCCGGATCGGGCGAACATCCTCCACCGACTTGCCCGAAGGGTCGTCCAGCTCCCAGTCCAGGTAGCGCTTGCCGGGGAATACCGGGCAGGCGTCCCCGCATCCCATCGTGACCACCACGTCACAGGCCTCCACCGATGCGTCGGTGAGCGGCTTGGGGTGCTCGGCCGACAGATCGACGTCCACCTCGGCCATCGCCGTCACGACCGCCGGGTTGATCTCGTCGGCGGGCGCACTGCCCGCCGACCGTACGTTGACGCGTCCGTCGGCGTGTTTCGCGAGCAGCCCTGCCGCCATCTGGCTGCGCCCGGCGTTGTGCACGCAGACGAAGAGGACCTCAGGTACGTCGCTCACGTGGGACCATGAAACCATGGATGAGGAACGATTGGTGCAGGTCTACGCGAGTGCCGACACCACCGACGGACTGCTGATGCAGGGCCGGTTGGAGACCGAGGGCATCCCCGTGATGCTCAAGGGCGAATCCGAGGGCCCCTATCGCATGGGTCCCACGTACCTGTGGGTTCCGGCCGAGCACGAGGCGAAGGCACGGGAGATCATCGAGGCCGTTCGATCGGGGGCCTACGCCCTCGCCGAAGACGCCGATGTCTCGGGCGACGTTCCCGGAGACGAGCCCGCCGAGGACGCGACGCCCCGGTAACCCGGACCGCCGCGCCCTCGCGCGTTACTGCTCGCCGCTCGTGGCTTCGGGCTTCTGCTCGCCGCTCGTGGCTTCGGGCTTCTGCTCGCCGCCCGCGGATGCGCGCCGCCGCTTCCGCTCGCGGATGCGCTCGACACCCTTGTAGTTCGCCAGCGCCTCGAGCTCGTGCTCGATCGATACCAGGTCTGCCTGGTCGCGCATCACCTGGTCGATCGGCTTGTAGGCATCGGGATGCTCATCGAGCAGCGCGAGCGCGTCCGAGGCCTGCCACGAGCGGCCCGCCATCTGCTGCTCCAGCGTCTCCACCGACAGCGTCTTGCGCGCCTTCGTGCGACTCATCCGGCGACCGGCCCCGTGCGAACTCGACCGGTACGACGCGTCGTTGCCCAGCCCACGCACCACGTACGAACGCTGGCCCATGCTGCCCGGGATCAGCCCACGCGAACCGACGCCGGCATGGATCGCACCCTTGCGGGTGATCCACAGCATCCGGCCGTCGAACTCCTCGAGCTCGGTGTAGTTGTGGTGGCAGTTCACCTCGTCGGTGGCAGCCACCTCGCGGCCGAGCTCGTGCTCGAGCTGACGGTGGCTGGTCACCAGCAGGAGACGCCGGTTCTCGCTCGCGTAGGCCTGGGACCATCCCAGGTCACGGATGTAGGCGTCGAACTCGGGGGTCCCTCGCTGCAGCCACGCGAGCTCGGGGTCCTCGAGCTGCGTGCCCAGGCCCTCGTGCAACCGACGCGCCACCTTCGTGTGCAGGCTGGCGAGCTTGTTCCCGCCGCCCCGCGACCCGGAGTGCAGCAGGATCCAGACCCAGCCCTCCTGGTCCACGGCGAGCTCGACGAAATGGTTCCCGGAGCCCAGCGTGCCGAGCTGCGAGGCGACCCGCTCCCGGTCGAGCCCGTCGGGCATCGGGTGATCGTCGAGCCACTCGAGGGCATCCATCGAGGCCTCGCCGTGCCAGCGACCGAGTCCTGCGGGCACCGCCCGGCGCATCTGGTCGACCCATCCGTCGAGTCCCGCGTC
>JBEVGU010000193.1:0-3511 GCA_040511595.1 Actinomycetota bacterium | reverse complement strand
AAGGTCCTTCGCCTGCCGTGTTGACGACCTACCGGAAGGACGGCAGCGCGTTCACGACGCCGGTGTGGTTCCACTGGAACGACGGCACGTTCGAGGTCGTGATCGCCAACGGCGACGTCAAGCTCGGTCACTTGGCCCGCGATCCCCGATGTACGCTGGTCGTGTTCGAGGCCGTGCCGCCGTTCCGCGGGATCGAAGTTCGAGGCGTGGCCGAGTTGCTCCCGGGCGACGTGAGCGAGGTTCGAGCCGTGATCGCCGATCGCTACGTCGGACCGATCGACGGCCCCCGGTTCTCCGCGAAGCGGGCGTCCATCCCTGGGGTCCTGCTCCGACTCCCATCGGACGACGCCCGTGTCTGGGATCTCGCCGGCATCCTGCCGACCTAGAAGGTAGACGTCCGCCGGGCAGCCATCACGATCGGTCCTTGAGCCGCTCGATGCCGTCGAGCATCAGGTCCAGTGCGAATTCGAACTCGAACTGGTCGTCGCAGCCCGCACCGACGATCGATCTGTCGTCGTGGGAGATCGTCGCGAAGATCTCGTAGATGTACGGGTAGACCTCGGCCATCGCGCCCCACATCTCCGCCTCGGCCCCCGGGTCGACGTTGGTGGTCTCGTTGAACAGCTCCTGGGTGAACCCGAACATCCGGCTGCCCATCGCGTGCAGCGCGTGGTGGGTCAGATCGAGCGAGAAGCCCCCGGAGCGGAACAGCCCGATCATCGAGTCCATGTAGCCGAGCACGACCGGCGTGGGGGTGGTGCGTGACTCCATCACTCTCGATGCCCAGGGGTGGCGGAGGAGCGCGCGGCGGGCCGAGAGGATGCGCTCTCGGATGGCCGTCTTCCAGTCGGTGTCGCTGCGGGGCGGGTCGATCTCTCCGACCACGACGTCGACCAGCCCGCTCAGGAGCTCGTCCTTGTTGGCGACGTGCCGGTACAGCGCCATCGGGACGACGTCGAGGGCCTGCGCGAGCTTCCGCATGCTGAGCGACTCGATTCCGCCCCGATCGGCCAGGGCCACGGCGGTGCGCAGCACCCGCTCCCTGGACAGCGGCACCCGGGTCTGGGCGCCGACGTCGAGTTCTGTGGTCACTCGCTCACCTCCGCGGACGGCCGTTTGACAAGTGTACGTCGTACACGTACGCTCTACTCATCAGTGTACGGTGTACACACACCGTGCGCCATCGATCGAAGGAGAACGGGATGAAGGCGATCGTGCAGGATCGGTATGGCTCGGCCGACGTGCTGGAGTTTCGCGACATCGAGGCTCCCGAGGTCGGCGACGACGACGTGCTCGTGCGCGTCCACGCGGCCGGCTGCGGCCCGGACGTGTGGCACCTGATGACCGGGATGCCCTACATGGCACGACCCGTGATCGGGCTCCGACGACCGAAGGTCGGCGTCCGAGGCTGGGACGTCGCGGGCACGGTCGAAGCGGTCGGCGCCAACGTCACCCGCTTCGAGCCCGGCGACGAGGTGATGGGCACCGCCGATGAGGGCTCGTTCGCCGAGCTCGCGATCACCCCGGCGGACAAGCTCGTCCCGAAGCCGGCACGGCTGAGCTTCGAGCAGGCCGGGGCTCTTCCGATCTCGAGTATCACCGCCCTGCGGGCCGTCCGTGACGAGGGGAAGGTGCAACAGGGCCAGACGGTGCTGGTCATCGGTGCGTCGGGCGGCGTGGGGTCGCTCGCCGTGCAGATCGCCAAGGGGCTCGGCGCGAAGGTCACCGGCGTGTGCAGCACCTCGAAGGTGGACCTGGTCCGCTCGATCGGCGCCGACGACGTGATCGACTACACGCGCGAGGACTTCGCGGACGGTTCTCGCCGCTGGGACGTGATCATCGACACCGCGGGCCGACGACCGTTGTCACAGCTGCGCCGCGCCCTCACCGCAAAGGGAACCCTCGTGATCGTCGGTGGCGACGGCGGCGGTCGGTGGACCGGAGGCTTCTTCCGCGGGATGCTCCGAGCGCCCGTGGTGTCCCTGTTCGTGGGGCAGCGACTTCGCGGACTGGCCACGAAGGTGAAGCAGGAGGATCTCCTCGCCGTCAAGGAGCTCGTCGAGGCCGGCACGGTCACGCCGGTGATCGACCGAACCTACCCGTTGATCGAGGCCCCCGACGCGATCCGCTACCTGGAACAGGGTCACGCAGCCGGCAAGGTCGTCATCACCGTCTAGACGGTAGCGGTGTTGCAGCCTTCCGTTGCGACGGCCCTATGTCTGCCGCCGGAGCACCACGAGGTGGTCGTCTCCCTCTATGAAGTGCTCCTCGAGCCTCCACCCTGTCCTGTCCACGAGCGCCTCGACGTCCGCCGGCGGGAGATTGAGGAGGTTCCACCAGGGTGACACGATGTCGCTGTAGCGGAGGCGGAGTCGAACCCGTCCACGATGAAAGCCTGCGCGACGGTTGCGTTCTTGATATTCGAGGTCGTCTGGATCGTCGGGATCCACGGAGTCGCCGATCAGCAGTCCACCCGGCACGGTCATCCCTCCGAGCTGTCTCAGCAGCTGTCGCGTCGGCTCCCAGTCCCCGGCGAGCCCGAGATTCCCGCACATGAGGAGCAGCGTCTCCCATCGCTGATCGCTCCGAAGGGTGGTGAGGTCAGCAAGCCTCACATCGCGGATGCCCCTGGCGCGACACACCGCTACGGCTCCTGGCGACGAGTCCACCGCAGTCACCTCGTGGCCCAGGCTCTGAAGATGGAGGGAGTGCCGACCGGCTCCTGCTCCCAGGTCGAGCACAGCACCCGCAGCCAGTCCTAGGGCACGCTGCTCCCACAACGGCCAGTCCTCTTGAGGGAGGAAGAACTCCTCCGGCTGCAGATCTGCGGGCCCGATCGAGCCGTCGTCGCGCTCGAGCATCAGCTGAGGACCTGGCCGTCCCTCCTGGTGATCGAGAAGGGCTCGACCGAAAGCATCGCGAGCGGCACGAAGAACCGGCATCCGACCGGCGACATTCTTACTGCGTGGAAGGGAAGGAAAGCATCCAGCGTGCCGTTCGGTTGCTGGTACGGCGTGTCGATTGAGAAATGGCTGAGATCGGACGAGATGAATGACGGCTGGTCGACGATGCGCCCCGAACGCGCCGTCGTCCTAATGACACCGCTCGAACCGGTCGCACCGGCCTCGAGCTGGCCTCGCACCCCTGGCGCCGATGAAATGCGGTCGAGGGGTTCCCCTAGCGACGCCGGAGCAGCCGCTGTCCCCCTTCACGGACCATCCGACCAATGGGGGACGGTGGAACATGCGCGGTCGCGAGCGTCAGCCCCTCCGACTCCGCTCGGTCGAGCCACGCGGCCCGTGTGCGGCTCCCCTCCTCCGGATCATCGTCGCCTGGTGAGCGGAACCCGGGGTCGTTCAGCTGGAACGTGAAGTGCACGAGGTCTCCGGCGAAGAGCACCCGCTCGCCGCCGGTGTCCAAGAGAACGCACCGGTGTCCTGGGGTGTGACCCGGCGCGTGTCGCAGGCTCAGGCCGGGCGACAACTCGCGGTCCTCGATGGACGTGTCGAGC
>JBEVGU010000192.1:0-9417 GCA_040511595.1 Actinomycetota bacterium | reverse complement strand
CAGTTGCGTCGTCGCCGCCTAGCCGAGCGCGTGATTCAAGGACCTGCGGATATCCCACTCGTGATGATGGGTGTCGTGAGCATTGCTGCGAGCAACATCCAGCGTGCTCTGTTCTCCCCGGTCCGGGTGCAGGAGGACCACCTCCTTCAGGACGGCGAGCCTGAACGCTTCCATCCAGTCGTCAGAGGCGCGCCGCAGCGACCAAAGGGAGGCTTGGATCGGAACCTCTTCGTAGGCCCGAGCGCGCGCGAGGAGGTCGTTGTCGTAGCTCGCGACCTCCCCGGTGGCACCGAGCACCGACCCCGCAAGGCGTTCGGCCCAGATGCGCAGGTTGTCCGTGACGTGGCAGACGTAGGCTCCGGCGGACCAGCTAAGGTCCGGGTGACGCTCGGAGCCGTCATGACCCCGCAGCGCCGCGGCGTACCGCATCGGTGCCTCGCCGATCAGAGCCACCGCCTCCTCCTGCCAGATCGACCAATCGAAGGCGCAGTCCCGGCAGGGGTCGCCAAAGACGGATACCCACCATGTGGTCACGGGGCCGTACGTTCGCACATGCCGGTTCAGCTCGGAAGGCACACTGCTGACCAGACGACCCGACCAGGGCCACCGTCAGCGCGCGGGAACACCATGCGCGGGTATCGGGCTCACGAGGCCAGCGAGCTCTCCGTCACCAACGATCTGGTTCGAGCTGGGTGGGGGCTACGTCCTGTACGGCGTCGGTGGACGGTGCTCGCCAGGGGCGTCGAGATGGTTCGCCCGATAGGGGCGCAGCCTTCGAGACGGCCTGCGCAGAGCGGCTCGATCGGCGCATCGAAGAACAGGGCAACCCAAACACCCTGCAGGGCCGGGGCCAGCTAGCATCTAGGCCATGCCGGGATACGACCTCCATACCCATTCCACCTGCAGCGACGGCACCGAGTCCCCGGCGAGGAACGTCGAGATGGCGATCGAGCGTGGTCTCGCCGGCCTGGGGGTCACCGATCACGACACCTTCGAGGGGCTCGACGAGGCGGTCGCTGCCGCGGAGGGCCGCGAACTCGAGGTCGTGCCGGGCATCGAGTTCTCCGCCGAATACGACGGAGCGAGCCTCCACGTGCTGGGGTACTGGGTCGACACCACCGACGACGCGTTGCGTGCCGAGCTGCAGCGCCTGTCGGACAGCCGGTTCCGGCGCGGCGAGATGATGATCGAGAACCTGCAGGCAGCCGGCTACGACATCTCGTTCGAGCGCGTGCGCGAGCTCGCGGGGGACGATCTGATCGCCCGCCCGCACGTGGCGCAGGCGATGGTCGAGGCCGGGATCGTGCAGACCGAGAAGGAGGCGTTCGATCGGTTCATCGCCGACGGCGGCGTCGCCTACGTCCCCAAGCATGCCCTCGATCCCGTCGACGCGCTGCACCTGATCGGAGCGGCGGGCGGTGTCTGCGTCCTCGCGCACCCCGCGATGTGGAAGGGAAACGGGTCCGTTCCCGACGAGCTGATCGAGCGGATGGCGGCTGAGGGCATGGTCGGCATCGAGGTCGACCATCCCGACCACGACGACGAGACCAGGGCGTACTACCGGGCGATGGCCGAACGGTTCGGCTTGGTTCCCACGGGGTCCAGCGATTGCCACGGCGCCCGGTACGACTACCGGCTGGGGAGCGACACCACCCCCCGGGAGCTGGTCGAGGAGTTGCGGCATCGCGCCTCCGGGTGAGACCACGACGCCCGGTTCCATCCGGCCGGGTCGCTACGATGCGTCGGTGACCGTCGAGATGGTGTTCTTCGACATCGGTGGTGTGATGTACGACGACACCGTGTACGCACGGTCGTGGAGGGAGGCGCTCCGCGAGTCGGGCGGCTCGTTCACCGACGAGGAATTCGCCGCGGAGTACGCGGCCGCGCGGGCGGCCCAGTCAGGTTCCTTCCGCCGGCGCCTCACCGTGGCGTTCCTCGGCTCCGATCGCGCCCTCGCGACGGTCGAGGCCAGGGCCGCACGCTCCTGGGCCTATCCACCGAGCGCGCTGTACCCCGACGTGGTGCCGTGCCTCGAGGCCCTGCAGGGCAGCGTCCGGCTGGGCGTGATCGCGAACCAGCCGAGCTCCGTGCGGGCGGCGATGGAGCGCGACGGACTCGCCGGGTTCTTCGAGGTCTGGGGGGTGAGCGACGACCTCGGGCTGCAGAAGCCCGATCCCGCGCTCTTCTCCCACGTGCTCGCGACCGCGCGCCTCGACGCATCCCGGACCGTGATGATCGGTGACCGCCTCGACTACGACGTGCGCCCGGCAGTGGCGGCGGGCATGCGGGCCGTGTGGGTCCTCCGCGGCGAGGCGCCCGACCACCCCTCGCCCGAGCAGCTCGCGGAGGCGGATGCATCCGTGCGCAATCTCACCGAGGTCCCCGCGTTGGTGGGCTCCTGGTCGTAACGTCGAGCGTATGCACGTCGCGATCGTGGGTGGGGGCGCGGCCGGGCTCACGGCGGCCAGGCGACTCGAGAAACCGCTGCACCGGAACGGGCACACGCTCACGCTCGTCTCGACCGAGAACGTCTTCCTCTATCAGTCGATCCTGCCCGAGGCGGCCGGGGGCACCCTGGAGCCACGCCACGTGGTGGTGCCGCTACGGTCGGCCTTGCGCCGGACCCGGGTGGTCGTCGGCGAGGTGGAGCGTGTCGATGCGGGGTCCCGCGTGCTGCACGTCCGAGGGATCGACGGCGACGCGTTCGAGCTCGGCTACGACCAGCTCGTGCTCACTCCGGGGTCGCGCTCGCGGACGCTGCCGGTGCCGGGGCTCGCGCAGCACGGCATCGGGTTCAAGACGCTCGCCGAGGCCATCCTGCTGCGCAACCACGTGCTGTCTCGGCTCGAGGCCGCCTCGCAGCGACCGCCGCGTGACCCCCGCCGCCGCGCCGCACTCACGTTCGTCTTCGTCGGCGCGGGCTACGCGGGTGTGGAGGCCCTCGGCGAACTCGAGGACCTCGCTCGCTGGGCGGTGAAGCACGTTCCGGAGCTCCGCCCCGACGAGCTCCGGTGGGTGCTCGTGGAGGCGAGGGAGGGGATCCTGCCCGAGATCGGCGCCGGGCTCGGGCGATACGCGGCGCGCGAGCTCTCCGCGCGGGGTATCGAGATCAAGGTGGGCACCCGCCTGGATTCGGTGGAGGGCGGCGTCGTGCGCCTGAGCGACGGGGAGTCGTTCCCCGCGGAGACCCTCGTGTGGACGGCGGGCGTGAAGCCCGAGCCGCTGGCGGCGTACTCCCAGCTCCCGGTCGACGAGCAGGGGCGGCTGCGGGTCGATCCCGCGCTGCGCGTCGAAGGGTTCGAGGCTGTGATCTGGGCCGCGGGCGACGCGGCGGCGGTTCCCGACCTGGTGACAGGCGGGGTCTGTCCGCCTTCCGCGCAGTACGCGACGCGGCAGGCGAAGCGGCTGGCGTCGAACGTGCTGGCCGCGCTGAACGGTGATGCGGCGGCGCCGTTCCGCTTCAAGGCACTGGGCGTGTTGTGCTCGCTCGGGCGGTACAAGGGTGTCGCGGTGGTGATGGGCGTGCCGCTGCGAGGGTTCCCGGCCTGGTTCGTGGCCCGGAGCTACCACCTGTTGCAGCTCCCGACCTTGAACCGGAAGGTGCGGGTCGTGCTCGATTGGACGCTGTCGCTCTTCTTCCCGCGCGACGTGGCTGCGTTGGGCTCGCTCCAGCGTCCCACCCAGGCGTTCGAGCGCGCGGCACGAGAGTAGGAACGCCCGGCGCCCGGGGTTCATGCCCCTTTGCGGCGCTGCTTCTGCAGCTCGCTCGCCGCCTTCAGGGCCTTGTGGCTGCGCGCGATGTCGGGCATCTCGGCGCCGCTCGCGAGCTCTTCCGCGGCCCACCTGGTGAGGTCGCGGATCGAGACGATGCCGACGACCTTCCCTCGATCGACCACGGGCAGATGGCGGATGTTCCTGGCGACCATGTGCTCGGCCGCGTCGGCGAGATCGAACTTGGGCGCCACGGTCTCGAGGTCACGGCGGGTCATGCCGTGGGCCACCTTCACGGAATGAGGATCGCCGCCGGCGGCGACGAGGTTCACGATGTCCCGCTCGGTCACGATGCCGGCGAGCTTCCTGCCGTCGAGCACGACGACCGAGGAGATGCCGTTCGTGCGCATCGTCTTGGCGACGTCGGCGAAGGTGTCCTCGGCATCGGCCGTCTTCACGTCGGTGTGCATCACGTCGGCGACCTGCATCGTCCGTGCCTCCTCGGGTGCCTCTCGGGAACCGTTCGGCCAGCGTACCGCGCCGGCGTCGCCCGGCGCCGCCCGGGCTCAGTGGTCGCTCACGCCGGTGAAGTGGAACTCCTCGACCTTCACGGCCGGCACGCGGGAGGCGCTGAAGAAGAACTCGCTGGCCAGCTCCGCGTCGCGTCCCACCATGGACACGCTCGAGAGGGCTCCGAGGATCGACTGGGTGAACCGGAAGTTGCGGACCGGACCGACGATCTCGCCCCGCTCGATCAGGAACGTGCCGTCTCGCGTCATGCCGGTGATCGAGGATTCCATCGGGTTCACGATGTTCGAGTAGTGGAACCTCGTGACCAGCAGCCCTCGCTCGGTCGAGCGCACCATCTCCTCGGTGGTCGCGTCGCCGGTCCCCATGAACAGGTGCAACGGGAACGGTCCCTCGGGGTTGGGGGCGGGCAGGCCGTGCCCGGTCGAGTCCACCCCGGCCTCCTTGCCGGTGCGCCGATCGTAGACCACGCCGCGGAACACCCCGTCGGCGATCAGGTCGACCTTCCGCTTGGGCACGCCTTCGAAGTCGAACGGAAGCCCGAGCGTGCGGGGGTCGGTGCCGTCGTCCCAGATGGAGATCGACGGAGCCGCGACCTGCTGGCCTTCCTTGCCCTCGAAGCACGAGCGCCCCTCGATGTATGCGCGACCGGCGAAGCCCACCCACGCGAGGAACCCGACCAGGGTCGCGGTCGCCGCGGGCTCGAGCACGACGGTGTAGGTGCCGGCGTCGAGGGCTCGCGGCTCCGCCGAGGCCGCCGCCTTGTCGTTCGCCCGCTGACCGATCGCACCGGCATCGATCGCGTCGGTGGAACCGGCGAAGATCTCGGCGAAGCCGCTGCCGCCGTCGGGCCCCGTGATCACGGTCGTGAGCGAAGCCTGCGTCGACGGAGCCCAGCAGAACTGCCCCTCGCTGTTCGCCACCCCGACCTCGACCGCCTGCGTCTCGTAGGCGCCCGCCGCCGTGCAGCCGTGGTCGCACCGCGCGATCAGCTCGGCCACCGCGTCGGCTCGGGTCGCGGGGGACGCCTCGGCCGTGCCTTCGAAGAACCGATCGACCACGGGCGTGCTCGCGGCCGGCGCGAGGCCGGGCCAATGCGGATCGGCGGCAACGATCTCCGCCATCTCGCGGGCACTCCGGGCGGCGGTCGCCGCCCCGTCGGGCGTGGCCTCGTTCGTAGCCGCCACGCCCACGCGTCCCCCGTTCGCGACGCGGACGCGCAGCCCGGTGTCCTCGCGCGACGTGCTCTGGTGGATCTCGGAGCTCGCGAACCGGGTCAGTCCGCCCCATTCGTGCATGAGCAGCACTTCGACGCCGTCGGCGCCGGAGATCGAGAGCGCGCCCTCGGCGATCCGGCGGAACTCGTCGGGTCCGAGCAGGCTACCCCCCGGGGGCGCGGGGCCCGAGCCGGACGTCACCGCACCCCCACCTGCACGTTGCGGAACCGGCCGGGCGACGCCCCGTGTCCGACGCGACCGACCTGTCCGGGCTGGCCCTTCCCGCAGTTCGGCGTGCCCCACACCACCCAATCCTCGGCGCCGCCGACCGCGTCGCACGAGCCCCAGAACTCCGGCGTGATGCCGGTGTAGTTCGGGTTCTTGTAGAGCGTGGTGAGCTTCCCGCCCTCGATGCGCCATGCCTGCTCGCACCCGAACTGGAAGTTGATGCGCTTGTCGTCGATCGACCAGGACGAGTTCGTCGTCATGTAGATGCCGTGATCGGTGTCGCCGATGATCTCGGCGAGGGTCCCCTCGCGCGGCTCGATCGAGATGTTCGTCATGCGGATCAACGGCAGATGGCTCCAGCCGTCGGCTCGGCTCGTGGCGTTCGAGGTCTGACCGACGACGCCGGCGGTTTCCCGGCTCGAGAGGAAGTTCTCGAACATCCCATCGACGATGATCGGCACCCGTTGAGCAGGCACGCCCTCGTCGTCGAACCCGAACGTGCCGAGCCCGCCAGGCAACGTCGCGTCGGCCGTGACCGAGACCAGGTCGCTGGCGTATCGAACCGAGCCTCGGTCGCCGGGGGAGAGCCAGGACGACCCCGCGTAGGCCTCCTCCATGCCGAGCACGCGGTCGAGCTCGATCGGGTGGCCGATCGACTCGTGGATCTGCAGCTCCATCTGGCCGGAGTCGAGCACGAGCGTCGTGACCTCGCTCGGGCAGTCGGGAGCGGAGAGCAGCGCCACGGCCTCGGAGCCGATACGCTCGGCTTCCTGAATCAGGCCCAAGGTTCGGATGTGCTCGTAGCCGGCCGCCTTCACGTGCCCCCGGAACGAGTTCGGATAGCTCCGTCGTTGCATGTCACCGTCGCCGACCGCGGTCGCCTCGATGCCCCCGCCGGAGTTCGTGACGACCTGCTCGATCTCGGCGCCGTCGCTCGAGGCGAACCAGGTCGACCGCCGGAAGAAGTCGAGGCCGGCTTCCGCGAACGAGAGCCCGGGCACTTGCTGCATCTGGCGTGAGGCCTCCATCAAGAGCGCCACCTTCTCCTCGAGCGGCACGGTGAAGGGATCCTCCTTCACGGGCGTGCGCCACGACGCTCGTGCCGGCTCGACGGGGGTGAGCGTGACGGGGTCGCCGGGAAGCCGATCCGCCGCCTTCGCGATCTCGACGGCGAGGCGGGCGGTGCGCTCGATCTCCGCGCTCTCGAGGCGCGAGGTCGCTGCGAACCCCCAACGCCCGCCGACCAGCACCCGGACGCCGACCCCGCTCGAGGTCGACCGGTCGATGCCTTCCATCTCCTGGTTGCGGACGGTGAGCGACTCGCTCTCGTCGGTGCCGGCGCGAGCATCGGCGAAGTCGGCGCCGGCCGTGCGGGCGGCGTCGACCGCCTCTCTCGCCACATCGAGCACAGCGGGCCCCTTCCGTCCGGTCTGCAGCCGACCGCGTCCGGACCGATGGCCCGCACGCCGCGGAGCATCCTACCCCGTGCGGCGCGAGGGGAACCCTGCGCGGTTGGCGTCCGCGAGGGCCCGGATGGGAAGATGCCCGCCCGAGCCCGACGACGCCGTGAGGAGGACGATCCGTGCCGGTCGAAAGCGCCGACGAACACCCCACCTTCGAGCTGGGCGGGAACACGATCACGAGCCTGGCCGCGCCGAGCCGCGGGGCCGACGAGGCCGCGCTGTACCGGGTCGAGGTACCGCCGGGCGGCGGACTCCCTCCGCACCGTCACGATCATCTCGACGTCTTTCTCGTGGCAACCGGCGGCGGCACGCTCCACATCGACGACGAGTCGTTCGAGCTCGCCGCCGGCGATTCGGCTGTGGTGCCGATCGGCGCGGTGCACCGCCTGGAAGCCGGCGAGGCCGGCGCCACGATCGTCGTCACGATGCTCGCCGGCACGAAGCTGATGCGGACCGACGACGGCTCCGAGGTCGTGCCGCCCTGGGTGAGCTGATGGCGCGCACCTACGTGGCCGACGTCACGCTCTTCGACGGGCGCCGGCTGCGCCGCCGCCAGGGAGTGCTGGTCGAACGGGAGCGGATCGCCTGGGTCGGCCCGCACACGAGGGCTCCCCGAGAGGCCCGGAGCGCGCGCGCCGTCGACGGCGCCGGTCGCACCCTGACGCCCGGGCTCGTGGACTGTCACGTGCACCTCAACTTCGACGGCAGCCCCGACTTCGCCGGGGAGGCGGCTGCCATGAATCCCGCCCTGGCGACGATCAAGGCCACGGCGAACGCTCGTCGGCATCTCGAGCGAGGGGTCACCACCGTCCGCGATCTCGGGGGCATCGGCACGTGCGAGCTCGCCGAGGCGATCGACGGAGGGATCGTACCGGGGCCGCGTCTCGTTGCGGCCGGGCGCGCGCTCACGGTGACCGGGGGGCACGGGCACAACGTCGGCTTCGCTCGAGAGGTCGACGGCGCCGATGCCGTCCGCCGGGCCGTGCGCGAAGAGATCAAGGCCGGCGCGAATGCGATCAAGGTAATCGCGACCGGCGGGGTGTTGACCCCGGGCATCGGAGCGACCTTCACGGCGTTCACGCCGGCGGAGCTCGACGCCGCGGTCGACGAGGCGCACAAGTGGGGCCGCGGCGTGGCCGCGCACGCGATCGGCCGCGAGGGCGTCGGACGTGCCGTGCGGGCCGGGGTCGATTCAGTCGAGCATTGCGTGCAGCTCACCGCCGCCGTGGCGCGCGAGATGCGGGAACGCGGCACGTTCCGAGGCCCGACCCTGTCGGCGGCGCTCGGCATGACCGAGCACCCCGAGGAGGTGCCGGCTTACGCGATCGAGAAGATGCTCTCGGTGATCGACGATGCGGAACGGAGCCTCGCCCTCTCGCTGCGCGCCCGGGTCCGCCACGTGTGCAGTACCGACGCCGGCACGCCGTTCAACCCTCACGGAGGCGCGCCCCTGGAGCTGGCTCGCATGGTCGCCTGGGGTATGGGCCCCCTCGACGCGATGACGGCGGGCACCGCGCACGGCGCCGAGCTGCTCCGCCTGGCCGACGTCGGAATCGTCCGGGCCGACGCGTTCGCCGATCTCGTGCTCTACGACGCGAACCCGGTCGAGGACATCGACGCGTTGTCGTCGCCTCGCACGGTGTGGAAGTCGGGCGAGGTGGTCGCCGGCCGGGCGCCGCGAGCGTGAGCCGCTACCCGCCGTCCCATGCGAACCCAGGGGGCGTCGGATCGCAGCGTTCCTGGGCGAACCGGCGCAACTTCTCGACCCTGCCGCGCAGCGACCGCCGGCCGGCACGATCGAGAAGCTCGTGGGGGTCCTTCCGGTAGTCGTAGAGCTCGGATCCTTCCGGCCCGTAATCGACGTAGAGCCACGCCTTCGTGCGGGTGGCGCAGTACGCGGGGGATCGGCGCACGTGCGGATGCTCGAGCACCAAGGCCGAGCGGACCGCGTGGGAGCGGCCCCTGAGCAACGGGGCCAGGCTGAGGCCGTCGACGTCGGGGTCCGCGGCGCCCGTCAGCGCGGAGATCGTGGGCGCCAGGTCGATGTTCGCGACGACGCTCCGGTTGGTGCTCGGGCGCTTCGTCGTGAAGGGGTCGTATCGGATCACCAGGGGGATGGACGACACGGCGTCGTAGACGAACGGTTTGCCCTGCAGCCGATGCTCGCCGAACGCGAACCCGTTGTCGCCCGCGAAGACGATGATCGTGTTCGAGATCCGCTTGCCCAGGGCGTGCAGCAGGATCTCCACGCCGTCGTCGGCCGTGAGCAG
>JBEVGU010000191.1:0-9882 GCA_040511595.1 Actinomycetota bacterium | reverse complement strand
GGTACGTCACGGCCTGGGCGAGGGCGTTCCCGTCGTGGCCCGGCCACCGCTCGAGGAGCAGCGGCGTCAACTCGGCGCGCGAACGAGGCCGCTCCTCGAGCAGCTCGCGGCCGGCCACGGCGACCTCGCCGGCATCGAGATCGCGCAGGGAGCGACCGAACGGGCTTCCGGTGGTGAACGTGCGCTCGAGCACCGGCTGCATGACCGGGCGTATCCGAAGCAGGTCTGGTGCGGTCACGAGGTGGATCGTGGATCGCATCAGCGGAGCGCGCACGGCCCGTCGGGTCTCGATCATCTCGGCGAGCCGCTCCGGGCGAAAACCGTCGAGCCTGGTCCACAGGCCCAGGTAGGGATCCATCGGCACCTGGGCTTGCTGCCCCACCAGATGCTCGATCGCGTCGGCCACCGACACCGACGCGCGCCGCAGCAGCAACTGACGCTCGAGCAGCGCGCGGTTCAGGGCGCGTTGCGACAGCACATCTCCGGGGTCGGGCATCGCGCAGCATCGTAGAGGCCAGGCCGGATCTACGCGTCCATGCGGGGGTTGGCGGGACGTCAGGCGTCGCGCTCGACGAGACGTCCGGGATCGTCTCCCAGCAGGAAGCGCGCTCCCGTGCCGTTCGTGCTCGCGGCGTCGTCCGGATTGGAGAGGCGGCACGACGTCAGCGACAGGCAACCGCACCCGATGCAGCCGGTGAGGTCATCGCGCAGACGCTCGAGGTCGACGATGCGTTCGTCGAGGCGAACCCGCCAGCCGCGCGAGAGCTTCGCCCATTCCGCTTTGGTCGGCGCCCGGTGTGGCGGCAGCGTCCGCAGCGACGCAGCCACGTCACGGAGCGGCAGGCCCACCCGCCGGGCGGCGCGCACGAACGCCAGTCGCCGCAGCGTGTGCCGGGCGAACCGTCGCTGTCCTCCGGGCGCTCGTGTCGAGGTGATCAGCCCCTCCGCCTCATAGAAGCGGATCGCCGACGGGGCGAGGCCGCTCCGAGCCGCCACCTCGCCGATCGTCATCAGGTCGTCGCGACCCTTGCCTCGGCCTCCGGTTCGGCTCATGTTCCCCCTCCCCTCGGCCTTGACATGAAGTGAACTTGAACTCCTACCGTTCTCGGACATGGATACCACGACCGACCTCCTCGCGCGCGTCCGTTCGTTGATGGGGCGCGCGACCGGAGACGAGAAGCACGAGGAGAGCTCGACCAGCACGATCGACGTGCTCTGGGTGCTCTATGACCGGGTGCTGCATGTCGACCCGTCGGACCCGAAGGCCGAGGGCCGCGATCGGTTCATCCTCAGCAAGGGACACGGGCCGGTGGCGCTCTACGCGATCCTCGCGGCGAAGGGGTACTTCCCGGAATCGTGGCTCGACGGCTTCATGGAGCACGGCGGGCGTCTGGGGGCCCATCCGGACCGGCTCCTGGTGCCGGGCATCGAGGCCTCAACGGGGTCGCTCGGTCACGGAGCGTCGATGGCCGTCGGGGTCGCCCAGGCGCTGCGCACGAAGGGCCTCAGCGCCCCGCGGGTGGTCGTGCTCTGCGGCGACGCCGAGCTGAACGAGGGCTCCAACTGGGAAGCCATCGCGCTCGCGCCGCATCTCCATCTGGACAACCTGACGCTCGTCGTCCTCGACAACCACAGCTCGTCCCTCGCGGTCGAGTCCTGGAGGGCACGCCTCGGTTCGTTCGGCTGGGCGGTGCGCGAGGTCGACGGGCACGACCACGACGCCCTCGAGCGCGCGTTCGTCCCCGCATCCGATCGCCCGCTTGCGGTGGTCGCAGACGTGCCGGAAGGGGAGTGGTGAGCGTGGACGGGGCGCCGATGCGGTCGTCGTTCGCCGCCGCGGCCACCGAGCTGCTCGTGGATGACCCGCGCGTCGCGATCGTGCTCGCCGAGATCAGCGAACAGCTGTTCCGGGACGCCCGACGTCACGATCCCAGCCGGGTCGTCAACGTCGGCATCGCCGAACAGACGATGGTGGGGGTCGCGGCGGGCTTCGCGATGGAGGGGTTCCACCCGATCGCGCACTCCCTGTCTCCGTTCATCGCTGAGCGGCCGTTCGAGCAGCTGAAGCTGGACTTCGGGTATCAGGGGCTGGGTGCCACGTTCGTCGGCTCCGGTGGTTCCTACGATTACGCGAGCGAGGGCGGCACCCACCACTCGCCGGGCGACGTCGCCGCTATGCTCGCGATCCCCGGCATGCAGGTGCTCATCCCGGGGCGAGGCGAGGAGGCCGCCGCGTTGCTGCGGGCCACCTACGCGAACGGTGCGCCGACCTACATGCGGACGAGCCTCGCCATCAACGATCGGCCCGAGGACGTGGCGGTCGGCCGGCTCGAGGTGGTGCGCCGCGGCGCCTGGACCACGGTGATCGCATTCGGTCCGATGCTCACGCGCACGCTCGCGGCCACCGAGGGGCTCGACGTCACGGTGGCGTATGCGACCAGCGTTTCGCCGTTCGACGATGCCGGGCTCGCTGAGATCGTCGGCGATGACCCTCATCTGATCGTCGTCGAGCCATGGTTCGAGGGCACGTCCGCACCGGCGGTGGTCGGCGCGGTCGCCCATCTGCGGGCGAGGTACACGTTCATCGGGGTGCCCCGGGCGTTCATCCACGACTACGGCTCCTGGCGGGAGATCGACGCCGATCTCGGGCTCGATGTCGCCGGCATCCGCGATCGTGTCGTTCGGTCGCGGGAACCGTGAGCACAGCTCGCCTACCCTGGCGGGGTGGAGATCGGCCTGTACACGTTCGCGGAGCTCTACCCCGATCCCCGGACGGGACGGACGATCAGCCCCGAGCATCGACTGAAGAACCTGCTCGAGGAGGTGGAGCTCGCCGAGCAGGTCGGACTCGACGTCTACGGCATCGGGGAGCATTACCGGCCGGAAATCTTTCACCACGACCGCTTCCTCGTGCAGTTCAGCGTGGGAACGATGCCCCACGAGCTGACCATGCGCTCGATCGAGCTGTTGGGGACCGAGGTTGCCCCCGCGGTCCATGCGGAGCTCGAACGCCGCGTCGTGGCCGAGTCCCCTTGACCGAGGGAACCCCTGGAACCTGACGCTCCGTACCCTTGAGCAGTGACCGGAACGGATCTCGAAGTCGAGGTGCGCCTGCCCTCGGGCCGCGGCAACCCCGTGTGGAAGGCGGCGCCCACGGTATTGCTGCGGTTCCGATCGTTGTTCGCCGCGCTGGCCGTGGGGGCCTTCCTCGTCTCGGTGGTGGCGACGGCCTATCCGTTGGTCGTCTCGGCATCGGAGAACGAGCTGCTCGCCTCGGCCATCGGCAACGCGACCGTCACGCCCTACGGCATGGGTGTGGCATACCGAAGCAACGGAGTCGGCTTCGACCAGGCTTTTCCCGGAAGTGGTGAGCTCATCTGGCAGGAGCGAGAGGACGTGTTCACCCAGGAGGCCGCACGCAGCGCCGAGCTCGGACCGACGGAGCGAGCCATCCTCGGCGATGTGGTGACGGTCACCGATCGCGGAGGCGAGCCCCCGGCGAGCGGCCCCGTCGAGGGTCGGTTGTTCGCGGGCACGAGCGCGCTCGCGCACGTCCGGGTGCTCTCCGGCGCCGACGGCCCCGGGGTGTGGCTGCCCGACTACGTCGCGACCCCGCTGCGGGCCGAGCCCGGCGACCACGTGATCCTGCATTCCGACTCGTCGGAGGTGCGGGTCGCCGTCGACGGGGTCTACGCCAGCCTGTACACCCGGCCTCGCCAGGGGTACTGGCGACTGTGGAACGATCAGATCTATCCGTGCCCTGAGATCACCTGCTCGGCGCCGCCACAGTTCATCCTGTCGGACCTCGACCGGATGCAGCCGCTCTCGGAGGCGCTGGGATTCAGTCGGGCCACGTTCGCCTGGCAAGCGCCGGCGGTCACCGACCCGCCGCTGACCCTGACGCAGGCGTCCCGGCTGGCCGCGTTCTCCGACGGCCTCAAGCGTCGGATGAGTGTCGGCGCCCCGCTCTTCCGGTTGTTCCGATGCTGCGGTCGCACCTTCCACCGGGGAGGATCGAGCGACGTCACGTTTACAGGGAACGCCGATCTCGTCGTGCAGCAGGTCGAGCAGCGGATCGCCGCCGTGCAGGGCCCGATGGTCGTGCTCCTCGTCGCCGGGCTCGCGATCGCTCTCGCCGTCGTGGCGACGGCCGGAGTCTTCGTCGTGCTCGGTCGTCGGGTCGAGATGGGCGTCCTCACGATCCGTGGATGGGGTCCGCTGGCGTTCGGTTCGAGGGCTGCGCTGGAGACGGTCCTTCCCGCCCTGATCGGTGGGGGCGCCGGCTTCGCGGTCGCCCTCGCCGTCGTCACCTGGGCGGGGCCCGCCGCGTCCGCCTCGTCCCAGGCGCGTGCCGCCGCGCTGGCCGCGGCGATCGCGGGCACGATCATCTCGATCGTCGCCGTCGGGGTCGTCTCGGGCGTGGCGTTCGTCTCTCGGCACGAACATCGCCATCGCATCGCCCGGGTGATCGTGGCGTTGCCGTGGGAGCTCGCAGCCTTCGCCGCGGCGTGGGCGTTGGCGCGCAGTCTTTCCGAGGGCGGGGTCGTGGAATCGGGGGGCATCCAACGCCCGCAGCCCGCGGTCTTCCTGTTCCCGTTGGCGCTGGCGCTCGGGGTCGGTATCCTCACCGCCCGGCTGGCGCGCTTCGCGCTCCGACGGGTCCGTTCCCGAGGCTCCGGCGTCACGTCGTCATGGCTCGCGGTGCGCCGGCTGCGGTCCTCCCCCGGGCTGACGTCGCTCTTCCTCGTCGCCGGCATCCTCACGCTCTCGGTCTCGGGAGCTGCGCTGGCGACGGTGGCGTCGCTGCGGACCACCGTGGAGGCCAAGGCGAAGGTGTTCGTCGGCAGCCAGGTCCAGGTGCAGGTCGGGCGCGACGCCGAGGTGGTGAGCGGCTACGGCTTTCCCCTGACGATGGTCACCCGATTCCGCGAGGCGGGGTCCATCGACGATCTGGAGACGACGTTCGATCTCCTGCTCGTCGATCCCGAGACCTTCGCCTCGGCCGCGTACTGGAACGATGCGTTCTCCGACGATCCGCTGCCGACCCTCCTCGACCGGCTGTCGACGCCGCGCGAGGACGGCGCCGTGCCCGTCGTCGTGGCCAACGGCGGCGGCCTGGCTCCGGACTCGATCACGGTGGGGCAGCACCGCGTGCCGGTCTCCCCGGTCGGGACCGCGAGCACGTTCCCCGGCACGTCGTCCGACACACGGCCGCTCCTCGTGATGGATCGGAACGCGCTCGAAACCGCGTTCCGAGGTGTTCCCGACCCCCTCGCGACGCCTCGAGCGATCACGGAGATCTGGATCGACGGCCCCTCCCGCGAGGTGGTGGAGAGCATCGACGAGCTCGGCGTGTTCCCGTTGCTCGTGATCACCGCCGAGGAGGTGCAGGACGTCCCGTTCATCGACGCGGCCGTGCAGACGTTCCTGGTGCTGCAGGTGCTCGGGTTCGCAGCCGTCGCGCTGCTCGTGGTGGTGGCCGTCGTCTATCTGAATGCCCGCCAGCGCGGCCGCGCGGTCGCCACCACACTGTCCGATCGCATGGGCATGCCGCGCTCGACGATGCGAACGGCCTCGGTCATCGAGTTGGGAGCGCTGCTCCTCGTCGCGGCGGTGATCGGCACGGCCGCAGGGCTGGCCTCCGCGTCGGTCGTGGTTCCCAGCCTGGATCCGCTCCCTTCGATCCCGCCGGAGCCGCTCATCGTCTGGCCCCTGGCCGCGTCGTTCGTGACGTTCCTCTGCCTCGCGGCGGCCGCGCTCGCGGGTGGCTCCTCGGCCGATCGGGGCGCGAGGCGATCCTCGGTCGCGGAGGTGATGCGTGTCGCGGAATGACGAGGTCGCCGTGCGCTTCGAAGGCGTCGTGCGAACCTATCGCACGCCCACCGGGGAGGTGCGGGCGCTCCGCGACGTCTCGGCCGAGCTCCCCCGACGGGGCATCTCGGCCGTCGTGGGGCCGTCGGGCAGCGGGAAGTCCTCGCTGCTGCGGCTCGTCGCCGGACTCGACCGGCCCACAGAAGGGTCGATCGTGGTGAAGGGCATCGAGGTCGGGCGTGCATCGAACCGCAGAGGGCGGGCCGTGCGACGCTCGACGGTCGGATACGTGTTCCAGCGCCCGTCGGACAACCTGCTGGCTCATCTGACGGTGGCCGAACACCTGCGGCTGGCGTCGCGCGCGGCCGAGGTGAGCGACGACGAACTGGTGGCCACCGCCCGCGCCCTTGGGATCGTTCACCGCCTGGACCATCGACCGGCCGAGCTATCGGGTGGGGAGCAGCAACGCGTGGCGGTCGCCCAAGCCCTCGCCTCGGGCGCGTCGGTGGTCGTGGCCGACGAACCGACGGCGGAGCTCGACTCGGAGGCCGCCGAGGGGGTGCTGGGACGCATTGCCGATCTCGCCGAGCGGGATATCACATTCGTGCTCGCGACGCACGACCCGTCGGTGATGTCGATCGCCGGCCACGAGCTGGCGCTCGAGCACGGCGTGGTCGCCGGATCGGACGAGCCGAGGGCTTCGGCCGAACCGGTCGAGTGGACGGCGCTTCGTTGGCCAGGGATCGGGGACGGCGACGGCCCGTGGATGCCCGCCGCTCTCGGAGGAGCGGCGCTCAGGCTCCGGGGCATCAGCCGGTCCTACGGTGACGGTGACGAATCCGTGCGAGCCGTGGATCGGGTCGACCTCGACGCGGCGCCGGGGGAGGTGGTCGCTCTCGTCGGGCGGTCGGGTTCGGGCAAGACGACGCTGCTGAACATCGCGGCCGGATGGGAAGTGCCCGATGAGGGTGAGGTCGAACGTCCCGGCGGCCAGGACCCCACCTGGTCCGACGTGGCGGTCGTGCCGCAGCACCTCGGCCTCATGGATGAGCTGAGCGTGCGCGAGAACATCGAGTACCCGGTCAGGCTGGCCGGGGAATCGGCGGCCCGTCGGGACCTGGTCGACGATCTGCTCGAGCAGCTCGGGCTCTCGTCGCTGCAGCGCCGGTCTCCCCGAGAGACCTCGCTCGGAGAGCAGCAGCGGATCGCCGTCGCCAGGGCCGTGGTCCTGGGCCCGGCGCTCATCGTGGCCGACGAACCCACGGCGCACCAGGACGCGGGCTCGGGGGCCGCGGTCCTTCGCACCCTTGGTGACGCGTCCCTCGCCGGCAGCTGCTGCGTGGTCGCCACGCACGACGCCGACGTGCTCGGCGCGGTCGACCGCACGGTGCGCATGTCCGACGGTCGCTTCGTGGACGGGTGAGGTCGGCTCGACCACGACGCCGTCGCGGCAAGCGCTCGCCGTGTCGGTCATGCCGTTCGCGGGTAGAGGTGGAGGCCGCTGCCGCGGCGAAACGCACCCGCACGATCGCCAACCTGCCGAAGGCCACCCGGCGGGCCCTCAGCCGGAACGCCGCGGCCGCTCGCCGCAGGGGAGGCAAGCCCGGTCGCTCCCTCGAGGACCGCACCCGCGCGCAGCTCTACGAGCAGGCCAAGAAGCGGAACATCGCGGGCGCGTCGATGGGGAAGTCCGAGCTGATCGACGCGCTGCGCGCGAGGTGACCGCAGCCGGCATCAGGTCGTGATCGACAACAGCTCGAAGGCCTCGGTCGGCTCCGCCTTCCCCTTGAGGTCGGTCGGGCCGAGGGGCCGGACGTCTACCTGGACGCCCGGTGACGCGCGGACGTCGTCGAGGGTGCGCCGAGCCACGACGACGTGCCCTGGCCTCGAGATCGTCTGCAGTCGTGCGGCCACGTTGGTGGTGTCGCCGATCACGGCGAACGATCGCTGTTCACCGCCACCGACGTTGCCGATCACCGCAGGACCCGTGTTCACCCCGACGCGGAACGTGGGCCAATCGTCTCCTGCCCGCACCCGACGGGAGCCGTCGCGGATCGCCATCGCGGCGCGCATCGCCCGGGAGGCATGGTCCGGTTGGTCCCCGAGGGCGTTGAACACCGCCAGGACGGCGTCGCCGGCGAATCGCTCGATCAGCCCGCCTTCCCGATCGACCACGGCGGGAACCACCGAGCCCCAATAGGTGTTCAGCATGCCGACGACCTCGGAGGCAGGGCGCCCCTCGGCGAACGTCGTGAAGCCGGCGAGATCGGCGAAGAGCACCGAGACCTCCCGCTCCCGGCCGCCCAGTTCCGCGAGCGCGGGCTCCTCGCCCAGGCGCTCCACGAGCCGGGGCCCGACGTAGGTTCGGAGCAAGCCGTCCATGCGTGAGAGCTCACGCGCCGAACCCAGGAGCACGGCGATCTCGTCCCCCGTGTATCCCTGACTCCGCAGGACGGCGGTCGCTTCCTCGAGTGAGCCGTCGGCGTCGGCTCGGGCGAGCTCCCCGAGCGCCTCGGACTGACGAGTGCCGAGTCGCTCGAGCGTTCGTTCCAGGTAGAGGCCCCCGAAGGTCGCCGGCAGCGATCGTTCCTGTCGATACTCGTGGCGGGCCGCGAGCACGATGGCCGCGAAGGCGATCGCCATCAAGACGTGCCACTCCCACCACGACAGGCGCCAGGCGCGGCTGAGCGCGATCGCGATCAGGGCCTCGGCCAGGAGCACGAACGCCGTGGCCACCGCTAGCGGCAGGGGGCGGCGCCTCGTGCGGTAGATCCCCAGGTACCGCCACGCCGCGAACGCGTAGGCCGCGACCCCGAACGGCACCAACGTCAGCAGCCACGGCGCCCGTTCTGCCTCGAGCACCTGGTCGAGCGGGGGGACGCCGGCCAGCGAGGCGACCGCCCACGCGAGCAGCACGACCAGCAAGCCGATGCGCATCGGCGATGTCCAACGTCGCAGCACCGCCTCTCGCCGCTCGTCGATCTCGATCGCGGAGAGCGCCGCGAACCCGGAGGCCACCAGCAAGCCGACGGGCGTCGCCAGCGCGAAGCCGCCGTTGGGACCACTCAGCACGACGCTCGGCGTCGCCAGCGCGTGCAACGCGAGGAAGCCGGCACTCGCGAGCAACACCATCGAGACGAGGAACAGTCGCACGTCGTCGCGTTGCTTGGCCGCCTCGCTCACGAGCAACCCCAGCACGGCGTTCAGAACCGCCACGGTGAGCACCAGCCAGAAGTGCGACGGGTGATGCTCCCACTGCAGATCGGTCGAGGGCGCGCCGATGAGCAAGGCGAGACCCGCCAACGGCACGACGATCGAAATCACGACCACGAGCACGTACGGCGGGTCGTTCCCGGAGCGAGGGCGGGAGCCCATGCGGACCATCATCGGCTTATCGCGTCGCTTCCGTCAGCGAGGACGTTGCTCACGTCACGCCGAGCAGGTCGTCGAGGATGGAGCGACCTTCGCCGTCGAGCTGGTACCGAAGGCGTGGGTTTTCGACGTCGATGGCCAGCGTGCGTGCGGCGTCGAGCGCCTCGTGGTCGCCGAGGTCGCGTCGGTCGAGGTACGCGTGCACCGAGAACTCCTGCATGCCCGACCGGCCGGCGAGCGACGCCAGATCGGTGATCCACGCGGCCGCCCGCGGGTGCTTCGCCGAGGTCGCGATCGCGCACAGGGCGTCCATCACATACGCGAGGATCCAGCGGTGCGTGTCGCGTTGCCGTCGGCAGCGGGTGAGCGCGTCCTCCATGAGCTCGATCGAACCGTCGAGATCGCCGCGCGCGGCCCGGAGCAGCCCCACCCCCCCCACCGAGTACGCCTCCCAGCACGCGTCGTCGCCCGAGCATCCCAAGGCGCACGCAGGCTGGAACGCCTCGTCAGCGAGATCGAGACGGCCTCGACGGATCCAGACCTCGGCGAGCAGCGCCTCGGGGAATGGGATGAAGGTCGTCCACCGTTCTGCCTCGGTCAACCGACGCGCGGCCGTGAGCGCCTCCTCCGCCTCGTCGAGCTCGTCGCGGATCAGGTGCGTCCGCCCGAGGCAGGCCAGCGCCCAGGCGAGCTGCCGCC
>JBEVGU010000190.1:0-3317 GCA_040511595.1 Actinomycetota bacterium | reverse complement strand
CAGCAGCTCCGTCGCGACCCCGGGCGGGCATCCCACATCGTCCGGTCGGTGGTGGTGCTCGAGGCGCCCGACGCCGGCGTCGCGACGACCGTCCGCCTGGCTCCCGGCCGGGTGCGGATCGTCGACGGGGCAGCCTCGGACGCGCACCTGCGGGTCCGGGCCGACGCCGGCATCCTGCTGGGTCTCGCGGGCGTCCCCCTGCGTCTCGGTCTCCCTGACCCGTCACGCGCGGCGGGCCGCGCGGCCATCGCCGACGTGGCGACCGGGCGGGTCCGCGTCCGAGGGCTGGCGCGGCATCCGCGCATGCTGGCCGGATTCCTGTCGTTGCTGTCCGTGCACGAGGCGCCCACCGCGAGCTCCCCTCTGCCGTCGAGGTCCGGTCGCAAGGGGCGACCGTCGTGAGCCAGGGATCGTCCGTCGAAGGGTCTCCTCATCGGCCCGACGTCGCGGGATGGGTGCAGCGCGCGGGAACCGGCCGCCGGTGGTGGCCGGCGATCGCGGTGCTCGGCGTGATGCTGGCGGTCACGCTCGGCGGCTTCGTCGTGGCGGCCGCCCTGGCGGAGCCGGCGGGCCAGGCTGTCGCGATCCCGGGGGTCGTCTCGGTGCAGCCGTTGAGCGGATGGGAGCCGGCGGAACCCGGCACGCTCGAGGGGCGTCCGTTCGTGCGCATCACCCGTGGCAACGGCACGCTCGCGGCGGTTGACTGGGGGCCCGCCCCAGGCGACGCGGTGGCTCTGGCGAGCGAGGTTCGCGACCGCTGGCTGAGCGCATCCCTCGATCGCCTCACCGCGTCGGAGACGTTCACGCCGGTCTCGCTCGATCAAGGGCTCGAAGGGCAGCGCTTCACGTTCGTTGGGGTCGATCCGTCGTCGGGCACGGCGGTCGAGGGAGAGGTCACGGCGGTCGTCGACCCTGCCGGTCAGGGCGTGGTGTTCGTCGGTCTCGCGCCCGAGGGCCTGCTCGCCTTCATCGATGGCGACCTGCAGACGATGGTCCGGCGAGCCACGGTGGGCGCACCGTGAGCGCCCCCATCACGCGCGCCCGGCGGCGTTCCCACCTGCACCACACGCGGTTCTTCCAGCCGCGCCAGCCGGCCTTCTGGCTCTACGCCGTGCTCGTGGCCATCACGGGCGTGCTCGCCGTCGCCGAGCAGAGCCTCTACCGCAACATCTCCCCGTCGGGCTGGGCCCTGGCCTGGATCCTGCTACTCCTCTACGGCGCGCCGGTCTTCCTCGTGATCTACGTGTTGGATCTCTACGAGCGAGAGCCCCTCCCGATCCTCGTGGCGGCGTTCCTGTGGGGCGCCGTCGCCGCGACGGCGCTCTCGGCTATCGGGAACGCGGGGTGGGGGCTCACGGTGGCGAGGCTCGGTGGCCCGGAGTTCGCGGCGCGCTGGACGGCGGCGCTCACGGCCCCGCTCGTCGAGGAGACCTTGAAGGGCTGTGGCCTCGTGCTGATCTATCTGATCGCGCGCGATGAGATCGACGACGTGATGGACGGGTTCGTCTACGGCGCGATCTGCGGCCTCGGCTTCGCCATCGTCGAGGACGTGTTCTACTTCATGGCTGTCTTCGGAGGGGATCCGGCCGGAGTGCTGCAAGGGTTCTGGCTGCGCGTGGTCGCGAGCGGACTCTACGGGCACGTGCTGTATTCGGGCCTCGTCGGCATGGCGATCGGGGTGGTCGTCTCGCGGCGGGCGAGTGAGCCGTTGCGACACCGCGTGTGGGTGGCCGCCGGACTCTGTTCCCTCGCGGCCCTCGGTCACTTCGTCTGGAACTCACCGCTGCTCGACCTGTTCCCGGCGGAGCCGTGGTCGGGCGCGGACTACCTGCTCGTGGTGCTCGCCACCGCCGTGAAGGGACTGCCGCTGCTCGCCTTCGTGGCGATCGCGGTCGTGCTGGCCAGGCGTCGCGAACGGCGGTGGCTGCGCGGCGCCCTGGCCGGAGAGGTCGGGCTCGACGGCATCTCGGCGGGGGAGCTCCGGCTGCTCGAGCGTCCCTCGCGCCGGCGCGCCGCCCGCCGCGAGATGCGACGTCGCGCCGGCGCGAGGGCCTCATCCCTCCTGCACCGGCTCCAGCGGGAGCAGGTGAACCTGGCGATGGTGGCGTCGCGGGTGAGCCGCGTCGACGATCCGGCCCTATCGCGGCAGCGCCAGCTCTGCCGTTCGCTCCGGGACGCGCTCCAGGCGATCCCCGGCGCCGCACCCGCGGAGTCCGCAGCGACCGAGGGGGAGGGCGAGGCGTGGGCCGGACGATAGGCTGGCCGATCGTGGACCTGCAGGAGCTCGTGACCGGGGTGCTCGCGGGCGACCGCCGAGCCGTGGCCCGGGCCATCAGTGCCGTCGAGGACGGCACCCCCGGCCTCGAGGCGTTGTCCGCCGGCGTGTACGCGAGCACCGGCAGGGCCGAGACGATCGGGCTGACCGGCGCGCCCGGTGTCGGGAAGTCGACCCTCGCGGCCGGGCTCGTGCGCTGCTCGAGGGACCGGGACCTTCGGGTGGCGGTGCTCGCCGTCGATCCGACCTCGCCCTATACCGGAGGAGCGCTGCTCGGCGACAGGGTGCGCATGCAGGAGCACGCCACCGATCCGGGCGTGTTCATCAGGTCGATGGCAGCCCGCGGGCATCTCGGCGGCATGGCGCTGGCCGCGCCCGAGGCCGTGCGCATACTCGACGCCGCCGGATACGAGCGCGTCGTCGTCGAGACCGTCGGCGTGGGGCAGGCCGAGGTCGACGTCGCCGCCGCGACCGACACGGCGGTGGTCGTGCTCGCGCCAGGCCTCGGCGACGCCGTGCAGATGGCGAAGGCCGGCATCCTCGAGGTCGCCGATCTCTTCGTCGTGAACAAGGCGGACCGCGACGGCGCCCACGAGGTCGTTCGGGAGCTGACCCAGATGCTGCACCTCGGGCCAGCTCGCGATTGGGACCCCCCGGTGCTCAGGGCGACCGCGACCGAGCACGAGGGCGTGGAAGACCTGTGGGAAGCGATCGAGGCGCACCGCGCGCATGTCGCCGCGAGCGGGGCGCTCGGCGAGAAGCGCCGTCGGCGTCTGATGCAGGAGGTCGAGGCCCTGGCGGCCGAACGGTTCCGTTTGATCGCCACGGAGGCCCTCGAGGCAGACCCGGCGCTCGCGAACGACTTGGTCGAGCGGCGACTCGACCCGTACGGGGCCGCCGCTATGCTGGTCCGCAGGGCGGCCGGGTAGCCGGCGCCACGCGCCGGATCGCCGCGGGGTGGTTCGCTGGAGGGCGCATGGGCGACGAGGAGCATCGAACCGGCAGGCCGAGGGCCGCGCGATCGCATACGACGCTCTCGGGC
>JBEVGU010000189.1:0-5592 GCA_040511595.1 Actinomycetota bacterium | reverse complement strand
GGAGCGATCGCGACGGTCGCGCTCGGGGTCGCGCTCCCGATCGGCGTCATCGCCGGACTCGCTGCCGGGCTCGCTGCCGCATCGCTCGTGCACGTTCTGCTCGGCTCCCCGGGCGGGCGGCTCACGCTCGAGCAGATACAGGCAGCGCTCGGAGACCTGGGGATCGAGGCCACAGACGTAGCGCACGTTCCGCTGGAGCCGAGCGGCGTGGCGCTGGCCAGGGCATCGGCCTCGGACGGGCGATCACTCCTCGTGAAGGTCTACGGCCGAGACGCATGGGACGGGCAGCTTCTCGCGTCGACCTGGTCGTCGCTGTGGAACCGGGGTGAGACGCCACGCCTCGGTGGGCGCCTGCAACGGGTCGAGCACGAGTCGTTCGTTTCCCTCTTCGCAGACCGGGAAGGAGTGTCGGTGCTTCCCCTCGTCGCTTCCGGCATGGCGGGAGGGCGCGATGCCGTGCTCGTGATCGATACCCAAGCATGCAGCACCTTGGCGTCCCTCGCCCCAGAGGATGTCGATGATGGGCTGATCGCCGACATGTGGAGGCAGCTCGGGCGGCTGCACCGGCTCGGGATCGCCCTCGGCGCGGTCGACGCCGATCGACTCGTCGTCCGCCCCGACGGTTCGGCCGCCTTCGCCGACCTCGGCCAGGCCACCATCGCAGCACCCCTCGCCGTCACGCTCTCCGAGCGGGCACAGCTGCTCGTCGTCACGGCGCTGGTCGTCGGACGCGAGCGCGCCGTCTCGGTCGCGACCGACGAGCTGGGCACCGACGGCATGGCGGAGACGCTCCCCTACCTGCAGCCCGCCGTGCTCGACCGCGCCACTCGGCACGCCGTACGCGACCAGGACTGGAGCGTGGACGATCTCCGGGAGCTCGCAGCCCACGGGGCGGGGGTGGACGAGCCCAAGCTCGAACAGCTCCACCGAGTCACGATCGGGTCGATCGCGATGGTCGTCATCATCGCGTTGGTCGCCTACGCGATCATCTCGGCGGTCGCGAACGTCGGGCTCGACACCCTGATCGCAGAGTTCGAGAAGGCCGACCTCATCTGGATCGGGCTCGCGCTCATGCTGGCCCCCTCGGCCGGGGTCGCTCAGGCGTTCGCGACCGTGGGCGCGTGCATCCGGCCCGTCCGCCTCGGGCCGGTGATCCTGCTCCAGTACGGGATCCAGTTCATCGGCCTGGCTGTCCCGAGCTCGGCAGCGAGGATCGCGCTCGAGATTCGCTTCTTCCAGCGTGTGGGCCTCTCGGCACCGGGCGCGGTCGCGGTCGGCGTCATCGACAGCGTCTGCGGATTCGTGGTCCAGATCCTCTTGATCGTGGGCGTGACGCTGTCGGGGCTGGCGAGCCTGAACCTCCCGACGAAGAGCTCGTCGCACACGTTCGACGGCACGATCATCCTGGTGGGCGTCGTCGTCGTGGTGTTGCTCGCCGTCGGGGCGCTCGCCGTGCCACGGTCTCGCGCGTTCCTGCGTGAGAAGACCGCCGGCGTGGGCGAGGGCTTGCGAGTCCTCCGCTCGCCCGCGAAGGTCTTCATGATCTTCACCGGCAACCTCGCGGCGCAGATCCTGCTCACGATGGTCCTGGGGTTGTGTCTTCGGGCGTTCGGCCAGCACCTGTCCTTCGCCGAGCTGATCCTCGTGAACATGCTCGTGATCCTGTTCGCGGGGTTCATGCCGGTGCCCGGCGGCATGGGGGTGGCGGAGGCCGGCTACACGGCGGGCCTCGTGGCGCTCGGGGTTCCTCATGCGGCGGCCTTGTCCACGGCGATGGCCTACCGGCTGGTCACCTACTACCTGCCGCCGATCTGGGGTGCCGTCGCCATGAGGTGGCTGCGACGGCATTCGTACGTGTGAGGTCCCACCCTCGCGCCCGTTCGGCGCACGGTTCTCGTCGGTGGACTCCCTCAGCACGCCTGCGCTCCTCGCGATCCTCCTTGGCGCTGGGGTCCTGACATGGGTCGCGGGCTTGTCGCTCTCGAAGGCCACCGATGTGATCGACGACCGCTACGACCTCGGTCAGGCGCTCGGCGGGGTGATGCTGCTCGGTCGAGCCCGATCTCAGTCCGAAAGGGTTGATGCACGCGGGGGACTCGTGCGCGAGACTTGCGTCCTGAACGCGGGCGGTTTAGAGATGACGACGTGACTGATGCGATCGCGATCGTCGGACGGACGCTCCTTGCCGTCGATCCGGTGCCGTGGGCGCGGGCGCAGATGGCGTTCACGCTCGCGTGCCACATCATCCTCGTGCCGCTCGGTGTCTCGTGGGCGTTCATGGCGCTGATCGCCAATTACCGAGGCATCCGGCGGAACGACCACGACTCGCTGGTCCTGGCGCAGCGGTGGTCCAAGTACATGGCGGTCACGTTCGCGGTGGGAGCGGTCACCGGCACGGTGCTGAGCTTCGAGTTCGGCTTGCTCTGGCCACGGTTCATGGGGCGATGGGGCGACGCGTTCGGTATCCCGTTCGCCTTCGAGGGGGTCTTCTTCTTCCTCGAAGCGATCTTCGTGTCGATCTACATCTTCGGCTGGCGGCGCCTGAAGCCGTGGACGCATTTCCTGACCGGGATCCCGATCGTGCTCACCGGCATCCTCGGGAGCGTCTCCGTGGTGGCGGCCAACGCCTGGATGAACAGTCCATCGGGGTTCACCCTCAACGCCGCCGGCGAGATCGTGGAGGTCGATCCGCTCGCGGTGATCTTCAACGACTCGATGCCCCTGCAGGCGACCCACATGGTGATCGCCGCCTACCTCGTCGGAGGCTTCCTCGTGGCATCGGTCTACGCGACCGGCATGCTGCGGGGCAGGACCGACCGATACCATCGTCTCGGCTTCATCATTGCCTTCACGGTTGCAGCGGTGGCCACGCCGATCCAGATGGGGGTCGGCGATTCGCTCGCTCGATGGGTGTACAACAACCAGCCCGTGAAGTTCGCCGCGATCGAGCTCGTGCCGAAGACCTCGAGCGACGTTCCCGAGACGCTCCTCGGCAGGCTCAACGACGACGGCACCGTGAGCGGCGGCATCCCGATCCCCGGCTTGGCGTCGTGGCTGTCCGACCCGAGCACCGGCAAGGCGACGCTGGTGCAGGGCCTCGACACGGTGCCGGCCCATCAGCGCCCGACGACACGTCAGGTCAACGTCGTGCATCTCGCGTGGGACGTCATGGTGGGACTCGGCACCCTGCTGTTCCTCGTCTCCCTGTGGTACGGGCTCTCGTGGGTCTTCCGCCGCGACATGCCGAAGAGCCGATGGTTCCTGCGGATCGCGGCCGCTGCCGGGGTCCTGGCGGTGATCACGATGGAGGCGGGGTGGGTGGTCACCGAAGTGGGTCGGCAGCCGTGGATCGTGTACGAGTACATGAAGGTGGAGCACGCCGCGACTGGGAACACGGGCGTCTGGATCACGTTCCTCGTCGTCGCAGCGCTCTACGTGGGATTGGCGATCACGACGATCCTGGTGCTGCGCGGCATGAGCCGCCGTTTCCGACGCGACGAGGGTGAAGATGAGAGCGACGTGCCCTACGGGCCGAGCCAACCTCTCGACCTCCCCGAGGATCAACCCGTCGCATGAGCACCGCGGCGGCCATCGCATTGTTCGTCGGCGTGACCGCGTACGCGATCTTCGGCGGAGCCGACTTCGGTGCCGGCTTCTGGGACCTGGTCGCCGGGGGCGCCACTCGCGGGGATCGCCCCCGGGCGGTCATCGACCACTCGATCGGTCCCATCTGGGAAGCGAACCATGTCTGGTTGGTCTTCTGCTTCGTCGTCCTGTGGACCTGCTTCCCGGAGGCGTATGCCTCCATCACGCTCACCCTGTTCGTGCCGCTGACCCTCGCCGCGCTCGGCATCGTGCTACGTGGGTCGAGCTTCGCGTTCCGCAAAGCCGTCTTCCGCACCCGCGACCGCCGCAACTTCGGCGCCGCCTTCGCGGTCGCCTCGGTGCTCGTGCCCTACTGCATGGGAGCCATCGCCGGCGGCATCGCCTCCGGGCGGGTGCCTGCAGGAGGCCAGGCCGGCGATCCGTGGTCGAGCTGGGTGAACCCCACGTCGGTCCTGGGCGGGGTGTTGGCGGTCACCGTGGCCGCCTACCTGGCCGCCGTCTATCTCGTCTGGGATGCTCGTCGGCTCTCCGATCCGATCATCAGGGAGTACTTCCGGCGCCGAGCGGTGATCACCGCGGTCATCGCCGGGGTGGCGGCGTTCGCGGGCATCTTCGTGCTGCGGGCCGATGCCCGGTACCTCTTCGACGGGCTCACCTCCCGAGCGCTGCCGCTCGTGGCCATCTCCGCGACCGCCGGTGCCGCGTCGCTGGTGCTGCTCGTGCGGAACGCTGCGCGTGGCGCACGCCTCCTGGCGGTCGGGGCGGTCGGTACCGTGATCCTTGCCTGGGGGGTGGCGCAGTGGGACTACATGCTGCCCCAGAGCCTGACCGTCGCGGCGGCAGCCGCTCCATCGGGGACGATCGCGGCGGTGCTCGTCGCCGTCGCGGCGGCGACCGTCCTCGTCGTGCCCGCCTTCGTGCTGCTCTACCGACTGGACCAGAAGGGCCTGTTACCCGGTGAGGGGGTCGAGCGCGACACGGGTCAGTGACCGGTGGAACCGGGCCGCTCCCGATCTTCCTTCCCCAGCATGTCGTCGACCAACGCGAGGGAGACCACGTACGCCGCGTGGGTGCCGAAGCTCGTCGCCAGCACGTCGGGTGGCCACTTCCACGGTGGAGGCGTTCGCCCGAGCAACGGGAAGAGGCTCAGCGTCGCCGACATCAGGGTCGCCCCGAAGATGAGGGACGGCCACGGTTCCCGGAGGCGCCGACGCAACACCCCGTGCCAGAGCCCGAAGGCCGACCCGTACCCCCATCTTAGCGCCAGGCCGAGCTCGGAGGCCTCCCGATCGGTGACGTCGGGCAGATGCAGGACGCTGCCGACGATCTCCCCCGGCACCAAGCTGTCGTCGTAGTCGAGCTGCGTCGTCGCATGGCGCACCCGCCGCTCCGATCCGTAGGCCAAGGTCATCGCGGCCGTCCCGGCTGCCCCCGCGATCACGCTCCGGACCGGCCACGGCACTCGTGCCTTCCCCATCGCTTGCAATCCTCCCATCGTGTCACCCCTCATGCACTCGCGCCGTCTCCCCAGGGGCTTCTACAGGCCGGGGCTGCTCTGGATGAGGCCGCCGTCGGCCATGATGGTCGTCGCCGTCACGTAGCTCGACCCATCGCTCGCGAGGAAGGCGACGACGTTCCCGATCTCCTCGGGCTTGGCCATGCGTCCGAGTGGGATGGCGTCATCGAGCCGCTTCATGGCGCCCGGGTCCGCTTCGGTCGCCTGGTTGATGGGTGTGTCGACGGCGCCGGGACCGACGCCCACGACCGTGATCGCATGGGGCGCGAGCTCGACGCCGGCCGTTCGGGTCAACATCCGCATGCCGCCCTTGGACAGGCAATAGGCCGTGTTGCCTGGCATCGGCCAGTCCTCGTGGACCGACGAGATGTTGATGATGCGCCCGCCGTCGCCTTGGGCGATCATCTGCTTGGCCGCCAGCTGGGTCCCGAAGAACGCGCTCTTCAGGTTGATGTTCAGCACGAACTCGT
>JBEVGU010000188.1:0-3370 GCA_040511595.1 Actinomycetota bacterium | reverse complement strand
GTCGCGACGGCCGTAGCCGACCTGCTCGCCGATCCCCTCCGGGCTCGGGCCATGGGCGAGGCGGGCCGAGCGCGCGTGCTGCGCAACCACACCTGGCCCACGATCGCCGATCGGTTCGTGGCGTGGCTCCAGGTCGCGGCTCGCTGAGCTCCCGCACTTCCCTTCGCGGCTCGGCGGCCACGCCGGGGTACCCTGACCGCATGGAACGCGGCTCGACCGGCGCCGACCGCCGTTGCCCCGACTGCGACGCGCTCGTGAGCGCCGACGCCGAGTGGTGCGGCCAGTGCTTCCGGTCCCTGAGGGAACCGGAGCGACTGGAGGAACCGGTGGTCGCCGCGAGCGTCGTGACGAAGGATGTTCCGGCGGGCCTGGGCGCCACGGGGCCGGGGTCCGCGCCGACGTGGCCGTGCCCGGCGTGCGGCCATGCGAACCCGATCGAGCTCGACGCCTGCGCCGTGTGCGGCACGACGTTCGCGGCCCTGATGCGCCAGGGCGAAGCACCTCCCCCCGTGGAGCCGAGGGAGGCCCTGGTCGCGTCGCTGCTGTTCCCGGGACTCGGCCACAAGCGGGTCGGCCGAGGGCTCGACGGGCTCGCACGCGCGGTGCTCTTCACGTTGCTGGCGGCCATGGCCGTCACGATGTTGCTGTCGGGGTTCGGCTCGCCGATGCTGTTCGTGGTGGCTGCCCTGTTCGTCGGCGGGGCAGCGCTCGTCTACGCCGGGTCCGCCTGGGAGGCGTCCCGTATCGCCGATGGGGGGCAGCCGGTCGTCTCGTCGAGAGCCCTGCTGTGGGCCACGGTGGTGGTCGTGTTCGGATCGGTGGTGCTGCTCGCGGTCACCGTCGTGTCGGCTACCAGACGCTAGGATTCGCGCCGATGGAACACGCCGAAGGATCGATCGTGATCGACGCGCCCCTCGAGGACGTGATGGAGGTCATCGAGGACTACGAGGCGTACCCGGAGTGGGCGGACGTGCGGTGGGTCGAGGTGCGGCGGCGTGGAGAGGGGGGCCGGGCGACCGAGGTGGCCTTCGAGGTCGACGTCCCGGTGCTCGGGAGGGCGGCCTACACGTTGAGCTACCAGTACGCGCCCGGCGACACGGGCCTGTCATGGACGACCTCGGAAGCCCGCGGCGCGATCCGGGACGTCCGCGGTGAGTACCTGTTGGACGATCTCTCCGAGGCAGAGACGAAGGTCACGTACCGGCTCGGCGTCGAGCTCGGCGTGTTGGTCCCCGGGTTCCTGCGCAGCGAGGGCGCCAAGCGCGTGATCGAGAACGCCCTCGAGAAGCTGAAGCGCCGCGTCGAGATGGGGTAGCTCGTCACCGGGCGTCAACGGTTCACCGACTAAGCTTGCCGACATGCGCGTCGTGCTGTTCACGGGCAAGGGCGGGGTCGGCAAGACCACCGTAGCGGCGGCGACCGCCGTGGGGGCCGCCCGTGCGGGACACCGGACCCTGGTGATGTCGACCGACCCGGCACACTCGCTCGCAGACTCGTTCGAGGTCGAGATCGGGACCACGCCGACCCTGATCACGTCCGACCTCTGGGCGGTCCAGATCGATGCCCAGGAGCGTCTCGAGGAGAACTGGCGCGAGATCCAGGATTACTTCATCCAGCTCATGAACTGGGCCGGGACCGAGACGATCCAGGCCGAGGAGCTCACGGTGATCCCGGGGCTCGACGAGATCTTCGCCCTGATCGACGTGAAGACCCACGTCGAGAGCGGCGACTACGACATGCTCGTCGTGGATTGCGCGCCCACGGCCGAGACCTTGCGCCTGCTCAGCCTGCCCGAGATCATGAACTGGTACATCGAGCGCATCTTCCCGGTGGAACGGCGCATCGTGAGGACCGTCCGACCGATGCTCTCGAAGATGACGTCGCTGCCGATCGCGGGGGACCAGGTCTTCGCCGCCGTCGAACGTCTGCATCGCAACCTCGATGCCGTGAAGCAGATCCTCACCGACGAGCTGACGTCGTCCGTGCGGCTCGTGGTGAATCCGGAGAAGATGGTGATCTCCGAGGCTCGGCGCACCTACACGTACCTCGGCCTGTTCGGTTACCGGATCGACGCGGTGGTCGTGAACCGCATCATCCCCGACGAGGTGAACGATCCGTACTTCGGCAAGTGGAAGGACATCCAGGCAGAGCACCTCGCGACGGTGCACGAGTCCTTCGAGCCCGTGCCGATCCTCGAGGCGCGCCTGTTCGACCGGGAGATGGTGGGGGTGCCCCTGCTCGGCGAGATGGGGACCGAGGTGTACGGGGAGCGAGATGTCACCGCCGTGCTCTACCACGACGACCCGATCCGGGTCCGCAAGCGTGGGGAAGGCTACATCCTGTCGATGCGGTTGCCGTTCGTGTCTCGCGACGACATGGACATCCACCGGCGGGGCGAGGAGCTGTTCGTCCGCGTCGGCTCCTACAAGCGCAACCTGATCCTGCCGCAAACCCTCAAGCGGTTGGTCGTCCGTGAGGCGAACTTCGCCGGCGACCATCTGGAGATCCTGTTCGGACGTGCTCGTGAGGAGGGCGACGGAGCGCCGGTGCCCGCCCAGTGACGGCGCCTGGACCCGCTGTCGGCATCGATGTCGGCGGCACGAAGATCGCGTCGCTGCTCGTCGATCGCGAGGGGCGGGTGCTGGCCCGCGACGTTCGCCCGACCCCTGCGCACGATCAAGAGGCGACCCTGGCGGCGATGACGGAGGGCGTCCGAGCCCTGCCCTCCGAGGGGGCGGTCGCGATCGGTGTGTCCGCCGCCGGCCTGATCGACCGGGGAGGGGTGATGCGGTTCTCGCCGAATCTCGCGTGGCGCGACGTGCCGCTCGCGGCCAACGCGAGGCAGGCGCTGGGTCTGCCGACGACCGCCGAGAACGACAACAACGCGGCGGCGTGGGGTGAGTACCGATACGGGGCGGGGCGGGGCTCGCGCGCCCTGCTGCTCGTCGGCGTGGGCACGGGCATCGGTGGTGGCATCGTGCTCGGCGGGCGCCTGTATCGAGGCGCGGCCGGCTTCGCCGGGGAGATCGGCCACATCGTCCTGCAGCCCGACGGTCCCCTGTGCGGGTGCGGGAACCGAGGATGCTGGGAGCGGTTGGGCAGCGGCAGCGCGATCACCGAGTGGGGCGCCGCCTCCATCGGACGTCACCCGCACTCGTCGCTGGTCGAGATGAGCGGGGGAGACCCTGCGCGCGTCACCGGGCCCATGGTCTCGGAGGCGGCGCGGGCAGGCGACCTGGTCGCCCGGGGCATCCTCGTCGAGACAGGGCGTTGGCTCGGCGTGGGCATCGCCGGATTGGTGAATGTGCTCGACCCCGACGTCGTCGTTGTGGGCGGCGGCGCGGCGGGGGCCGGGGAGCTGCTGCTCGAG
>JBEVGU010000187.1:0-12419 GCA_040511595.1 Actinomycetota bacterium | reverse complement strand
TCGCGGGTCGCGCTACCCGTCCTGAAGGTGCAGCCCAAGGTCACCGAACGGAAGATGTCCCGCACCATCGTCGTCCGGGTCGACGAGAACAAGCTCTACCTCTACGACGGGTTCGACGTGATCCGCACATGGGCGGTCGCGACGGCGATGCCCGGATGGACCACGCCCCAAGGGGACTGGAACCTCTACCGCAAGGCGGTCAACCCGACCTGGTACAACCCGGCGCTCGACAGCTGGGGGGCCGACCTGCCGGCCGTCGTGCCGGGTGGCCCGACGGCGCCGATGGGAACCCGGGCGCTCTACATCACCGCGCCCGGTCTCATCCGCATCCACGGCACTCCGGCCGACAGCTCGATCGGCACCTACGCGTCCCATGGGTGTATCCGCATGCACAACTGGGAGGTCGAGGAGCTGTATCCGATGGTCGACGTCGGCACCCGGGTCATCGTCGCGGGTGAGCGCCCCGTGAACGCGGTCGAGGGCGACACCCCCGCCTCCGTGAACGTCTGAGGGCCCGAAAACCCCCGGTCTTGTCACTCTTTCTCCGGCTGATCGTTGTCGCGACGCGCCGGTCAGGCGTAGGGTGACTGAGTACCTCGCAGCGACGCGATGGGAAACCGGAGCGCCACTGCGGGGTACATCTCTATGCTCCAGATGCTTGGAGATCACACGCGTGTCATTTAGGCTTCGCGACGATGCGAACCTGCGCGAAGATGCGATGTGACGCCGAGCCCGTGGCCACCGTCACCCTGCGATACGCGGAGCGAGAGGTCACGATCGTCGACCTGATCCCGGAGCGCGACCGCAACCTGCTCGACCTCTGCCGCGGCCACGTCGACCGCATGACGCCCCCGGTGGGGTGGCAGGTCCGTGACACGCGCTCCACCGTCGAGGTCGCCGAGGGCGAACCGGCGCTCGCTCGCTGAGCGACTCCCGCGGGCCGATCGGACTCGCCCGCGCCTCGGGCGATCGCCGGTCGAACGGCCCGACGAGGGTCCCCCCGATGGGGTGCTCGAGGCGGTTCGAGGCCCAGACCATGCACCCCTCACGAGGCCCAGGGAAATGACAGCGCCGAGCTATGGTCCCGGGCATGCGGCGAGACCGACACTGATGGGGACATGGACATCGGAACCTGCCCCCAGTGCCACACCGGAGATCTGATCGCGATCTCGATGACGGTCGGCGGCCGGGACCTTTCGTTCCGCACGTGCCATCACTGCGAGGCCAAGTGGTGGTTCCGTGAGGGCGAAGAGGTCCCGCTGGCGTCGGTCATCGGGTTGGTCGTCGAGCGATGAACCGCGCGGGGGGCGGCGACGCCCCCCGCCATCACGACTGACGAGCCCACGGTCGCGTCCGTAGGATGCGGTCGTGCCCAGCGATCTCGACCGCATCTTCAAGGCGTACGACGTTCGCGGCGTCGTTCCCGACGAACTCGATGCCGACCTCGTGCGCCGCATCGGCGCTGCCTTCGCCACCTGGAGCGGCGCCGAGCGTATGGTCGTCGGCCGGGACTGTCGTCTGAGCTCCCCCGAGCTCGCCGAGGCAGTCGCGGAGGGTGCCTCGTTGCGAGGCGTCGACGTCGTCGACCTCGGCCTCGCATCGACCGACCTGCTCTACTTCGCCTCGGGTTCGCTCGACCTGCCCGGCATCATGCTGACCGCGAGCCACAACCCCAAGCAGTACAACGGCCTGAAGTTCTGCCTCGCGGGAGCGAAGCCGGTCGGGGAGGACACCGGGCTCCGGGACATCCGCGCGATCGTGGAAGGTGGCCCGCAACCGAGCGTCGCGGCGCCGGGATCGGTGGAACGTCGCGACCTGCTCGAGGCCTACGTCGAGCACGTGCTGTCGTTCGTCGACGTCGAGGCCATGCGGCCGCTCACGGTGGCGGTCGATACCGCCAACGGCATGGGGGGCCTCGTGGTGCCGGCGGTCATGGCCCGGCTTCCCGTCACCCTGCACCATCTCTTCGCCGAACTCGACGGCACCTTTCCCAACCACCCGGCCGACCCGATCGACCCCGAGAACCAGAAGGACCTGAAGGCCGCGGTGGTCGAGCACGGGGCCGATGTCGGCCTGGCGTTCGACGGTGACGCCGATCGGGTCTTCCTCGTGGACGAGCAGGCGAACGATGTCGGCGGCTCGCTGCTCACGGCCCTCGTCGCGATCGCGATGCTCGAGCAGGAGCCCGGTGCCAAGATCGTGCACAACCTGATCTGCTCGTGGACCGTTCCGGAGGTGATCCGGGAGCACGGTGGGGTGCCGGTGCGCACACGTGTCGGTCACTCATTCATCAAGGCCATCATGGCCGAGTCCGGGGCGATCTTCGGCGGCGAGCACTCCGGCCACTACTACTTCCGCGAGAACTATCGTGCCGACTCGGGCCTGATCGCCGCCGTCGTGGCGCTGGGCGAGCTCTCGAAGGCGAACGTTCCGCTCTCGGAGCTGCTGGCGCCGTTGCGACGGTACGCGTCCTCCGGTGAGATCAACTCCGTCGTCGACGACCAGCACGGCCGCATCGAGGCGATCGCGGCGCACTATGCCGGGAGGCGGCAGGACCGGCTCGACGGCCTGACGGTAGAGTTCGACGATTGGTGGTTCAACGTACGCCCATCGAATACGGAGCCGTTGCTCAGGCTGAACGTGGAGGCTCGAACCCCCGAGTTGCTCGCCGACAAGACGGCTGACGTGCTCGAGCTGATCAGGCAGAAGGAGGCAACGTGACCCTCGACCCACAGCTCCTGGAGATCCTCGTCTGCCCGAACGACCGGGGCGACCTCGACTACCGCGAAGCCGAGCAGGTGCTCGTCTGCACGACCTGCGGCTACCGCTATCCCATCCGTGACGACATCCCGGTGATGCTGATCGACGAGGCCGAGAAGCCCGGACAGGGACCGGGCGGCCGGTGACCGACCTGAACGACGTCGAGGCGCTCCGGTCGCTCGACGCCGGCGACATGCTCGGAGCGGTCGGGTCGATGCCTCGACACGCTCGGGAGGGATACGATGCGGCGATCGCGACCGACGGGCTGCCGCTCGCGGACGGTGTGACGGCCGTCGCGTTCTGCGGCATGGGCGGCTCGGGGGTCGCCGGCGATGTGCTCCGCGCGGCGTACGGGCAGCGCCTGGTCGTGCCGGTCGAGGTGCACCGATCTCCGGTCGTCCCGGCGTGGGTCGGTCCGCACAGCCTCGTGATCTGTTCGTCGTATTCGGGGGACACCGCGGAGACGCTGTCGTGCTTCGAGGAGGCTCGGGCACGCGGCGCCCGCATCATCCCGATCACGTCGGGAGGACGGCTGGCGGAACGGGCGGCCGAGCTCGGCATCTCGGCGGTGCGCATCCCCGGGGGCTACCTGCCCCGAGCAGCCCTGGGCTACCTCGCGTTCGCGTTGCTCGGTGCGATGGAGCGGATCGGTCTGCTGCCCCGGCTCTCGGACGACGTGTTCGACGCGATCGCGCTGATGGATCCGCTCGTCGAGGCGCTCGGACCCGACGTCTCGTCGGAACGCAACGAAGCGAAGGCGCTGGCCGCTCGCATCGGCGGCCGGCAGCCCGTGATCTGGGGCGCCGACGGGGTCGGATCGGTCGCGGCCTCACGCTGGAGGACGCAGATGAACGAGAACGGGAAGGTGCCCGCGTGGTCGGCGGCGCTGCCCGAGCTCGACCACAACGAGGTGGTGGGCTGGTCCGACCGCCGAGGCTCCGGCTCGTTCGTGATAGCGTTGCGTGACGAGGAGGAGCATCCCGACGTCGCGGTCCGCTTTCCGATCTCCTTGGAGATCGCTCGCGATGCCGGCGCGACCACCGAGGAGGTGTGGGCAACCGGGCGCACCCCCCTGTCACGGCTCCTCTCGCTGTCGATCATGGGCGACTTCGCGAGCTGCTACGTGGGCCTCGCGAACGGCATCGACCCGTCGCCGATCGAGGCGATCGTGCGGCTGAAGGCGTTCCTCGAGGAGGCGGCCCCCTCGTGAGCGCGCCGGGGCTTCCCGGTCCGGGCGACGACCTGGCGGTCCAGGCCGCGGAGGTCGTGCGCGGCCGGACCGGCCTCGCGCCCTGCGCGGGGATCGTGCTCGGATCGGGCCTCGGTCCGGCGCTCGGCGACGCGCTCGAGGAAATCGCGAGCTTCTCGTTCACCGATCTGCCCGGGTTCCCGCCCTCGGGAGTCCCCGGCCACGCCGGGCGACTCGTGCTCGGGCGCCTCGCCGGAGTCGAGGTCGCCGCGTTCTTCGGGAGGGTGCACTTCTACGAGGGCCACGGCATGGACGTCCCAGCGCTGCTGCCTCGACTCGCGAGGGAGCTCGGGGCCGACACGATGGTGCTGACGGCCGCCGTCGGCGGGCTCGTGCCCGGAGAAGCGGCCGGCAGCGTGGTGATCGTGAGCGATCACCTGAACATGATGGGCGTGGCGCCCTTGCGCGGGTGGCGCTACCCCGATGGCATGCCGGCGTTCATCTCGTCGACGGACGTATACGACGAAGCGCTCCGTGACCTCGCGTTCGAGCGAGCGCGGGCGCTCGGCATCACTTCGTCGGTCGGCGTATACGCCGCCATGAGCGGGCCGGCATACGAGACACCCACGGAAGTGCGGTTGCTGCAGAACGCCGGCGCCACGGTGGTCGGCATGTCCGTGGTGCCGGAGGCCTTGCCGGCCTCCGCCCTCGGGATGCGCGTGCTGGGCGTCTGCTCGCTGACGAACGCGTTCGGTGAGCACGTCGAGCACGAGGAAGTCGTGCGGGTCTCGAACGAGACCGCGATCGCGGTGGGTCGGTTGCTCGTGGACCTGCTCCCGCGTCTGTGAGAGGAGACACGATGACGAACGACGTCCGAGACATGTCGCTCGCGAGCGCTGGCCGCGAGCGGATCGAATGGGCGGGCGCGGAGATGCCGGTGCTCGCCCTGATCCGGGAGCGGTTCGAGAAGGAACGACCGCTCGACGGCATCCGCATCGGGGCGTGCCTGCACGTGACCACCGAGACGGCGAACCTGATGCTCACGCTGCAGGCCGGCGGCGCGGCCGTGGCGTTGTGCGCCTCGAACCCCCTCTCGACCCAGGACGACGTGGCCGCCGCGCTGGTCGAGGCGGGCGTCGACACCTTCGCGATCAAGTGGGAGAACACCGACACGTTCTTCAAGCACATCGATGCGGTGCTCGACGTCCGGCCGAACATCACCATGGACGACGGCGCGGACATGGTCAGCGTGCTGCACAAGCAGCGCGCCGACCAGATCTCGGAGATCATCGGGGGCACGGAGGAGACCACGACCGGCGTGATCCGGTTGCGCGCGATGGCTTCCGACGGAGCGCTGAAGTATCCCATCGTGAGCGTGAACGACGCCGACACGAAACACCTGTTCGACAACCGGTTCGGCACCGGGCAATCGACGATCGATGCCATCATGCGCGCGACGAATCGACTGCTGGCGGGACGCTCGATCGTGGTCTGCGGCTACGGCATGTGCGGACGCGGCGTCGCCTCACGCGCCAGGGGCATGGGGGCCCACGTGATCGTGACCGAGGTCGACCCCACCGCGGCGATCGAGGCGGTGATGGAGGGCTACCGGGTGATGCCGCTGCGCGAGGCCGCGCGGGTCGGCGATGTGTTCATCACGGTGACCGGCGACACCACCGTGATCGGCCGTGAGCACCTCGAGGTGATGAAGGATGGCGCCATCCTCGCGAACTCGGGGCATTTCGACGTCGAGATCGACAAGGTCGCCCTGGCGTCGCTCGGCACCGGAGGAGTGCGTCGGATCCGGGAGTTCGTCGACGAGTACTCCTTCGCCGACGGCAGGCGCGTCTACCTGTTGGGCGAGGGCAGGCTCGTGAACCTCTCGGCGGCGGAAGGTCACCCCGCCGCGGTCATGGACATGTCGTTCGCGAACCAGGCGCTCTCGGCGGAGTGGGTCGTGGCGAACCGGGGCACGCTCGAGCCGCGGGTCTATCCGGTGCCCGTCGAGATCGACAAGGACGTCGCTCGTTTGAAGCTCCGGGCCATGGGCGTCGAGATCGATGAGCTCACCGCCGAGCAGGAGCACTACCTGAAGAGCTGGGAGCTGGGCACCTGAGCATGGACGGCCGGGTCTCGATCCGCGCGCACTACGAGCGATTCCCAGCAACTCTCAAGGGCGCCTTCGTGCTGCGCGGTGAGGACCCCGATCCACACCAGGTGCGGATCGAGTCGGCCCGCGTCGCCGAGGTGGCCGGCCGATCCGGGCAGCCGATGGGGGTGGAACCCGTGACGCTCGACGTAGCGCCGCATCTCGATCTGTTCGTGCCCTTCGAGGTGCCGCTGCTCGATCTGGGGCCGGGCTGGTACCGCTTGGAGCTCGACGTCGTGGTCGATGGCGACGACGGGATGGTGCACCCGGGCGATCGCTTCGCCGTGGCCTGGCCGCGTGGCACCATGCGTCGCGGATCCGTCACGGTGGACCGGTCGATCCGGGCCGGCGAGGTCGCCGCGACGATCGGATCGGTGGAATGCTCCGTGGACTCGGTGCGGATGTCGTACGAGGCCCCCGCCCGGATCGGGTTCTCGCTCGCGCTCGATGACGAGACGCTGCCCCAGATCGACGAAGAGTACGACGCCGCGTCCGGGCGAGGCAGGATCACGACCTACCCTGCTTCCAAGGCGGGGTCGCGGCTGGCGATCACCGCTCGAGGCGCAGAGCGTCCGCTCCAGGTCGAGTTGCCCTAGGGTGCCTGTCGCACCCCGCCGGTATCGTCGACGAGGTGCTCGATCGCGCGCTCGACGTCCTGTTCCCGCCTCGGTGTGCGGGATGCGGTGGGGCGGCCTGGCCCTTCTGCGATCGATGCGGCCGGGCGCTGCGAGCCTTGTCGCCGCCGTGGTGCGAGCGATGCGGCGCCCCCTCGCCCGAGCCCGTCGCCCGATGCGGCGATTGCCCACCCGACGTGATCGCGGTGGCGAGAGCACCTTTCGCCTTCGAGGGCCCAGCCAGAGCGGCGGTTCACCACCTGAAGTACCGGGGGGTGCGGGGCGTCGGCGCGGCGCTCGCGCGAGCCATGGCGACGTGTGCGCCCCCCGGCGCCGACGTGGTCACGTGGGTGCCGCTGGCACGCCGGCGCAAGGCGGAGCGGGGCTTCGACCAGGCGAAGGTGCTCGCCGTGCGGATCGCCCGGGAGCTGGGCATCCCCGTGCGCGGTTTGGTGCGGCGCGCGGTCTCCACCGCTCCGCAAGCGAAGCGCGATGCGATCGAGCGTCGAGAGGCGATGCGCGGCTCGTTCACGGTGCGGCAACGTATCCAGGTGCCCTCGAGCGTGCTGCTCGTCGACGACGTGCTCACGACCGGGGCGACCGCGGCGGCGTGCGCCGAGGCGTTGCTCGAGGCCGGAGTGGACCGCGTCTCGCTGGTCGTGGCTGCCCGGGCACTCCTCCGCTCAGGCCCACGAGCCTATACTCGACCGGGCCCTCGTCCGGGTCTGTGGTTGCCCGGGGACGATCCCCGGTAGTCGAGGCCAGCCGCGGGCGAAACGACCCACGTAAGGCGACCGTTGGTCGCTGAGCATGGCGCGGCTTAGATGTAAGTCCTGCCCCGCCCTGGGCGGGAGAGGACGGGAGTCGCCGGTCCCCGTGACCGGAGGGCGAACGTTCCGGCAGGCGGGTGTGGGGGCAAAGACCAGGTCAGCCGGCGGGGGCCCGCCCGAAGCGAACAGGAGGACCGCCCGATGACGATCCAGCGAGCATGGACCTGACGTTCACGGGCCGGGGTCTGCCGGTCACCGACGAGGTGCGGGAGACCGCCGGTCACAAGCTGGCCCACCTGGAACGCATGGAGCCTCGCACGACCCGCATCGACCTCGAGCTCATCGGAGAGCACTACCCGAGCCCCGACGGCGTGAAGCGCGTCGAGGCCGCGCTGTACATCCCTCGGAAGACGTTCAGGGCACGCGCCGAGGCCGAGGACGTCCCCACCGCGATCGACCGGGTTGCAGACAAGCTCGAACGGCAGCTGCGCGATCACCACGGCAAGCGTCGCGCATCGTTGCACAAGCCCCCACTAGAATCCGCTCACTCGAGCGAGGCGACCGCCGATATCGAAGCCGAGGGGACCGAGGGGGAAGCGTGAGCAAGGACACCAGCGGCAACGAGATGCCCGAGAGGCTCCGGGTGATGGTCGTCGACGATCACGCGCTCTTCCGACGCGGGCTCGAGATGGTCCTGCAGCAGGAACCCGACATCGAGCTCGTCGGTGAGGCCTCCGACGGCGCGGAGGCCGTCGAACGCGCCCAGGAGACCATGCCCGACATCGTGCTGATGGATGTGCGTATGCCCAAGCGCAGCGGTATCGAGGCCGCGGGCGAGATCAAGGAGCTGCTGCCTCATTGCAAGATCCTGATGCTCACGATCAGCGACGAGGAAGCCGATCTCTACGAGGCGATCAAGGCGGGCGCGAGCGGATACCTGCTGAAGGAGATACCGATCGAAGAGGTCGCCGACGCGATCCGCAGCGTGTGGGCGGGGCAATCCCGCATCTCGCCGTCCATGGCGTCGAAGCTGCTCACCGAGTTCGCGGCGATGTCGAAATCCGCCGAGGAGCAGCCGCGGATGCCCGCGCCGCGCCTCACCGACCGCGAGATGGAGGTGCTCCGCCTCGTGGCGCAAGGGCTCAACAACCGCGACATCGCGAAGCAGCTCTTCATCAGCGAGAACACCGTGAAGAACCACATCCGCAACATCCTCGAGAAGCTGCACCTGCACTCGCGCATGGAAGCGGTGGTGTACGCCGTGCGCGAGAAGATGATCGAGATCAGCTGACGTGGCCGATCCGACGATCGACGCGGCGCGCGACATCCTCGGTGATTCACTCGCGGAGCTGCGCGCGGCCGTCGAGGGGTGCTCCGCCGACGAGCTGAACCGGCGACCGGTCGATGACGACACGAACCCGCTCGCCGTGCTCGCCACCCACGCGATGCACAGCACCCGCTCGTGGCTCTGCCTCGCGACGGGGGCGCCGCTGCCCGAGCGCGACCGGCCCGCCGAGTTCCGGGTCGTCGTGGACGACCCCGGCGCGTTCATGGAGTGGCTCGGGTCGATCGGTGACGAGTGCCGGGCGCTGCTGCGGGGCGATGTCTCCTACGATCCGGCCCGCAGCTCCACGGCGCCGTGGCGAACGGACGGAGCCGGCGAGCCTGTCACGGCCGCGTGGGCCCTGCTGCACGCGCTCGAGCATCTGCGCGAACACGTGGGGCACGCCCAGCTCACCCGTCAGGTGATCGAGCTGCGGTGACCACCCCCGGGGTCAGGGGCGTGAACCCGAGGACCGATAGAATCGAAAGGTCTGGCGGACGCGCCCTGGAAGGAACTTCGTGCCGGTACTCGACAAGATCTCCAATCTCGGCGAAGGCCGCAAGCTCAAAAACCTCGAGTCGGTGACGCGGCTCGTGAACACCTTCGAGCCCGAGGTCGAGGATCTCTCCGACGACGAGCTCCAGGCCAAGACGGCGGAGCTGAAGCAACGAGCCGACAACGGCGAATCCCTCGACGACCTGCTTCCCGAGGCGTTCGCGGGGGTGCGCGAAGCCGCACGGCGCACGATCGGACAGCGGCACTTCGACGTTCAGATCATGGGTGGCGCCGCACTGCATCAGGGCAACATCGCCGAGATGAAGACGGGTGAAGGGAAGACGCTCGTCTCGACGCTTCCGGGCTACCTGAACGCCTTGTCGGGAGACGGTGTGCACATCGTCACCGTGAACGACTACCTGGCCAAGCGTGACTCCGAGTGGATGGGCGGCATCTACCGCTTCCTCGGGATCGACGTGGGCCTGATCCAGGCGTCGATGTCGCCGGCGCAGCGACGGCCTGCCTACGCGGCCGACGTCACGTACGGCACGAACAACGAGTTCGGGTTCGATTACCTGCGCGACAACATGGCCATGCGGCTCGACGAGTGCGTGCAGCGGGGCTACAACTTCGCGATCGTCGACGAGGTCGACTCGATCCTGATCGACGAGGCGCGGACCCCCCTGATCATCAGCGGCATGGTCCGCGACTCGGCGAAGTGGTACGTGACGTTCGCCCGCGTGGCGCCTCGCCTCAAGCGCGAGGAGGACTACGAGGTCGAGGAGGCCAAGTACCAGATCGCGATCACCGAGCAGGGCGTGGCGAAGGTCGAGGAGATCCTCGGGGTCGAGAACCTCTACGACCATTCGAACACCACGCTGGTGCACCACCTGCAGAACGCGCTGCGCGCGAAGGAGCTCTACAAGCGCGACGTCGCGTACGTCGTGCAGCACGGCGAGGTGAAGATCGTCGACGAGTTCACGGGCCGCGTGCTCGAGGGCCGGCGCTACTCCGAGGGCCTGCACCAGGCGATCGAGGCCAAGGAAGGCGTGAAGATCAAGGAAGAGAACCAGACGCTCGCAACGGTCACGATCCAGAACTACTTCAAGATGTACGACAAGCTCTCCGGTATGACCGGGACCGCGAAGACCCAGCTCACGGAGTTCGAGGAGACCTACAAGATCTCCGTCGTCGAGATCCCGACGAATCGCCCGAACGTGCGGGCGGACGAGCACGACCTGATCTACAAGGGCGAACAGGCCAAGTGGAACGCGGTCGTCGAGGACCTGAAGGAGCGCAACGACGCGGGGCAACCGATCCTGGTCGGCACCGTCTCGATCGAGAAGTCGGAGCTGCTGTCGGATCTCATGAACCGCCGCGGCATCCCGCACAGCGTGCTCAACGCGAAGAACCACGAGAAGGAAGCCCTGATCGTGGCCCAGGCGGGCCGCAAGGGCGCCGTGACCGTGGCCACGAACATGGCCGGGCGCGGTGTCGACATCCTGCTCGGTGGCAACCCCGAGTACCTGGGCCGTCAGGAGATGGCGGCGCGCGACTGGGACAACGACCGCTACCTGCTCTTCGAGATGGACGAGCAGGAACGCGCCGCCTACGAGGCCGAGTACGAGCCGATCCTCGGCAAGTTCAAGGCGCAGACCGACGCCGAGCACGACGAAGTGGTCGATCTCGGCGGGCTGTTCGTGCTCGGCACCGAGCGGCACGAGTCGCGCCGAATCGACAATCAGCTCCGCGGACGGTCCGGCCGCCAGGGCGACCCGGGCGTGTCGCGCTTCTACCTCTCGCTCGAAGACGACCTGATGCGCATGTTCGCGAGTGATCGCGTAGCGTCGATCATGCAGCGGCTGAAGTGGCCCGACGACGAGCCGATCGAAGCGAAGATGGTCTCGAAGGCGGTCGAGAACGCCCAGAAGCAGATCGAGGAGCTGAACTACGAGCGACGGAAGAACGTCCTGAAGTACGACGAGGTGATGAACGGCCAGCGCGAAGCGATCTACGGGGAACGCCGCAAGATCCTCGAGGGCCAGGATCTGCGTGAGGAATCGATCGGGTTCGTCGAGGATCTCGTGACCGACGTCGTCGAGAGCCACTGCGCGGCCGATGTGTTCCCGGAGGAGTGGGACCTCGATTCGCTGTTCACCGCGCTGCTCGAGATCTACCCCGTGCACGTTACGCGGGAGCAGGCGCAGCAGGCTCCCGACAGCGACGAGCTCGCCGAGCTCTTCGTCGACGACGCGCTCGCGCGCTACGAGGAGAAGGAACAGGCCGTCACGCCGGAGATGATGCGAGAGCTCGAGCGCGTGGTGCTGCTGAACATCATCGACACGAAATGGCGAGAGCACCTGTACGAGATGGACTACCTGCAGGAGGGCATCCACCTGCGGGCGCTGGCGCAACAGGACCCGATCACGGCGTACCGCCGCGAGGCCTACGACATGTTCCAGGCGTTGACCGATTCGATCAGGTCAGATCTCGTCCGGTACATCTACCGCGTCGAGTTCGTGCGGCAGGACGAGGAACAGCCTCGGCAGCAGGCGTCGCAACCCACGCGGATCCAGGACAACCGAGCGGCCGTCGAGGAGAGCGGGGGGCAACGAGCCGGCGGCGCCGGCACCGCGAACGCGAACCAGGCCGTGAGCGACAAGGTGCCGCGGAACGCGCCGTGCCCCTGCGGCAGCGGCAAGAAGTACAAGAAGTGCCACGGCGCCGCGGTCTGACGACCGCGGCTACCGCGATGCCTTCACGATCGCGCGGGCCAGGAGCTGGCACGGGTTCTCGGGACCCCAGATATCCAGCTCCGCGATAGGCATGAATCCGCGGGCGAGGTAGAACGATCGGGTCTGCGCATACTCCGGTCCGGGGTCGCCGTCACGGTCCGAGACGGTCTTGACCAGGAGCGAACCTGAGCTTTCCGGCAGACGGTCGAGGAGCGCGCCCACGAGCTCCGTGCCGATACCGTCGCCTCGTCGGTCCGCCCGCACAGCCATCCATGTGATCTCCCAGCCGGAGCCGGGCCGAGGTTCGTACGTGAGGAAGCCCACCACGTCGTCGCGTTCCGCGGCGACCAACCCCGCCTGGGTGCGGACCGCGAGCGCGCATC
>JBEVGU010000186.1:0-9625 GCA_040511595.1 Actinomycetota bacterium | reverse complement strand
CCACCATCGCCTTCGCCTCGCCTTCGCGCGAGACGTCGGCGTGCACGTAGAGGGCGTCGTTCCCGATCGCGGCCATGGTGGCCTCGCCGGCCTCGTCGTTCACGTCGGTCAGGACGACCCTCGCCCCCTCGCTCGCGAACAGCTCCGAAGCGACCCGTCCCATGCCGCTGCCGCCCCCCGTGATCAGCGCCACCTTGCCGTCGAGTCGCATCGCGCATTCGCCTCCTCGCACGCCGGTCGGCCGAAGGGTACGCGCTGCGACTACGATGCGCTCGAGGGCCCGAGGGGAGGCGGCGCACCATGACGGAACTTTTGGTGCTGGGCGGAGAACGGGTCGCCGCGGCCGACGATGCGACCGACCGCGTGATCGAGCCCTCGACCGCGGCGCCGATGGCCGAGGTCGCGAAGGCAGGTCCCCAGGACGCCCGCCGGGCCGTCGACGTCGCGGCCCGAGCGTTCGACGAGGGCGCCTGGCCACGGATGTCCGCCCGTGAACGAGGACGCCTGCTGACGAGGGCGTCGTTGGCCATCCGGGAGCGACAGGAGGATCTCGCCCGGATCGAGGCCCGCAACGGCGGCAAACCGATCGCCTCGGCACGGGCCGAGATCGACATCGTCGCGAACGTCTTCGAGTACTGGGGCGGCGCCGCCAACAAGATCACGGGCGAGACGATCCCGATCGTGCCGCCCGGGCTCGACGTGACCCTGCGCGAGCCCGTCGGTGTGTGCGCGCTGATCACGCCCTGGAACTTCCCCGCCGTGATCGCCAGCTGGAAGATCGCCCCGGCGCTCGCCTGCGGCAACACGGCCATCGTCAAGCCCGCGTCCCAGACTCCGCTCACCGCGCTCGCGATCGCCGCCATCCTGTACGAGACCGGCCTGCCCGAAGGCACGTTGAGCGTGCTGCCGGGACCGGGGTCGACCACCGCGAGCGCGCTGGTGGCCGACCCCCGGGTGGCCAAGATCTCCTTCACGGGCTCGACCGAGGTCGGCACGTCGGTGATGCAGGCGGCGGCGGCGAACATCACCCGCGTCTCGCTGGAGCTCGGAGGCAAGTCCGCCAACGTGGTGTTCAACGACGCGGACCTCGACGCGGCCGTCGACCCCTCGTTGTGGTCGGTCTTCGACAACGCTGGCCAGGACTGCTGTGCACGATCTCGGCAGTTCGTGCAGCGAGGCGTCTACGACGAGTTCGTGGAGCGCTTCGCCGCGCGGGCCGACGCGATCGCGGTCGGTGACCCGCTCGAGGAGGCGACCCAGATGGGCCCGTTGATCTCGGAGGGTCAGCGCCGGACGTCGCTGGACTACCTCGCGCTCGGCATCGACGCGGGTGCCCGTCACGTGACCGGCGCCGACGTGCCCGACGGCGACGGGTACTTCATGCGGCCTGCGGTGCTCGCCGACGTCGACAACTCCTGGCGAGTGGCGCAGGAGGAGATCTTCGGGCCAGTGGTCTGCCTGATGCCGTTCGACACCGAGGAGGAAGCCGTGCGGCTCGCCAACGATTCCCCGTTCGGGTTGTCGGGCTCGATCTGGACGCGGGACCTCGGGCGCGCGATCCGCGTGGCCAAGGGCATCCGCACGGGCAACCTCAGCGTGAACTCCGCGTCGAGCGTGCACACCGAGGCGCCGTTCGGCGGGTTCAAGCGCAGCGGCATCGGCCGGGAGATGGGCATGGCCGCGGTGCAGCTGTACACCGAGGTCAAGAACGTCTACTTCTCACAGGCATGAGGGCCTCAAGCGGCGACCCGGGCCGCAGCGCTCGCTCGATAGACTCGCGGGCATGCCTGAACTCCCCGAGGAGCTCCGGAGCCGCCCGGCACGCTCGCCGGGCCAGCAGCCGACGGCCACCCTCACCCTCGATGCGTACCGGCGCATCAAGGCCGAGCTCGAGCACCTGACGACGATCGGTCGCGAGCAGGTCACGGAGAAGATCAAGATCGCGCGCGAGCACGGCGACCTCAAGGAGAACGCCGAGTACCACGCCGCGAAGGACGAGCAAGGCTTGATGGAGTCGAAGATCCGCAAGCTGCAGCACATGCTGACGGATCCCGAGATCGTCGAGGCGCCGCCGCACGCCGATGAGATCGCGGCCGGCATGCTCGTCACGATCCGGCCGCTCGACGAGGAGGAGCCTGACGACGAAACCTATCTGCTGGCCGAGCACGCGGAGGAGAAGGCTCCGGGTGCCCGTACGGTGACCACGGCCTCTCCCCTCGGCGGCGCGTTGCTGGGTGCCGCCGCCGACCAGGAGGTCGCGTACGACGCGCCTGCCGGAACCGTCCGGTACGTCGTCGTCGGGTTCGAACCGTTCGCGGGCTGACCGGACCTTTGTCTGCGATGGACTAGTGGAGGAGCGCCGCCGCCGCCCGGATCGCCCCGAGGCCCCCCGGGTGCGCGACATGCCCGCGCCCCGCAAGAGCGAGAGCGCCGCGGGCGGCGCGATGCAGCGATTGCTCGCCTGGCCGTATCGCGCGGTGCTGGCGTTCCTGATCTGGACGGGCGTGCGGCCGTGGCAGCTCACCGTGCTCTCGCCGGTGTTCATCCTGCTCACCGGCTGGCAGATCGTGGACGGGAACTGGCTCGTGGCGGGGTTACTGCTGATCGTGGGCAGTCTGCTCGACGTGTTCGACGGATCGGTCGCGAGGCACCGGGGCGAGGACAAGCGCTCCGGCGCGTTCCTGGATTCGGTCCTCGATCGCGTGTCCGACATGATCTTGTTCTCGTGCCTGTTCTGGAACCTCGCGGCGCAGGGGAACCGGCTCGAGGCCGCGCTCGCGCTCCTCACCCTGGTCGTGAGCCTCGGCGTGAGCCAGGTTCGGGCGGAGGCCGAGGCCGCCGGCGTGAAGCTCACCGAGGGTCTGTTCCAGCGGCTCGAGCGGATGCTGGCACTCATGATCGGCCTGTTGATCCCGGGCATGATGCTGCCCGCCCTGTTCGCGCTGGCCGTGCTCGGCGTCCTCACCGTGGTGCAGCGTGGGTTCGCGGCCTTGTCCAGGGCGTGAGAGAACCCCGCGAATCGGCCGAGGATGGTGGGAGAGGAGGCATCGAATGGACTTCGTTCGGGTGGGAGCGTTGGGAGAGATCCCGGAGGGCGAGATGCGGGCCTACGACACCGCTGCGGGCCGGGTGACCGTCGCCCACGTCGAGGCGCATCTCTACGCCTTCGACGACGAGTGCACCCACCGGGGATGCTCCCTGGCGGACGGGGAGTTGGACGACCGCGCCGCGGCGGTGGAGTGCGCCTGCCACGGCAGCGTGTTCGACGTGGAGACCGGCGAGCCCGTGGAGGGCCCCGCGGTCGATCCGCTCCGCGTGTTCCAGGCTCGTGAGATCGACGGCTGGGTCGAGGTGGCCACCAGGGCGGGCGAGGGATAGGCTCGCGCCCCGACCACCGCGAGGAGGCGACGGCGATGAGCGAGGTCCGCACCCGGTTCGACCTGCAGGCCGACCAGGTTCCGACGGCGTGGTTCAACATCATGCCCGACATCGCGAAGTCGGGCATCGAGCCCCTTCCTCCGTTGAACCCGCAGACCAAGCAACCGATCGGTCCCGAGGACCTCGCCCCACTGTTCCCGATGTCGTTGATCGGCCAGGAGGTCTCGACCGACGAGTGGATCGACATCCCGGGCGCGGTGATCGACGTCTACCGGCTGTGGAGGCCCTCGCCGTTGTTCCGGGCGACCCGTCTGGAGCAGGCGCTGGACACGCCGGCGCGCATCTACTTCAAGTACGAGGGGGTCTCGCCGGCGGGGAGCCACAAGCCGAACACCGCGGTGGCGCAGGCCTACTTCAACAAGGAAGCGGGCATCCGCCGCATCGCGACGGAGACCGGGGCGGGACAATGGGGCTCGGCCATGGCGCTCGCCTGCCAGATGTTCGGCCTCGCATGCGACGTGTACATGGTGAAGCGTCGTACGGGCAGAAGCCCTATCGCCGGGTGTTCATGGAGACGTTCGGCGCGAGCGTCGTCGCGTCCCCGAGCGAGCAGACCAACAGCGGCCGCGCGATCCTCGAGGCGCATCCCGACTCGACCGGCTCGCTCGGCATCGCGATCAGTGAGGCGGTCGAGGACGCCGCCACCCACGACGACACGAACTACGCGCTCGGGAGCGTGCTCGGCCACGTGCTGCTGCACCAGTCGGTGATCGGCCTCGAGGCGCAGCAGCAGATGGAGATGGCGGGCGAGCGGCCCGACGTCGTGATCGGATGCGTTGGAGGGGGCTCGAACTTCGCCGGCATCGCCTACCCGTTCATGGCCGGCAGGCTCCGCGGCGAGACGCCCGAGATGCGGTTCCTCGCGACCGAGCCCGCGGCCTGTCCCACGCTCACCAAGGGCCGGTTCGCCTACGACTTCGGCGACACCGCGCAGATCGCCCCGATCGTACCGATGTACACGTTGGGGCACGATTTCGTGCCGGCGCCCGTGCACGCCGGTGGTCTCCGCTACCACGGTGACGCGCCGTCGCTCTCGCTGCTCGTGAGGCACGGGCACATGGATGCCGTCGCCTACACCCAGAACGAAGTCTTCGAGGCCGGCGTGCTCTTCGCGAAGACGCAGGGCATCTTGCCCGCTCCCGAGGCGAACCATGCCGTCAAGGGGGCCATCGACGAGGCGGTGACGGCACGCGGGGCCGGCGAGCCCCGCGTGATCCTGTTCAACCTCAGCGGCCACGGCCACTTCGACATGCAGGCCTACGACGACTACCTCGCCGGCACGCTCCCCGACTTCGAGTTCGACCCAGCCGAGGAGGATGCCGCGTTGGCGAACCTGCCCGAGGTGCCGATCCCGGTCTGATCGGCAGCCGGGGATCGCCGCGTCACGGCGCGATCGCTCGCCGCGGCAGGCGGAAGTGCTCGACGGCCGCCTCGCCGACCGCCTCGGCGACGAGCTCGTAGCCGCGGGGGTTGAAGTGCAGGCCGTCGCTCGCCCTGATCAGCTCGACGTTGCCGTCGGTCCAGTAGAACGGCGTGTAGTCGCCGTCGCGGGTGGCGAACCGGTCCCAGGTGTCCACGTACAGCGCGTTCGGGGTCTCGTCGACGACGCGTTCGTAGATGTCGTTCTGCCGCTGCATCACCGGCCATCGATCTTTCGTCTCCACGATGGGCAGGCCAACCCACGCGACGTGGGCGCCGCCGTCGACCGCGATGCGCGTGAACTCCTCGACCCGTTCCGCGTATCCCTCCGGCCATCGGAAGGTCCCGATCTCCACGTCGGTCTGCCCATCGGGCGTGAGCAGGTTCTGGTTGTCGTTGTCGCCGATCATCACCACCACGAGGTCCGGGCGGAAGCTCTCCTCGATCTTCTGCAGCTCCGACATCCAGTCGAAGTAGTCGAGGCGCGAGAGCCCGGTCGAGATGCGTCCCTGTCTCGAGATGCGCACCAGGTCGGGGTCGAACTCGCGCTCGAGGTACACGCCGAGGCCGGCCGCGAGCGAGTCGCCGACGACGACCACGCGCAACCTGTCCTGGGGGGTCGGGCGCCGGATCTTCGTGTCCTCGACGACCGGTTCGTCGGGTGGCGGGGACACGGAGGCCGACGGCCCGATGGTGGGAATGTCCTCGGGATCCTCGACGTCGATCGTGCCTCCGGGGGCGGCATCCGGGTCGCGGCCGAGGGCTCGCGACGCGCCGTCGGTCGCCGTGCTGAGCCCGATGGCGTCGCTGATCGCCGCCAGCGGGCCGAGTACCCACAGCGACACCGTGCGTCGGGTCCCGAGCGGCTGGGCCTCCGAGGCGCGTTTCAGGCTCGGAGCGTAGAGCAGGGCCCAGACCAGCAGGGCGACGAGCATCACGATCAGCACTCGCCCCGCGGGCATCGAGAGACGCCCGTGCGACACGGGCGAACCGGGCTCGCCGCCGGCTCCGGCGTGCTCGCTCCCGGCCTCGCGCTCGGTCATCTCGGTGGGCCCCTCGTCTCAGAACTGGAAGTAGATGAACGGCGCCACGCCCTGCGGCCCGAGCGTGGCGATCACGAAGAGTACGACGGCGAAGGCGAGCCCCATCGGGACCGGGCGCCAATGCGACAGCCGTTCCTGCAGGACCAACGCCGGCTCGCGGGGGGCGTACTGCATCGCGAGCATGAGGGCGATCGCGCCGATCACGAGCGGCGTGACGGCCTCGGTGGGCGTCGACCATCCCACGAAGAGCCGCCCCAACAGGGTGAAGGCGGTGGCCATCGAGTCGGCCCGGAAGAACACCCACCCGACGCAGACGAGTGCGAACGTCGTGAGCCGCTGTCCCCACACGAGCAGCGGCGTGTCCCCGCGCCGAGGGAGGTGGGTCCGCTTCCACGCACCGATCGCCTGTCCGAGACCGTGGTAGAGCCCCCAGAACACGAACGTCCAGGCCGCGCCGTGCCACAGACCCCCGAGCACCATCGTCGCGACGATGTTCACGTACGTTCGCGTCTCACCCTTCTTCGATCCGCCCAAGGGGATGTAGAGGTAGTCGCGCAGCCAGCGGGAGAGCGTCATGTGCCACCGACGCCAGAAGTCCTGAAGCGAACGAGCCGAATACGGACGGTCGAAGTTCTGCGGGAACTGGAACCCGAGCAGCTTCGCGACGCCGATCGCGATGTCGGTGTACCCGGAGAAGTCGGCGTAGATCACGACCGCGTAGCCCAGGATGCCGAACACCGCGTCGATCGCGGACTGGCGTGACGGGTCGCCGAACACCGGGTCGACGATCGTGGTGGCGAGGAAGCTCGAGATGACGACCTTCTTGAACAGGCCACCGAGGATCAGCCACGCCGACCCGGCCACGTCGACGTGGCGTGGATCGCGCCGGACGTCGAGCTGCGGGATCAGCTCGTCCGGCCGCACGATCGGCCCGGCCACCAGGTGCGGGAAGAACGACAGGTACAGGAAGGCGTCGATCCAGCTCGCCGGCTGCGTGTGGCCCCGGTAGACGTCGACGATGTAGCTGATCGCCATGAACGTGAAGAACGAGATGCCGACGGGCAGCACGAGCTGGAGCAGGGGCAGGTGGGCCCCGAGCCCCAGCGCGTTCGCGCCGTTCGTCAGGTTGAGCGAGAAGAACCCGTAGTACTTGAAGTACAGGAGCGGCAGCAGGGTGATCCCGACCCCGATCGCCATCGCTGCGCGCTTGCGCCCTTCCTGCCTCTGCCGAGACACCGCGAGCACGCCGAGCTGGGAGGCGGCCGAGACGCCGGCGAGCAGCCACACGAAATGCACGTCCCACCAGGCGTAGAACACGTAGCTCGCCCCGATCATGAACAGCTTCCAGGGCAACGGCTTCGGGTTCAGGAGCCAATGGCCCAGGAAGACCAGAGCGAAGAAGATCGCGAAATCGACGGTAGGGAAGAGCATCGAAGGGGAACCCTAGCGCACCGACGCGGGGAGCCCGGGACCGCGTCCAACCTCCGGATCAGGACCTCACATCTCGGCGAGGCGTCGCTGCAGGAACGCCCGCTCGGCCGGGTTCGTCGCGAGCGTCAGCGCGCGGCGGTAGGACTCCGCGGCTTCATCGCGTCGTTCGAGGCGCCGCAGCAGGTCGGCCCGGGCAGAGTGGAACAGGTGGTAGGTCTCGAGTTCCCCGGCCAGCTCGTCGAGCAGCGGGAGCCCGGCGCCCGGGCCGTCGGCCATCGCCACCGCGACCGCCCGGTTCAGCTCGACGACGGGCGACGGTGTCATGTCAGCCAGCCTGGCGTACAGGCTCGCGATCTCGGGCCAGTCGGTGTCTTCCGGCCTTGGGGCCTGCGCGTGCAACGACGCGATCGCTCCCTGCACCTGGTACGGGCCGGGAGCGCGAAGCTCGATCGCGCGGTCGAGCAGCGCGACCCCTTCGTCGATCATGTCGTGGTCCCAGCGCGAGCGATCCTGGTCCTCGAGCAGCACGAGGTCGCCGGCCTCGTCGATCCGGGTCCTCCGGCGGGAGTGGTGCACCAGCATCAACGCGAGGAGCCCGAGCACCTCGGGTTCGTTCGGCAGCAGCCGGTCGACGACGCGCGTGAGCCAGATCGCCTCCTCGCAGAGGTCGACGCGGACGAGGCCGCCGCTCGTGGCGCTGTACCCCTCGTTGAAGATCAGGTAGAGCACCGTGAGCACCCCGCCGAGTCGTTCCTCGAGCAGGTCGTGCGGCGGCACCCGGTACGGGATGCCGGCCTCGCGGATCTTCCGCTTGGCTCGCACGAGCCGCTGCGCCACCGTGGGCTCCGGCGAGAGGAACGCCCGCGCGATCTCGCGGGTCGTCAGCCCACCCACCGTTCGCAACGTGAGCGCGACCCGCGATTCCACGGGTAGCGCCGGGTGGCAGCAGGTGAAGATCAGCCTGAGACGCTCGTCGGGGATCTCGTGCATCTCGTCCTCGAGCGCCTCCAGCGCCACCAGGTGGCCGGAGGTTTCGGCCTTGGACCGTCCGACCCGATCTCGTCGGAGTCGATCGATCGCCCGGTTCCGCGCGGTAGTGACGATCCACGCGCCGGGGTTGTCCGGCAGTCCCTCCCGCGGCCATCGCTCGAGGGCGACGGTGAACGCGTCCTGAACCGCGTCCTCGGCGAGATCGAAGCTGCCGACGGCTCGGATCAGGGCCGCGACTGCTCGCCCCGACTCCCGGCGGAACAGCTCGTCGACGACCTCCGACGTGGGCAGTTCGCGGGCTACTGGGCGGCCCCCTCCGGCTGATCGAACTCCATCACGGGCCGCACCTCGACCGACCCGTACGTGCTGCCGGGGCACCGGCGGGCCGCTTCCAGCGCGTCGTCGAGGTTGTCGCACTCGAGCAAGTAGAAGCCCCCGAGTTGCTCCTTCGTCTCGGCGAACGGCCCGTCGGTGGTCATGCTGCCGCTGTCGCGCACTCGCATCGTCGTCGCCTGACTCGTGTCGAGCAGTGCCTCGCCCGCGACCTTGATGCCCTGCTCGGCGAGCCACGCCTCGTACGCCCAGTACCCGTCCATGATCTCTTTCAGCTGCTCCGGGGGCGCATCGCCCGAGGCCGTCTCGTCACCGTAGATCAACAGGGTGTACCGCACCATCATGCTCCTTCCAGGTCCGTGGGTCGGCTCGTCGGTCAGCCGGGCCCATCGACGATCTGCCGCACCTCGACGGCGCCGTACTCGGCCCCGGGGATCCGGGCCGCGTAGTCCAGGGCGGTCTCGAGATCGCACTCGACGGCGAAGTAGCCCCCGAGCTGCTCTTTGGTCTCGATGAACGGTCCATCGACCACGCTCGGCCCCCCGTCGCGGACACGGACCACCTTCGCCGTCGCGGCCGCGGCCAGCTCGTCGCCGCCTCGAGCGTGACCGCGGTCCTCCATCTCTCGGGCGAGCGTCGCATAGCGTTCGTACTGGCGCTCGCGCAGCTCGGGGGCCACCTCTTCCCCAGTGCCCTCGTCCGCATGGATCAGCAACAGGTACCGCGTCACGTTCCCTCCCTTCGGTCGGCGGCTCGGTCGGCCGCGTCCATCAATACGACGAACAGGAGCAGATGCTCGTCGACATCCTGCCGGAAGTTCTCGGCCGATGGCATCCGACCGCCCTGACCCCTCCTTCCGTCGGGCGCCGTTCCCCGATCGCGCTCAGGTAGCCTGGGTCGTCGGGCATCACGACCGGCGCTAGGCAACACCAGATGGAGGAGATCATGTCGCGCGAGACCGAATGGGCAGT
>JBEVGU010000185.1:0-5043 GCA_040511595.1 Actinomycetota bacterium | reverse complement strand
CGCCGTCGACGGTGCCCAGCATGGCCGCCGCTGGCCCATCCCAGAACTCGGACATCGTCTCCATGAGTGCCAGCGGACGCGTGGCCGTCGACGCCGGGAGCGGCGTGATGGCCGGAAGCACCAGGAACCGCGGCGGTGTGGTGGGATCGGACGCGATGGCCGGTCCGACCTTGAACGCCATGATCTGACCGGTGGAAGCTGGGTCGGCAACGTCGAAATCCTCATCCGGCTCGCCGCCGCCGAACGGCTCGTCCGGCCCGACGTTGGCGAGGACGTGCTGACCCACCGGAACGTTGGTGAAGTCCACGATGAGGTCGGCGCGCTCGGCAAGGCCCATCAGCAGACGGTTGGCGTGGTGGGCCGTCAGGTTCACCGGTGCCGCGAGGAAGCCGCCCTCATTGCCGATCTGCCAGACCTTCACACCGGGGATCTGGTTGAAGTCCAGGATCAGGAAGCGCGACTGGCAGCCGTTCAGGAAGCGGAAGCGGTAGCGACGCTGCTGGACGTTCAGGAACGGCCAGGTGTTGCCGTTGACCATGATCGTGTTCCCGAAGAACTCCGGGTTCCAGATCGGCGAGAGGTCGGTCTCCGGGATGAAGCCCGGGTCCAACGCCGTGGCTCCGTCGAAGAACTCGCGGCTGTCCGGGTAGAAGAGCGACCCGTCGGCGTTGAACGCGCGGTCCTGGATCGCGATCGGGATCTCGAAGTAGGTCTTGTTGGGCGGGAACTTGTCCCCTTCCTTGGGCGCGGGACCCGGAAGGACGGCTGTGGCTCCTGTCCGGCTGTCGAGCACGGCCTTGTCGCCCGCGGGACCTCCTCGGATGAGGTAGAAGCCGGCGGGGCCGGCGTAGACGTTCAGCCGCGTCATGCCGAGCGCGTGGTCGTGGTACCAGATCGTCGAGGCACGGTTCGCGTTCGGGTACTGGAAGGTGGCGAACCCGGGCCCCCACGCCGCCCCGTAGCTCGAGGCGGCCTTCTCCTTGAAGAAGTCGTACCAGGTGCCCTCGGTCGCGAACCTGGCGGGGATGTTGTTGGCCGCTGGCAGGTACCAGGCCTCGGCGTAGCCGTCGCTCTCGTCGCCGACCCCCACGGCCCCGTGGACGTGCGTCACGATCGGGACGGGACCGGTGTAGGGACCCGGGGTCTCGGTGAACGCCGGCCGTGTGTCTCGGTCCGCGTTGCCGCCGGGCGGGTTGGCCCAGTGCAGCGTCTGGTCCACGGGAAGCAGGTGCGGCAGGTAGTGGCCGTTGTCAGCCCTCAGGTCGTTGATCCACTTGACGCGGACGGGTCGCTTCCACTGCGCTTCGATCGTGAGCGAGGGGGCGTTGTGGATCAGCAGCGGGTTCCGGCCCTGACCCCTCACCGCGCCGTAGCCCCAGACGGTCGATCGCGGGAGACCCGACGGCAGGATCTGCTGCGTGATCTGCCTCATCGAGATCTCGTAGTAGTCGGCGGGCTTACCGCCGGGGAGCGTGATAGTGCCGGCGCGCGGCATCACCGGGGGGATCAGCAGCGGGGTCTGGTACTTCGGGATGAGCGCAGGGTGGAGTGTTCCGCCGGGGATCTGCGCCGTCGCCCGCTGCACCCAGCCGAACTGGGTAGCGACGTACCACCCGACGGTGGACGCGCCGGTGACCTTGATGAAGTCACGTCGGGTGAGCATCGCGGATCCCCCCTTCCGTTCCGGGCTCGCGGTTCGAGCCCAGTTATCGCGATCCTCTCCAGACCTTAGGGGACATCGTCTCGTGCACGGTGGGGCCGAACGGCCCGGTTAGGGGAGTCGGATGGTCCTGGCATCCCGACCTAGACGATGTCTTTCCGTCTCGGAAGCGAGCATCGTGGTCCGGCTGCGACCCCGGGAACGGGTCCGCCCGTAAGTGCGAGCGCCGCAGCGGCGACGGTTCCAGCCGGCTCGATATCCGATCTGACTGCCACGCCTCCGTCATCGGTCGACCGCGATCGGCCCCACAACTCTGGGCCCTTCGGCCCGAGTGGCGAGCGGAGCAGCTCCGTAATGTGCCTAGGCGATGGTTCCTACCGTCGGATTGCCGCGGATGCACAAGGAGCGGGGAGAGCGACGCGACTTCCTGCCGGATCTGATCGCGCATCTGGATCGCCTCGGCGCCGACGAGATCGTGCTGGAGGAGGGCTACGGCCTCGGCGTTGGCGTCCAGATGGGCGCCTACCTCGACGTGTCGGGTCACGTCCGGGTCGGCTCGTACGAGGAGTGCCTGGACCAGGACATCGTTGTGGTCCTCCGATGCCCCGAGCTGGATGAACTCCGGCGGCTCCGCCCGGGGACCGTCCTGCTCTCGATGCTGCACTACCCGACGCGGCCGGATCGCACCGCCCTCCTCTCCGACCTGGGCGTTCGCGCCGTGAGCCTCGACGCGATCACCGACCGGTCCGGTCGTCGCCTCGTGGAGAACCTCGAGGCAGTCGCGTGGAACGGGGTTCGTGCCGCGTTCCGCGAGATCCAGCGACGGCATCCCCACTTCGATCACCCGAGTCGGCGCCCACTGCACGTCACGTGTCTAGGTTCCGGGGGCGTCGGCAGCTGGGCCGCGTTCGCCGCCACGCGCTACGGCGACCCGCAGCTCCGCGAGTCGCTCGTCGCGACCAACGTTCCAGGGGTCGAGGTCACGGTGGTCGACTTCGACCTTACTTGGCACGAGGACTACATGTTCGGGCGCCTCGAGCAGACCGACCTGCTGATCGATGCGACCAGACGCGTCGACCCGAGCCGGCCCGTGGTGGCGAACGCGTGGCTGACTGCACTCCCCGCGGACGGCGTCATACTCGACCTCGCGTGCGACCCGTACGACCTCGACGTGACACCGCCCGTCGTGAAGGGGATCGAGGGTGTGCCGCACGGCTCGCTCGATAGCTACCTGTTCCCACCGGAGGACGAGGCGTACGACCTCATCGATCCGCGGATCGACACGACGAACCGGCGACTCGCCCTGTCGTGCTACTCCTGGCCCGGGCTCGATCCCGTCGGGAGCATGCGGACGTACGGCGAGCAGCTCGAGCCGGTGCTGGGCGTGGTCCTTGGGAAGCCGGCCGGGGACTGGGGCCTGAACGGCGCGTCGCAGGTCGAGCGCGCCGTCGCCAGAGCGGAGGTGTCAAGATGGATGGGCTCGCGCGCGGGCTGACGTTCGGTTTCCCCACGATGCACAAGGAAGCTGGAGAGAGACGGGACTTCCTCCCGCCGCTGATCCATCTCCTGGCCGACCTCGGATGCGAGGTGTTCGTCGAGTCCGGGATCGGCTCCGGGATGGGGTACGTCGACGGAGACTACGTGTCGTCCTCGCGGGTGCACGTCGTCGATGAGGACTCTGCGTTTCGGCAGGACGTCGTGGTGGTGCTACGAGCGCCGATCGGCAAGTTCGAGAAGGCCCGCCGCGGCGCGACACTGATCTCGATGCTGCACTTCCCGACGCGGCCGGCGCGTGTGCGGCACCTGGAGGAACTCGGGATCGACGCGGTCGGCCTCGACACGATCGAGGACGACGAGGGCCGTCGGCTCGTCGTGAACAGCCAGGCGGTCGCCTGGAACGGTCTCGAGGTGGCGTTCGAGATGCTGGAGCGTCGATGGCCGCAGCTCACTTCGCCTGCACGAGCCCCCGTGCGCGTGACCGTGATGGGCGCGGGCGACATCGGCAAGCACGCGGTCGAGGCCGCTACGAAGTACGGGAATGCCGAGCGCTCGGACCTGCTGATGCGGTACGGCGTGCCCGGAGTCGAGGTGGTCACGATCGGGCGCAACCTGACGAGCGATGACGCCTACCTGCTGCAGCGACTCCCCGCCACGGACATCCTGGTCGACGCGACGCAGCGGCACGACGCGTCCGTGCCGTTGATCCGGAACGATTGGCTCGGCCTGCTTCCTCCGCACGCCGTGATCTGCGATCTCGTCGTCGATCCGTACCTCCTGGATGCCGACCCGCCGACGGTCCGAGGCATCGAGGGGATCCCACAGGGCAACCTCGATCAGTACACGTTCGACGTGGACGATCCAGCGTGGGATCTGGTGCCGCGGCAGGTCCCGACCGGGCACCGTCGGATGGTGGCATCGTGCTACTCGTGGCCGGGCGTCCACCCGAAGCGATGCATGGAGCTCTACGGGAAACAGCTCGTGCCGCTGCTCGAGACCCTCGTCGAGCGAGGCGGGATCGCCGGGGTCCGCCCGAACGGCTCGTTCCATGAGCGGGCGCTTCACCGTGGGAGCCTCCGCGCCCGGCTCCACCCGGTGGCAGTGAGGGAGCTCATTCGCATGTAGACGCCCCGAACGCGGAGTCGATGCCGCGGTCGTGGCGCGCCGGGACGTCCTCGGTGGCGTCACGAACGCTGCGTCCTTCGTCACCCAGCCAGAGGGACCTTCGGCCCTGAGCGGGGATGATTCGGGATCGCAGACTTCGCTTTGAAGGAGGTGGCACGATGTTCGAGAGGATCGTGTTGGCCGTCGATGGATCCGAGCCCGCGCAGCGTGCTGTTCCTGTGGCCGCCGATATCGCCTCAAAGTACGGGTCGGAGGTGATCGCCGTCCACGTCGTGGAGCAACAGCTCGGTCGGGGAGGACCGATCGCCTACGATACGACGGAGGATGCGACAAGGGACGCCGACGACGCGGCGAGGTCCTTGAAGAATCTGGGGGTGAGCGCGCGGGCCGAGGCCCGGGCCGCCCTTGCGGGGAGGGCCGCACAAGAGATCATGGACGTGGCGGCGAGCGAGGACGCCGGGCTGATCGTGATGGGGAGCCGAGGCATGTCGGATTGGGAGGGGTTACTGATCGGCAGCGTCGCCCACAAGGTCGTGCACCTGTCGAGCGTCCCGGTACTAATCGTCCGCTAGCTGGAGGAATGATCATCGTCCGGTAGAGGGACCTACGTCGCTCGATCGCCACGGTCTGGATCGCCAACCGGCTCGCGGAGGGCTACGGACGCACTTCTCCTGCGGCGGTAGTGTTCGCATCCTTCAACGGCCGAGAGGAGCGACCGGGAGATCGATGGGCTCCGAGCGACAGGTCGTCATCCGCGCCGA
>JBEVGU010000184.1:0-20791 GCA_040511595.1 Actinomycetota bacterium | reverse complement strand
GGGGATGGTGTTGGTGGGGCGGCGGGCGGCGGGTGGGCGGGGCTCGGGGGGGCCCCCCGGCGGCCGGCCCCGCGACGGAGAAGGGGGACTCCGCAGATGGCGAACCATCAGCAGGACACGGGATACGAACGGTTGGGCGAGAAGAGGCTCACGCTCGCCGACTGCATCGCGCAGTCCGTGGGGTTCATGGGTCCGGTGTTCTCAACCGCGTTCATCTTCCCGCTCATCATGGGTGTGCTCTCGGCGACCGGGAAAGGAGCAGGCACCGCGGCCCCCCTCGCAGTCCTGCTCGCGGGGGTCGGGGTGCTCGCCCTTGGGTGGATCGTTGCGCAGTACGCGAAGCGCATCCACGCCGCGGGGTCGCTCTATGACTACGTGTCGAACGGACTCGGCTCCACCATGGGGTCGGCGACCGGCTGGCTCTACTATGGCGGGGCGATCGCTCTGACCGTCGGACTCGGGGTCTTCATCGGTGGGTTCGTCCACGACACGATCCTCGTCGAGTTCGAAACGGAGCCGCTTCCGGTCTGGGCATGGAACGTGATCTGGGCTGCGCTGCTCTCGGTGGTCCTGTATCTCGGAGTGCGACTCTCCACGCGCTTCCAACTCTTCCTAGCGTTCATCTCCATGGCCGTGCTGCTGGGCTTCAACATCTACGTGATCGCCAAGGTGGGAGATGGCAACGACATCGCGAAGGCCTTCGACCCGAGCAACTCGACCTCGGGGGATTGGAACGGAGTTCTCTTCGGGGTGCTGTACGGCGTCTTGATCTTCGTCGGGTTCGAGACGGCGGCGAATCTCGGAGAGGAGACATCAGAGCCGAAACGCCAGATCCCCCGCGCGGTGTTGTTCTCGGTAGTGGCCGTCGGGATCTTCTACCTCATCGGTTCCTACGCTCAGGTCGCTGGATTCGGCTTCCAGCTGCAGGTCTTCACGGATCCAGCGGTGTTCCTGGCTCCGCTCTTCGCGCTCGGAGCCGAGTACGCCTCATCTGGCATCGTCCGACTTCTCGAGCTGGTGGTGCTGCTGGACATCATGGCCGTCGGGATAGGGGCGGCGGTCGCGTCGACCCACGGGGTCTTCGCCATGGCTCGAGATCGACGCTTGCCTGCCCCGCTTGCCGCGGTCTCGAAGCACGGGACCCCTGTAGGAGCCATCGCGTTGCTCATGGTGATTCAGGTCCTCTTGATCCTCGCGACCGAGTTCTGGGACGAGCTTTTCGCGCTGCCGGATACGCCACACTATGCGGCGATCTTCGGTTGGATGTCGACGTTCGGCGGGTTCGCGCTCGTGGTGGTCTACCTCTTGTTGTCGATCGGCGCCCTGAGCGGGTTGCGTGATGATCCCAACAAGGCTGCCCTATGGATCGCTGCCATCGTCGGCGTGGTCGTCACGGCAGGAGCTGTTTACGCAGCGTTCGCGGACGTGAAGAGCCCTACGCTCCTCGCACCCATCTACGCCCTGGCGCTCTTCGTCGTCGGGCTCGTGGCCGCGCTCGCCGTCAAAGGCAGGGAGCCTGCGAGTCAGGCCCTTCCCGATCTGACCACGAAGGAGGCGTAGAACCGGGTCGTACCATCCCGGGATCATGGACGACGAACGACCGCTGCGGCTGGATGCGCCTCGCGAGGAGGCGCTTGAGCACGCGGCTCGCCTGGTCGCCGAGGCCTGGCGGAGCTTCGATCGGTTCCGGCCCGAGGAGCCGCCGCTCGACGAACGGGTGCGCCGGCTCCTCGAGGTCGCCGTGCCCGAGGCGGCCTCGCCCGTGCACGAGGTGCTCGACGACGCCGCCCGCATCCTCGACGAGTCGATCGCCCAGGCCAGGCCGAGGTACTTCGCCTTCATCGGATCCAGCGGCCTCGAGGTCGGCGCGATCGCCGATCTGCTCGCCCATACCTACGACATCAACCTGGCGGTCGACGCCAGAGCGGCGACGCAGATCGAGGACCAGGCGGTGCGGTGGGTCTCTGAGTTCGTCGGGTTCCCGGCCACGGGCGGCGCGTTCACCAGCGGTGGCACCGTGAGCAACGTCACCGCCCTTGCGGCCGCTCGTGAGCGCGCGATGCCGGGTGCGCGCCACACGGGGCTCGAGGGACGGCCCGGCGCCGTGTACTGCTCGCAGGAGGTCCACTACTCGGTCACTCGGGCGGTCGAGCTGCTCGGCATCGGCTCGGACAACCTTCGGGCGATCGAGATCGACGGCCTCCGCCGCATGCGTCCGGAAGCGCTCGCCGAGGCGATCGCGGCCGATGTGGCCGCGGGGGTGACGCCGGTCGCCGTGGTCGCCACCGCGGGAACGACGCTCACGGGAGCGATCGATCAGATCGCGGAGATCGCCGACGTGTGCGGGCGCGAGCGCGTCTGGCTGCACGTCGACGGGGCGTACGGGCTTCCCGCGGCATCGGTCGAGTCACGGGCGCCGATGTTCGACGCCCTCGGTCGCGTCGATTCTTGCTCGATCGACGCGCACAAGTGGCTCTACCTGCCGAAGGCTTGTGGCGTGGTGCTGGTGCGCGACGACGCGTCGCTCTCGAAGGCGTTCTCGCACGAGCAGGGTTACCTGCCCCATCAACAGCACGAGTTGCATGCCGCCGATATCACGCTCGAATACTCACGACCGTTCCGTGCGCTGAAGCTCTGGCTCGCCTTCCGGGCCCACGGGGCGGCGCAGTTCCGGGAGGCGATCGACCGCAACCTGGCCGAAGCTGAGCTGCTGTACCGACGGGCCCAGTCGACGGAGGACTTCGAGGTGATGGATGCCCCGCCCCAGCTGTCCATCGTGCCGCTTCGACACGTGCCGCCCGGCGTATCCGACGTGAACGCGCACAACCAGTCGCTCGCCGAGGCGATCCAGGCCGACGGGCGGGCCTATCTCGCATCCGCCTTGATCGACGGCGAGGTCTGGCTCCGGCCCTGCTTCGTCAACTTCCGCACGACCGAGAGCGACGTGCTCGCCTTGCTCGATGTCGCTCGAGAGCTCGGCGAGCGGCTCGCACGAGAGGGGAGCGCGGCGTGATCGCCGGGGGCGGCATAAGCGGAACCCAGCGGCCCGGCGACCGTCACCTCCCGGGCGTGGACGGCCTTCTCCCCGCAGAGCGCAGGGTCCGCGACGAGCTCGGACACCTGCCGCTCGACTTCCGCGCGATGTGGGCGATCTCGAACCTGTTCCGCAGCTCCGCGGCGATCCGGCGGCACATGGAGGCGAAGGTGCTCGCCCCAGATCGCCTCAGCTGGACCTCGTTCGTCGGGTTGTGGGTGTTGTGGGTCTGGGGCGAGATGGAGGCTCGGGAGTTCGCCGCCGCGGTAGGTATCAGCCGTCCGACGGCCACGGGCGTCATGACCACCCTCGAATCCCGCGGATTCATCGCCCGCCGCAAGGACCCGAACGACGGCCGCATGGTGATCGTCGAGCTGACGCCCGAAGGCCGGCGAACGATCGAGGTGCTGTTCCCGAGGTTCAACGAAGAAGAGAGCGCGGTCGCCTCGCATCTCGACCCGGAGCAGCAGGATGATCTCGCCGCGATGCTCCGCTCCCTGCTGCGTGCGGTCGCGCCCTCCGGCGACCGACGCGTCGTCTGAAGCGGAGGAGCTAGGCGAACCGGATCGCCACGCCCTCGACGATGCGACGAAGCACCGAGGGGACCTCGGCGGGATCGTCGGTGAACTGGCTCGGTTTGATGCAGATCGTGCCGAACCCTCGCGCCACCTGACCCGGGATGCCATCGAGGGCGCTGTCGAGCGACGCCGGGTGCGAAGTGTCCGGGAACGAGCCCCGCGTGCCTCCGACCATCTCGAGATCGTCCGGATCTCGCCCGGCGTCACGCATCGCCTCCTCGAGACGCGCCAGGTCGTCGTCGCTCGGTTGCCCGAGGGGGTTGTATCCATTGCCGTGCGCCACCAGCCGACGGAGCATCCGCTCGTGCAGTCGCTGACCACCGAACCACAAGAGAGGCCCTTCGGGCCGGAAGGGCTTCGGCTCCAGCCAGACGTCGTCGAAGTCGTAGTGCGCACCGTGGTAGCTCGCGGGGGAGGCGCGCCAGAGGAGGGCCCACGCCTCGAGATGCTCGTCGAGGCGCTCACCGCGGCTTCCGAACTGCACCCCGAGCGCGTCGTACTCGGCTCGGTGCCAGCTCACGGTCGGCTGCACGACGAGCCGGCCTCGTGCCAGCAGGTCGAGCGTCGCGATCTCCTTCGCGATGAGCAGCGGATGCCGCAGCGGCGGGATCACCGCGCTCGCGATCAACCGCAGCTCCGTCGTGACCGACGCGACGGCCGCGAGCAGGATCAGCGACGAGGGCCACGGCGTCGCGGGGTCCTGGTTGCCCGGCAGCGCGTAGTCGCGGGGATTCTCGGGCACCCCCTCGCCGTCGGCGCCGCGTCCGAGCACGACGTGCTCGCTCACCATCACGCCGTCGAACCCTACGCGTTCGGCGCTGACGGCGATGCTGACGAGCGCACCGAGGTCGCGCGCCGGCACGAGCGTGTGGTTCTCGCTCAGCACGAGTACGAGCCGTGGCGAGCGCACGTCGGCCGCGCTAGGTCGTCGTCACGCGCACCGGCATCCGCTTGATGCCGTTCACGAAGTTCGACCGGATGCGCTCGACCGGGCCCGTCAGCTCGATCGTGTCGAGGCGCGGGATCAGCTCCTGGACCAGGATCTTCGTCTCGAGCCGCGCGAGGTGCGCCCCGAGGCAGAAGTGTGGCCCGCCGGGGCCGAACGTCACGTGGTCGTTCGGCGTGCGGGTGACGTCGAACCGGTACGGGTCGGGGAACATTGCCTCGTCGCGGTTCGCGCTGATGTACCACGTGACGACCTTGTCGCCTCGGGCGATGTGCTGGCCGCGGAGCTCGACGTCGAGGGTCGCCGTGCGCCGGAAATGGAGCACCGGAGAGGCCCAGCGCAGGATCTCCTCGGTCGCGTTCGCGATCAGCTCCGGCCGGTCGCGCAGCAGCTGCAGCTGCTCGGGATGTTCCATGAGGGCCAGCATGCCGTGGCTGATCGTGTGCCTGGTGGTCTCGTTGCCCGCGATCATCAGCACGCCGAAGTAGTTGTGGAACTCGCGTTCGTCGAGCACGCCCTCGCTCTGGGCGATCGTGAGCGCCTGCAAGACATCGTCCGCGGGTTCGGCGAGGCGAAGGTCGCGCTGCCGGTCGGCGTATGCGAAGACGTCGAGCGCAGTCGGGGACCGGAACGGGAACAACCGGTACGCCTCGGTGTCGACCTTGTCGACCACGGCCGCGCTGAGGTCGGGATCCTGGTTCGCGATCATGTTGTCGCCCCACGCGATCAGCTTCGGAGCGTCTTCCTGCGGCACGGTGAAGATCGAGCAGAGGAAGCGGATCGGGAGGTCGCGGCTGATCTCGCTCACGAAGTCGAACTCGCCCATGGGCAGCGCCCGATCGAGCACGTCGCGAGCGACGTCGCGGATCCAGTCCTCGTACTTGCCGACGCCTCGGGCGCTGAACCGCTTCGAGCAGATCTTGCGGAGCTCGGTGTGCCGGGGCGGATCGGTCTCGAGCATCGACTTGCGGACCTCGAGTTGTTCCTGGTCAAGCTCCTCGAGCGCGACGGCGCCGAGCTCCGACGAGAAGGTCTCCCAGTCCATGTGCACATCGGTGAGGTCGTCGTAGCGGGTCACGGCCCAGAAGCCCTTGTTCGGGGCGGGCTCGGGATGCCAGACGACCGGATGCTCCCTGCGGAGATGGTCGAACCACTCGAAGGGCACGCGTTCGACGTAGTTGTCGGGGTCCACGAGGTCGATGTCGCCAAGCCCCTCACCCATGCGTCCCTCCGCGCGCAGCCCCTGAGAGCGACGCAGGTATTTTGCTACCGAACGACCCGCTCGGGCAACCGGTCAGACGACCTCGAAGTACCGGCGGCGCTCCCACTCGGTCACGACGTCGGCAGCGAGGAAGCGCTCCCACTCCCACCGGCCGGCTTCCGCGTAGTGCGCTACCACATCGGCGCCGAACGTCTCGGTCGCCCAGTCGCCGTCTTGGAAGACCGCGACCGCGGCGCCGAGATGGGCGGGGAGGGGCGGCACATCGCGCCCCCATCCCTCGCCGACGAGGGGGTCTCCGGGGTCGGCGTCGATCGCCATGCCGTCTCGGGCCGAGGCGAGCAGCGCGGCGATCGCGAGGTACGGGTTCACGTCGGCGCCTGGCACGCGCCACTCGAGGCGGGTCGACTCCGGCTCCTCGACCAGGACCCTGCACGAGACCATGCGGCTGTCGAAGCCCCAGCTCAGCCCGTTGCCGGAGAACTCGCCGCCGACGATGCGACGGTACGAATTGACCGTGGGCGCGTACCAGAGCATCGACTCGGGAGCGCGGGCGAGCACTCCGCCGACGGCTGCGCGGAGCGGGCGCGCCAGCGTCTCGCCGCTCGAGCCGTCCCCGTAGGGGTGCGACCCGTTTCGATCGACGAGGGAGAGGTGCAGGTGGCACGACGAGCCGGTCGTGTCCGCGAACGGCTTGGCCATGAACGTCGCCGCGAGGCCCTGCGACGCCGCGAGGTCGCGCATCGCGAGCTTGAACAGCGTGTGCCGGTCGGCCATCTCGAGCGCCTGCCGGTACTCCAGGTTGATCTCCCACTGCCCGAGGCCCATTCCACCTGGCTCGTCCACGGACCGAGGTTGGACTCGACGAGCGTCTGCCTCGCGCGGGAGAAGAATCCCTCGTGCTGGTCGCCGGCCTGGATCGTGTAGTCGGCTCGCGCGAGCGTCGTGGGCACGAGGCTCTCGTAGCCGTTCGTCCGCGCGTCGTCGTACGTGCCGCTGTAGAGGGCGAACTCCAGCTCGGTCGCGACCTGTGGCGTGAGCCCCTCGGCCCGGAACCGCTCGACCTGACGGCGCAGCACGGTGCGCGGCGCCACCTCGACGAGGGCCTCGCCGTTCATCTCGTGGAAGTCGGCGACACAGATCGCCGTCGCGTCGAGCCATGCGGCCGGGCGCAGCGTGGCGAGGTCGGGCACGAGCCGCACATCGTGCCAGCCGGTGTGATGGCCCGTGTACGTCTGGACCGGACCCGGCCACTGGTCGAGATCCCAGCCGAGCACGCATGAACTGAGTGGCACGCCCTCGTGCATCAGCTTGTGGAACACGTCGACGGGGAACCGCTTGCCGACGAGGCGGCCCGTCACGTCGGCCGAGGTGACGATCACGGTTCGGATGCCTGCCTCCGAGAGGTCGTCGGGACCGAGTGCCGGCGAGATCTCCGGCGCCGTCATCGTTTCGGACCCCCCGCCGTCATCTGGTCAGCCACCCGCCGTCGACCGGCAGCTGCGCGCCCGTGATGAAGGACGCGTCGTCGGAGAGCAGGAACGACACCGCCGCCGCAACGTCCTCGGGCTCGCCGACGCGGTCGACGAGCAGACGATCGGACATGAACGCCCAGGCCTCGGGCGAACGAAGGTCGCCGCCCGGGATGAACCCCGTCGCGATCGGGCCCGGGGCGACGGCGTTGACCCGGATCCTCCGGTGCGCCAACTCGACCGCGAGCGCCTTCGTGAGCATCTTCACCCCGCCTTTCGACGCGTTGTAGTGCACCTGCGGATGTCCGGCCGACGACACGACCACCTCGGACTCGATCGTCGACATGTTCACGATCGCTCCGCCCCCCGCATCGCCGATCGCCGGGGCGATCGCTCGGCTCACGACGTACATCCCCTTGAGGTTGGTGTCGAGCACGAGGTCCCACTCGTCCTCCTCGAGATCGTCGAGCGCCGACATGCGGACGAGACCGGCGTTGTTGACGAGATGGTGGATCGAGCCGAAGGCTTCGAGCGCCTGGGCCCGGGCGCGGTCGGCCTGCGCCGGGTCTCGGACGTCGAGGCGCACGGCGAGGGCTCGCCCGCCGCGGGCCTCGATCTCGGCCACCGTCAGCTCGGCGGCGTCGAGGCGAACGTCGGCGGCGACCACGGCGGCGCCCTCGTCGACGAGACGCAGTGCGATGGCCTGCCCGATGCCGGAGCCGGCTCCGGTAACGAACGCCGTTCGTCCGGCATGGTCGAAGCTCACGCGTTCCCTCCTTGGGGCGAGTCGAAGGCCACCGACGCCACGTCGACCGCCGTGCCTCCGCCGTCGACGAGCAGCGTCGTGCCGGTCACGTAGGAGGACTCGTCGCTCGCCAGGAAGACGGTGCAGGCGGCGATCTCGTCTGCCTCTGCGGCGCGGCGCAGCGGGACCAGCTCGGTCGACACTCTGTACGCGTCGTCGCGCGAGATGCCCCGAGCCGTCGCGAGCTCGTCCATCGCGTCGTCGCCCATGGGGGTGTGGACCCACCCGGGGCAGAGCGCGTTCGCGCGCACCCCTCGCGGCCCACCGTCCACCGCGATCGACTTGGTGAGGCCGATCAATCCCGCCTTCGACGCGACGTACGCGACACTCGAGGGCGACGCGACGAACCCCGACACCGACGAGACCAACACGATCGCGCCACCGCCTCTCGCCTCCAGATGCGGCATGGCGGCGCGCACGAGGAAGAGGGGTCCGGAGAGGTTGACGTCGATCGTGGTCAGCCACGTCTCGTCGCTCACGTCACCGGCGGCGCCCCCGTACCCCACCCCGGCGTTGGCGACGACGATGTCGAGCCCGCCGAACGCGTCGATCGCGGCGGCGACGGCTGCGGGCGCATGGGCCGGGTCGGTCGCGTCACCGGGGAAGGCGAGCCCCCCCACGTCCTCGGCGATCGCACGGAGCGGGGCTTCGCGTCGCCCCGTCACCATCACGCGGGCGCCCTCGGCGGCGAACCGGCGCGCCGTCGCGGCGCCGATGCCTGAGCCCCCTCCGGTGATCAATGCAACCTTGTCTGCGAGACGCATGGGCCCTCTCCCCGGCGCTCCGCCTCCTCAGTGGTAGGGAAGGTAGTAGCGGAGCTCCCAGTCGCTGACGTCGGTGGTCGAGGTGTCCTCGACGGCTCCCGAGTACCGCTCCCACTCGCCTCGCTTCAGGATCGTGAACGCCTCGACGATCTCGGGCCCGAGCGCCTGCACCAGCCATTCGTCGGCGTTCAGCGCATCGATCGCGTCGGACAGGGTCGCCGGGATATGGACGTCGGTGTCGGGATCCCCCCCGACCGGCTGCGGCGGCTTCAGCTCGAGTTCGTGCTCGACGCCGAACCGCGCCGCGTGCAGGACGGCCGCTCCCGCAAGGTAGGGATTGGCGGCCGCGTCGGCAGTGCGTTGCTCGAGTCGCGTGCCCTCGCCGCGGGCCGGCGGCACCCGGACGGTGACGCTCCGGTCGTCGTGCCCCCAGTTCGCCCAGTACCCGTTGAGCATGTCGGGCTGCAGCCGCTTGTATGCGTTCACGTGCGGCGCCATGATCGCGGCCATGCCGGTGTGGTGCGCGAGCAGGCCGGCGATGCAACGGCGGGAGAGGTCCGAGAGGCCCTCGGGGTCGTTGGGATCGTGGAACGCGTTCGAGCCGTCGTCGCGCCGGAAGCTGAAGTTCACGTGCATCCCGCTGCCGCCTCGGTCGTTGAGGGGGCGGCCGATGAACGTCGCGAGCTTGCCGTGGTGCTCCGCGACCTCGCGGATCAGCAACCGGAAGACGAAGGCGTCGTCGGCAGCCGGGATCGCGTCGTCGTAACGGATGTTCACCTCGTAGGCCGACTCGTCGTATTCGCTGCTCCAGCTCTCGACGGGGAAGCCGCACGCGAGCGCCGTCGTCACCATCGAGTCGACGCACCCGGTCGGGTCGATCGACGTGCCGGTTCCGTACACGCGATGCCCGGGAAGGGAGACCGGTCGCCAGCCGCCGCCGCCGTCGGGCTCCATCAAGTAGAACTCGAGCTCGAAGGAGATCTGTGGTTCCAGGCCCTTCGCACGCCATGCCTCGACCGCTTCGCGGAGCACGTGCCGGGGGTCGATCGGCACGGGCCGACCCTGGTGGGTGGCGTCACCGATGCCGATCACGGTCTCGGGTTCCCAGGACTGCCGCAGCGAGTCTCGGTCGAGCTGCACGTCGATGTCGTGCAGTCCCACATCGAACTGAATATTGGGCACCGGCAAGATCTCGCGGTCGTGCGTGAGCGGGTATACCCCGACGCAGAAGGCCGCGTGGCCTGCCTCCGCGACCTCGCCGAACAGATACTTGCCCCGCTCCAACCCGTGGACGTCGGGGTAGAGCAACCGCAGGCGTTTGCCGTTCGTGTCCATGAACCCCCCTGGAGCGTCGGGACGTGCACCGTACCCGACTCGGACCGGCGTTTGCGCGGCCCGGTCGTTCGGGCACAAAATACGCCTTCCGGGCGGCGGACGCGAAGGGAAGCGACGGCGTGGGTACGGTCGGCGACACGATCTCGCTGGACGAGCTCGAGCGAGACCCCTACCCCATCTACGAGCGGCTTCGGAACGAGGACCCGGTGAGCTCCGTGCCGGTCGTCGGCCTCTGGCTCGTGACGCGCCACGACGACGTGAAGCACGTCGCCAGCGACCCCGTGAGGTTCACCGCCGCGACCGATCCGTCGACGCTGAACCGCACGATGGGCGTGAACATGCTCGGCATGGAAGGGCCGGAGCAACGATGGATCAGGACGATCACCGAGGTGCCATTCCGCCCCCGCGATGTCGAGGAGCGCACCCAAGGGATGATCCCTCGTCTGGCCGGAGACCTGCTCGATGGGTTGGTGGCGCGCGGCGAGGCCGACCTCTTCCGCGAGTACGCAGACCCGATGAGCGTGCGATCGCTCTGCTTCATGCTTGGGCTCGAGACGGTGCCATGGCGGGACATCCTGCGTTGGAACGAGGGTCTGATGCCAGGGCTCGCGAACTTCGAGGGCGATCGCGAGAAGCAGGCGCCCGCCGACGAGGCGGCGACCGCGCTGCACGGGGCGATCGGCGACGTCCTCGACCGGCTCGCCGACGAGCCCGACGGGTCCGTGCTCTCGTGGATGCTGCACCACGAGGAAGACGGTCGCCGCATGACCAGGGAGCAGATCGTCGCGAACACGACGCTGATGCTCAGCGGCGGTCTGCAGGAACCGCGCGACGTGATCGCGCTGACGCTCTGGGCGTTGCTGTCGAACCCGGACCAGCTCGAGGAGGTCCGCGCCGACCGCTCGCTGGTGAGGGCCGCGGTCGAGGAGACGCTGCGGTGGGCCGGGCCGGTCGGCACGGCGACCCGCCAGACGACGCGCGACGTCGAGATCGCCGGCGTTCCGCTCGAGCGAGGAGCGCTGATCGGGGCCGTGCTCTCGTCGGCCAACCGCGATCCGCGACGGTGGACCGACGCCGATCGGTTCGACGTCCACCGCAAGGAAGGCGCCCACCTCGCGTTCTCGGCCGGTCCGCACTTCTGCTTGGGTGCATGGTTCGGCCGGCATCTGGCGCGCGTGACCCTCGACCTGGCGCTCGACCGGCTGCCCGACCTCGGGCTCATGCCGGAACGTCCCGTCACCCTTTCCGGCTGGGAGTTCCGAGCGCCGGACTCGCTGTGGGTCCGGTGGAAGGCGTGAGCCTCACGATCCGGGTACCGTGCCGGCCAGGAGGTGAGCGATGCGCGTGATCCGCTCGAACCCCTCGTCGGTCGCGCCGCCGGTCGGGAACTACTCTCACGCCGTGCTGGCCGAGACCGGCGAGGCCACGTGGATCCACGTCTCCGGGCAGCTCGCCCTCGACGAGACCGGGGCGCTCGTCGGGCAGGGTGACCTCGCGGCCCAGACCAAGCAGGTCTTCGAGAACCTGCGACGGATCCTCGACGCGTGCGGTGCCTCGTTCGACGATGTCGTGAAGATCCAAACGTTCGTGACCACATTCGACGGGTTCGCCGAGTCCCGGGAGGTCCGTGCTCGGTACGTGCCGGCCGACCCGCCTGCGAGCACGGCGGTCAGGGTCGCCGCGCTGGTGATGCCCGATGCCATGATCGAGGTCGACCTCGTCGCGGTCGTCCCCAGGCGGGGAAGAGGAGAGAAGACATGAGCGACGAGAAGCTGATCCAGGGGGCACAGACGTTCCTGGGCGAGGGGGAGCAGGTGATCGCGGCCGGCATCTTCCAGCCTCGCGGTTCCTCGGGCGGCACGGCAGGGGCTGCCGGAGCCAGCTTCGCGACGGACAACCTCGTGGGCGAGATCGTCGGGGCTGCCGCAGCGGTCGAGTCGGGACGGGCAATGTCACACGTCGATCGCGTGCCTCGGTGGACGCTGCTCGCCGTCACGCCCACGACGCTGCACGCGATCGCGAGCGACCAGCACGGCGTCGGGTGGCAACCGAAAGAGACGTTCGCGACGTTCGATCGTTCGAAGGCGCACGTCACGGTGCACGGACGAGTGAATGTTCGGACCCTGACGGTCGAGGATCCGGACTCGGGCCGTGCCTATCAGTGGGAAGGCAATCGCATCGGCCCCGCCCACGCGAAGGCCGTGATCGAGGCGCTCGACGCGAAGGAGGTCGAGCCGCCCGAGGGCGACGAGTGACGGGGAAACTGCCCGCGCGCGCTGAAGTCATCGGGTCGCTGTTGCGACCACTCGCGTTGCGCGCAGCGATCGATGCGTTCTACGAGCCCGGGCACTCCGCGGTGCTCGACGAGGAGCGCGCGAAAGACCCCTCCGCTCTGCGCGAGGCCGAGGATCAGGCGATCCGTGAAGCCGTTCGGCGCCAGCGCGACTGCGGTCTCGACGTGATCACCGACGGCGAGTTCCGTCGGTGGATGTTCATGAACTCGTTCTTCGACGCGGTGAGCGGTGTGCGCACCGGGAAGACCGTGACGTTCCGCAACGATCGTGAGGAGGACGTCGAGCTCGCGGTGCACGAGATCGTCGCCCCGCTCGAGGCAGTGGCTTCGCCGGGCGCGCGCGAGGCGTCGTTCATGCGCGAGGTCGCGGGAGAGACGCCGTTCAAGGTGACGTTCCCGGCGGCGTCGATCTTCACGCACCCGTTCACGACGGTCGAGGGCGCGTACGAGAGCGTCGATGCGTTCGTCGAGGCGGCGGTCGCGATCGAGCGTCGACTGGTCGCCGATGCGATCGACGCCGGTGCTCCCTCCGTGCAGTTCGACTTCCCCCTGTATCCGTACCTGGTCGACCCGGAGTGGATCGCACGGTTCGAGGCTGCCGGCCACGACGTCGAGGTCCTGACCGAGCGAGCGCTCGCCGCCGACGCCGCCGTGCTCGAGGGCATCCCCGATGACGTCACGGTCGGGCTGCACATCTGCCGCGGGAACTTCCGCTCGTCCTGGATGTGCGAGGGCTCGCTGGAGCCGATCGCCGAGCGGATATTCGGGGAGCTTCCCTATGACTCGTTGCTCGTGGAGTGGGACGACGAGGGCCGCGACGGCGGGTACGCACCCGTGCGCCACCTGCGCGACGGAAGCGTGATGGTCATGGGCCTCATCAGCTCGAAGACGCCCGTACTCGAAGACGAAGACGACCTCGTCCGTCGCATGGAGGAAGCCGCCGGCTACGCGGGCGGCATGGACCGGCTCGCGATCAGCCCGCAGTGCGGCTTCGCGAGTGTGATGCTCGGCAACGAGACGAACGAAGGCGCGCAGTGGCGCAAGCTGGAGCTGGTGGGTACGGTCGCCGACCGCCTCTGGGGCTGAAAGCAACCTCAGCGGCGGGGGATGAACCTGCGGTCGTCGGGGTTCGTCACGTTCGAGACGTAGCTGTCGCGCTTCGGTGCCGGCCGGGCGAACCAGGCCTTGAGACGCGTCCAGAGCCCGCGTCGCTCCTGGATTCCCTCGTCCGAGTACCGAGGCCGCTGCGAGGGCTCAGGAGGCTCCGAGAATGCCTGCGCGACCGCGACATGCGGCGCCGCGGCGGATCCTTCGGCATGTTGCCCATAACGGCATCCTACGCCGGCTCCTGGAGTCTGTGGTCATCCCGCCGATCGAACGATGAGGCGTCCGCGAGCCCACGCATCAGCAATCCTCTGCGCCGTGGCGCCCACATCGTCCCCCTCGTTCTCGAACACGTGGTGCTCGAGCGGTCCGAGGGCCGCGAATTCGTTCCACAGCGCCCCGACGACCTCGCGGGGAACGGGATGTTCTTCGCGCCGGGCACGGCGAGCGGAGGCCGTTTCGTGCGACGGGCGAAGGATCGCCAGCGATGCCTCGACCCCGGCGGCCGTCAGCGCGTCGCGAACCGGTTCGAGGAACCATCCCGGGGCGAAGATGCCGTCGACGATCGTCGGGTAGCCCGCCACCGCATAGCTCGCCGCAGCGTCCGCGACGACCTGCATGACGACCCCGTTCTGCTCATGAGCTTCCGGCAGCCACGGCTCGATATAGCCTTCGGCGATGGCGTGGAAGAGGAAGTCGGACTCGAGGTGGACGGCGCGATCGGACCGAGAGGCGAGGGTGTGAGCGACCGTGGTCTTTCCCGCGCCCGGCGGGCCGGTCACCAACAGCACACGCGGTTCGGGGTTCGTCATGGCGTGAGCTTCGCACGGGATCACACGCCGACTCACTCCCTCGACGTTCCCACTGCGCGGTGAGCGTGTCGGTGCGCGTGCTCGTCTTGAAGCCGCAGGAGCTCTCCCGCACGGGACTGGTCGGGGAGGCCCTTCGTGGGCGCGGAGCCGAGATCGTCGAGCACGTGCTGGCCGATGACGGCCCGCCGCCGCCGCTCGATGCCTTCGACGCCGTCGTCGTGACCGGCGCGCCGTGGTCGGTGTACGGCGACGAGGTCCGTGGCTGGGTCGGCGACCTGCTCGACACGCTTCGTGAGGCGGTCGACCGCGACGTGCCAGTGCTCGGCATCTGCTTCGGCGCCCAGGCCTTCGCCGAGGCGAACGGGGGCTGGGTCGCGCGAGCGCGTGACACCGAGGTCGGCCTGCACGACGTCGACACCGACGATCCGGACCTCGTGCCTGTCGGCCCCTGGTTCATGTGGCACGGCGACACGTTCGGTCCGCCCGACGGCGCCACCGTGATCGCTCGGACGGACGGGGGCCCACAGGCCTACACGCTGGGCCCACATGTCCTCGTGCAGTTCCACCCCGAGGCCACCGCCGAGATCGTCGGAGCGTGGCTCGACTACGACGACGAGGACTTCCGCCGAGCCGGGGTGGACCCAGAGCGAGTTGTGGCGGCCATTCGTGCGACCGAGGCGGAAGCTCGGATTCGCGCGGATGCGCTGGTGGATCGATTCCTGGAGCGGGCCTGACAACGCTCAGCAGACGATCGGGAGTCGGTCCCGCGGCCAGGCGTGGAGCGCCAGCAGCTGCACGAGACCGCCCGCGTCGATCGCCGGAGTGCCGTCGTATGAGCCGATGCCGCCCGTCGTGAACAGGCCGTCGTCGTCGCGTCCGCCGCGCCAGGCACGCGTGAGGTACGCGTCGAGCGCGGTGGGGAGTCCCTCGACCCTGGAGCCGCTCGCGTCGAGCGCCAGCAGGTTGCGGAACCATACCGCGTTGAACACCGGCGGGTGCCGCCACGTGCGATCGGGCCCGAATCGTCGGAGGGATGCCGTTGCCGTGGACCGTGCCTGCGCAAGCGCCGTCTCGTCTCCGGTCGCGATGTGAAGCAGCACATGCGCACCGACCGGTGCGCCCTGATTGTAGGTCCACAACGCGGTGTTCACGCCGTGCCTGCCGATGTGGTCGGCGTACAGGCCCCCGCGCACGCGCAACGTGCGGTCGAGCCACGCGAGCGTGCGCCGCGCGAATCCGAGCGTCGCATCGTCGCCGTCGGCCAGGTGCATTCGCAGGGCGAGCTGTGCGGCCGGGGCTGCCGAGCACGTGTGCCGGGCCCGCCGCCGTTCTACCCAGCGCATGCCGCCGTCGGGTTCCTGACCCGATCGGACGAACCGGAAGACCTTGCGCGCCCGGCGCAGCCATCGCCCCTCGTCCGTCTGCACGTGCAGCTGCGCGAAGCACAGGCCGATCCAAGCGTTGTCGTCGTAGTAGCGGCGACGGTCGCCGGGTGCCGGCACGTACCCGTCGCCGGCCGCGTAAGGGCGGAGCCCGACCACGAGCCGTTCTACGTCGTCGTAGTCACCGGTCAGCTCGGCCAGGTCGATCGCGGCAGCAAGCACCTGGCTGACCGGCCAGACCGGGGCGAGCTTCCGGCCACCCGGCCGCTCTCGAACCGTGAGCGACCCGGCATCCCCGGGGCGAAGGCAGGCCGTCGACAGCGACTGCCATGACGCGAATGCCCGCCGGGCAGCGTCGCGAGCCACCTGCCTCACCCCCTCGTCACGACCGACTCATCCCTTCCGAGGTGCCCGGACGCCGCGGAACTGCCAGTCGCCACCGAGCGCCGTCGAGATCACTTCCTCGCTCTCGCTCGGCTGGGCCCCCACGTCATCGAGGACGGGCACCGAGCCCTCCACGATCGTGTTGCGCAACACGCCGAGGCCCTCGACCTCGACCTCGACGACGTCGCCGGGCTCGACCGGGCGCGAATTCGCCGGGGTGCCCGACAGGATCACGTCGCCGGGCTCGAGGGTGATCGTGCGCGCGATGTCGGCTACGAGGTAGTGCATGTCCCAGATCATCTCGTCGGTGTTCCCGGACTGGGCCACCGCACCGTTCACGCGCGTCTCGATGTGCTTGCCGTGGAAGTCCCAGTCGGTCACGAGTCCCGGCCCGAGCGGGCAGAGCGAGTCGCTGCCCTTCACGCGCAGCATCGACCCGGCGTCGGTGTCGCGGAAGTCGTGGAGCCCGTAGTCGTTGCCGACCGTGTAGCCCTGGATATACGCGCCGGCATCCTCGGGTGCGATGTGCCGGCACCGCTCGCCGATCACGATGCCGATCTCTCCCTCGTAGTTCAGGAAGCGGCACCGCGGGGGCCGCACGATCTCGCCGCCGTGGGCGTTCAGCGACGACACGGGCTTGTGGAAGTACGTCGGCGCCGGCCCGAGCGTCGCCTGGAACTCGGCACGACGGCTCTCGTAGTTCAGGTGCACGCAGACGATCTTGGTCGGCATCATCGGCGGGAGGTGGATCGGGTCGTCGAGCGGCATGCGCCGGCCGTCCGGCGCGACCAGCTCGTCGTCCTCGCGGTTCGCGGTGGTCGGCGCGCCGTCGAGCAGGATGCGTCTGGTCTCCATGCCGGCCTCTCTGCGTGCGATGGCCGAAGCGTACGATAGGCGCCGTGTCGGATGAGCTGCACGGGTTCATGGTGCCGCGCACGCCGGAAGGGCGGGCGTCGATCGTGCCGAGTCCGCCGTGGCACTACTCCGGCGACGTGCTGACGGTCGAGTACCGCACCGCCCCGGCCAACGTGCGCGCCGTGTTGCCCGCCGAGGTCGGGCTCGCCGACGAGGATCCCGGCGCCGTCGCGATCGTCTGGGCCGACTGGCAGTCGTGCTCCGACGCCGGTGATGAGCTGCTCGACCCCGTGCGCTCCCAGTACAAGGAAGCCTTCGTGGTGGTGCGGTGCAGTTACGGCGGCGAGACGTACTCACGGTGCGTGTACATCTGGGTCGACAAGGACTTCGCCCTGGCCCGCGGCTGGTACCAGGGGTATCCGAAGAAGCTCGGTCAGATCTGGATGACCCGCCCGGTCTCGGTCGGGAAGGCGGGCCCCCGACTGGAGCCCGGCGGTCGATTCGGCGCCACGCTCGCCGCGAACGACCGCCGCCTCGCCGAGGTGACGCTCACCCTGTCGGGCGAGAGCGAGACCGGCGGGTTCGTGAATGCCCTCCCGATGTTGCACTCGCGATACATGCCGCACATCGACCCGATGCAACCCGCGCCGCTCGACGAGCTCGTCACGATGCGCTCGCGCGACGTCGACCTCGGCCCTGCGTACTCGGGTGAGCCGACCGTCTCCTTGTTCGAAGCGCCGGCCGAGGAGATCGCAGCGCTTGAGCCCATCGAGACGATCGCGGGATACTGGCGTCAGGTCGGCGCCACGTTCGTCGGTGGCTCGGTGGTCTGAGTCACCACGTGAAGCCCGGCGGCCGCGGAGAGCATCCCTCGTCGGCACGGCTCCGAAGCGACGACACCCGCTCCGCGTACCGCTCGTCGCTCGCGACGTTCGTCAACTCCCAGGGATCTGTCCGGTAGTCGTACAGCTCCTCGGTCGCTCCCGCGTATCGCACGTAGAGGAACCGTCGCGTGCGGAAGCCGCAGTAGCCGGGCCTCGCCACGCCCTGGCCGTTCCCGTCGTGGCCCCAGGTGGCGGCCGCCTCGAGCACGAAGCCGTGACGTTCGGCGTGCCCCAGCACCGAGACGCCCTCGTCGTCCGGCGTCGGCACGCCGCTCGCGCGCGCGACCGTGGCGGTGAGGTCGAGGTTCAGCGCCAACCGCGGGTCGTGCGAGCCCGGTGCGACGCGCCGATCCCATCGGATCGCCAGCGGAACGCGGGTCGCGGCGTCGTACGGCATGTACTTGCCTCGGAGACGGTGCTCGCCCCAGAGGTCCCCGTTGTCGCTCGTGAAGATGATCAACGTGTTCTTCAGATCGCGGTGCCGCTGCAACGCGCCGAGGAGGGCGCCGACGGCCTCGTCGACCGATCGCAACGCCTCCTGCACACCGCGTCGATGACGGGTCAGCTGGAGCGTCGAGGTCGTCGGCAACTCCTCGATCCATGCTGGCTTGTCCAGCACGTCGGCCTCGTTGAGGTTCGGCGCCTCGTACGCCCCGACCGTGGCCGATCCGACGTGCCGAGGCGCAGCGACGGGGATCTCTCCGTGCACACCGAAGGGCGTGAACATCAGGAACAGGGGCCGCCGACGAGGCGCGGACCGGATCTCCCGCGTGGCGAATCGACGCAGCACGTCGGTGGAGTAGTCGCGTTCCTCGTGCCCGTGGGTCGTGAGCGACCCGTCCGTGTGGCGCAGTTCGAAGTCGTAGTACCGCCCGTTCCGCGTCGCGAAGGCGTGCCATGCGCTCCAGCCGGGGGGCACGTATCCTTCGGGTGAACCGTCGTAGCCGTTCAGGTATTTGCCGACCAAGGCGGTCCGGTACCCCGCGTCCTGCAGCCTGACCGCGAGGGTGCGCTCCTCCATGCCCGCCGCGTCGAAGGCGCGCCAGCCCCCCGTGTCGGGGATGCCGGCACTCTTTCCGTTCGACCAGACCTGGGTCGAGTGCGCGAACAGGCCGGTCAGGATCGAGGCTCGGGACGGACAGCAGAGCGAGGTTGGGACCATGCCGTTGCGGAATAGGCGCCCCCTGTCGACGATGCGCCGCTGCACCATCCGCATCCAGGGAAGCGTCTCCGGACGTTGATCGTCCGTGACGATCAGCAGCACGTCGGGCCGGCGCGCCGCCGCGGAAGGCGTGGCCAGAGCGACGGTCGCGAGCACGACGAGCAGACAGAGCAACCCGCGAAGCGGTGTGCCGCACCGGTCTCTCGCCACCGGCGCATCGTAGGCCGCTTCCGCGGCGCGCGCTCTCGGCCCACCGTCGGCGATCGCGGCGCGGTAGCCTCTCCGCCGTATGCGGCTCCTGCGTTTCCGACACGGCGACCGGATCGCGACCGGCGTGGCCGAGACCGATGATGACGCCGTGCGGGTGCTGGCCGGGACGTTCTTCGAGGATCCGCTGCCGACTGGGGAAGAGCTTCCGCTCGATCAGCTGCACCTGCTGGCGCCCGTGCTGCCGTCCAAGCTCGTCTGCGTGGGCAGGAACTACGAGGCGCACGCGGCGGAGTGGGACATGAGCGTTCCCGACGAGCCGTTGCTGTTCCTCAAGCCCTCCACCGCGGTGCTCGGCCCGAACGATCCGATCACGTTGCTGCCCATCAGCCGCCGCATCGACTTCGAGGGCGAATTGGTGGTCGTGATCGGCCGCCTCGCGAAAGACATCAGGTCCGAGGACGCGTTTCGCGTGATCCTCGGCTACACCTGCGGCAACGACGTGACCCTGCGGAGCCTGCAGAAGACCGACGACCAGTGGGCCCGGGCGAAGGGGTTCGACGGATCGGCTCCGCTCGGCCCATGGATCGAGACCGACCTCGATCCGAACGACGTCGTGGTGGAGACGCGGCTGAACGGAGAGGTGCGCCAGCACGCCAGCACGGTCGACATGGTCTTCGGCGTCGCGACCCTCATCGAGCACATCACCTCGTTCATGACCCTGCTGCCCGGCGACGCGATCATGACCGGCACGCCCGAAGGTGTCGCGAAACTCGCCCCCGGCGATCTCGTCGAGGTCGAGGTCGACGGCGTCGGCACGCTCGCCAGCCCGGTGCGTTGAGCGACATGACGATCCGCTCCCGTTTCGCCCCCGCCCCGAGCGGCTCGCTCCACGTCGGGAACGTGCGCAGCGCGCTCTTCTCCTGGCTGTTCGCCCGCCATCACGGGGGGGCGTTCGTCCTGCGGGTCGAGGACACGGACGCGAGCCGCGTCACCGAGGAAGCCGTCGCCGGCGTGCTCGAGGACCTGCGCTGGCTCGGCATCGACCACGACGAGGGCCCCGACGTGGGTGGTCCCCACGCTCCCTACCGCCAGAGCCAACGCCTCGGCATCTACCGCGAGCACGCCGACCGCCTGCTGGCCCAGGGCGACGCCTACCGGTGCTACTGCACACCCGATGAGCTCGAGGAACGCCGGAGCGCCTCGATGGCGCGCGGCCAAGCGCCCGGATACGACGGCCACTGCCGCCACTTGAGCGAGGAGCGGGTCGTCGCGTACGAGGCCGAGGGTCGCGACTCGGTCGTGCGCTTCCGCATGCCCGACCACGAGTGGGTGGTCAACGACATCGTGAAGGGCGAGGTGCGGTTCGCGCCCGGGCAGCTCCGCGACTTCGTCCTGGCGCGCTCCGACGGCTCGCCCGTATTCCTGCTGGCGGTCGCGGTCGACGACATGCTGATGGGCGTCACGCACGTCGTGCGCGGCGACGACCTGCTCGCGAGCGCGCCGCGCAACGCCGCGGTGATCGAGGCCCTCGGGGGCACGCCGCCGCGGTATG
>JBEVGU010000183.1:0-11755 GCA_040511595.1 Actinomycetota bacterium | reverse complement strand
ATGATCGCGACGGGGTCGGATGCGACCGCGTCGCGAAGGAGGATCTCGTCGGGACCGTCGACCGCGAGCAGGCTGAGCCCCTCGCCGGGTGGCCCCACTCGGTTGTCGGCCTCGGTCGTCGACGCGAGCCATCGCTCGCAGATCGCGCCGCGCTCACCGAGGTCGTACGCATCGTCGTGGAGGCCGAGCCGGCGGCCGGGCGGCAAGAAGTCGCGCGCCACCCATGCGGGCTGCAGCCGCAGGATCCCGTCGCCCTCGGCGATTGCGCCGGAGACCGCGTCACGCCTCGCGTCGACCGCCATGCCGGCTCCTCCCTCCTCGATGTCGGACGCCGCGCGAACGTTCGGAGAACGATGTCAGGTACGACGTGCGCCGACGCCTCGCGTGATGCACGTCGTCCTCAGTCCGCCATGGCGCCAGCAGCGTGCATCGACGGGGCCTCGGGGGCCTCGCCGATCGACCGGCCGGTCGCCGGGTCGAAGAAGTAGAGCTTCCGCGTGTCGACGTGCATCTCGGTCGGCGCGCCGACGGCCGCGCGTGTCTCCGGACCGACCCTCGCGATGAACATCGCCCGCCGCTCGCTCGCCTGCTCCCGCAGCTCCTCGAGCGCCTTGTCGCCCACGTCGGACGCGAGCTCGCGCGTGTCGTCGGTCACGACGGGCGGGGCCTCGACCTGGAAATGGAGGAACACGTCGGACCCCATCCCTTCCCGGAGCGCGACGACGGCCGGGAAGCGGCTCCCCGGGTCGGCACGTGGGACCAGCGCGGCATCCTCTATGTCCTCGGGCCGGATCCCGAGGATCACGGTCCGGCCGTCGAAGCCAGCGAGCTCGCGGCGGGCGTCGAGGACCTCCACTGGGACCCGGAGGCGGTGGCCGGCGAACGCGACGAACCTCGCGCCGTCCTCGGCCGTGACGGTCGCCTCGACCAGGTTCATCGCGGGGGAACCGATGAAGCCGCCGACGAAGAGGTTCGCGGGCCGCTCGTACAGCTCCTCCGGCGAGCCGACCTGCTGGAGCTCGCCCTTCCGAAGCACGACCACGAGGTCGCCGAGCGTCATCGCCTCGGTCTGATCGTGCGTCACGTAGACCGTCGTGACCTTGAGGTCCTGCTGGATCCGCAGGATCTCGGCCCGCATCTGCACGCGCAGCTTCGCGTCGAGGTTCGATAGGGGCTCGTCCATCAGGAAGGCCTGCGGCTCGCGGACGATCGCGCGCCCCATCGCCACGCGCTGCCGCTGGCCTCCTGAGAGCTCGCGCGGCCGCTTGTGCAGGAGCTCCTGCAGGTGAAGGATCTCGGCGGTCTCCTGCACCCGCAGCTTCATCTCGTCCTTCGAGAGCTTCCGGATCTTCAGACTCAGGGCCATGTTCTGGTACACGGTCATGTGCGGGTACAGGGCGTAGTTCTGGAAGACCATCGCGATGTCGCGGTCGCCCGGTGGGACCTCGTTCACGACACGGCTACCGATCGAGATCGTGCCCTCGGTCAGGTCCTCGAGGCCGGCGATCATCCGGAGGATGGTCGTCTTCCCACACCCTGACGGGCCGACCAGCACCAACAGCTTGCCGTCCGGCACGTCGAGGTCGAGTGAATGGACCGCCTCGGTGCGATCGGCGAACACCTTCGTGACGCGGCGGAGGGTGATCTCAGCCATCGAGCGGTCTCCGTTCGGTTCGCTCGGATCTCGTCATCGTCATCCCTTCAATCCCACGGAGGCGATGCCACCGATCAGCTTCTTCTGGACGAAGAAGTAGAGGATCACGGTGGGGATGACCGTCACGAGGTTGGCGGCCATCGTCAGGTTCCACGGCGTGTCGGCGAGCGTCACGAGGTTCGCGAGTCCGAGCGCCACCGTGAACTTCGAGTCGTCGTCGAGGTAGATCAGCGGCCCGAGGAGGTCGTTCCACCTCCAGAGGAACGTGAACACGGCACAGACCGTGAGGACCGGCGTCGACAGCGGCAAGATGATCCGCAAGAAGATCTGCCACGTGTTGAGCCCATCGACCCGAGCGGCGTCGTCCAGGTCCCTCGGGATCGTGCGCATGTACTGGCGGATCAGGAAGATGAAGAACGCCACACCCGTGAACGACGGAACGATCAGCGGGAGATAGGTGCCGTACCACCCGATCTTCACGAAGAGCAAGAACTGCGGGACCATCAGCGCTTGCCACGGGATCAGCATCGTGACGATCAGGACGTAGAAGAGCACCTTGCTGCCGCGGAACCGCAGCCGCGCGAAGGCGAAGCCGACGATCGAACACGAGAGCAGCACACCGAGGATGCTCGCGATCACGATGATCATCGTGTTGATCATGTAGCGGAGGAACGGCATCGCTTCGGTCAGCACGCGACGGAAGTTGTCCCACTGCCAGAACTCGCTCGGGAACCATTCCGGGGTGGGCGTGAACACCGGCTCGATGTCCGGCTTCAGCGCCGCAGTGAACGCCCAGGAGAGCGGCAGCATGATGATGGCGGTCAGCCCGAGGAGGATCGCGTACATCAGCGCCTTGTGGCTGAAGCGGCGGACGCGGTACCGCACCGCCGAGCGCCGCGGTACCTCCTCGGGCTTCGTGTCGGCCGCCCGTGGCGGCTCGAGCGTCGTCTTCATCCGTTCACCGTTCCCGCTCGGGGTCGTACTCGTAGTAGACCCATCGTCCGGACGTCCGGAAGATCACGAGGATCACCGCCGCCGCGGCCAGCACGAGCACCCATGCGAGCGCCGAGGCATACCCGTACTGGCCGTTGACGAACGCCTCGTTCCAGAGGTTGATCAGGTAGAACTGGAGCGAATCCCCCAGGCCTCCCTGGCCGCCACGGCTCAGGACGAACGCGATGTCGAAGACCTGGAACGCCTCGATCAGGCTCGTGAGCAGCACGAAGAGCAAGGTGGGCGTGATCATCGGCAACGTCACGTAGCGGAAGCGCTGCAGGGGCCCCGCTCCGTCGAGCAGCGACGCCTCGTAGAGCTGCGCCGGGATGTTCTGGAGGCCCGCGAGGTAGATGATCGCGCCCCCACCGATCCCCCACAGGCCCACGAGCACGACCGACGGGACCGCCCACGTGGGGCTGTCGAGCCACCTCGGGGGGTCCTCGATCCCGATGGCTCGGAGGAACTCGTTCACCGCGCCGACGTCGGGGTTCAGCAACGCCACCCACAGGACGGCCACCGCCACACCACTGAGGACCGACGGGAGGAACAGGATCGTCCGAAACAGGTTGATCCCGCGCATGACCAGGTTCAGCAGCAGCGAGAGGAGCAGGCCGCAGACGATGTACAGCGGCACCGAGAGGATCAGGTACTTCAGCGTCACCCGGATCGACAGCCAGAACGTTCGATCGGCGATCATGTCGCGGTAGTTCTCGAGCCCAACCCATTCCGGCGGCGTGATGATGTTGTACTCGCTGAAGCTGAGCAGCAGGGACGCGACGATCGGGACCAGCCAGAAGAGCATCAATCCGATCAGCCATGGCGACAAGAACAGGTAGGCGGCGCGTTCCTCCCTACGCGCCATCAACCCTCGCCGCTTCGCCACGCTCGCTCCTCCGGGTGACACACACCGCCGCCCGCGCACGGGGCGGCGGTGCGTTCGTGAGCCGACCTAGGCCGACTGCTCCCAGTCCTCCCAGGCCTTGTCGAGATTCTCCTGGATCGCGCCGTTCGCCTCGTCCAAGGCCTCCTGCGAGGACTTCTCGCCGCCGATGACGTAGCCCCAGGCGTCGTAGTAGGGCCCGATCACGTCCCATCGGTTCGGGACGAACACCGCCGTTCGTGCGTGGCTTAGGACCTCCATCCCGTCCTCGCGGCCGGCGACCCCACCTGCCCAGTCCACCTGCTCGGCCACCTGGAGGTCGAGCGGGATGTCACCCGACGTCTCGACCCTGAGCTCCTGACCTCGCGTGGCGAGGAACGCGATGAAATCCTTCGCCTCCTCGGGGGCATCCGTGCTCGCCATCACACCGACGCTGTCGGTCCAGACGAAGAAGTACGGCTCCTCTCCGGCCGGCGTGGGGGACGCGGTCGATCCCCAGTCGATGCCCGCCTTCTCGACCTTGTCCAGGTCCTGGAAGTCGGTGATGACCATCGCGAGCTCGCCTCGGGAGAAGTAGTCGCGCCCCTGCTCCCACGGATCCAGGATGTTGGACGTCGGGATGCACCCCTGCTCGTAACCGCTGGCGAGGACATCGAACTGCTCGACCGCCGCCGGGGAGTTGAACTCGGCCGTCCGGCCGTCCTCGCTGAAGAACGTCTCCCACGGCACGTACGCGAGTGGGTCGGACGCCGCCCCGCCCCACACGCCGTTCGCCTCGTCCGTCAGCTGGCATGCTGTCTCGACGAACTCCTCGGGCGTCATCGGCGGGAAGGCCGCCGGGTACTCGATACCGGCCGCGTCAAACAGCTCCTTGTTGTAGAGCATCTGCACCGACCCGGCGTACGAACCCAAGCAGTAGAGCTGGCCCTCGTACGCGCAGCTGAACTCGTCGCCCGGCTCGACGATCGAGGGCACGAACGTCGAGAGATCGATGCCTTGCTCCTCGACCATGTCGTCCAGGGGCAGCAGCAGCCCTTCGCGCATCTGTTCCGGACCGAAGACCAGCACGAGGTCCGGCTCCTTGCCGGCCGCGATCGCGGTGTCGAGCTTCACCCCGTAGTTGTCCTCGGGGTACGCGGTGATGTTGAGCGTGACGTTCGGGTTCTCCGCCTCGAACTCCTGGGTGACCTGTTCGAGGAACGTCCCCGCGAGGCCGCCCGATTCGAAAACCCAGTAGTCCAGGGTGACCGGCTCTGCCGAGCCCTGACCGTCGGTGCCGCCTCCACCCCCGTCGTCGCCCGTGCACGCGGCGGCCACGAGAGCCAGCGCCGCCACCATGGTGGTGATCCATCGAAGCTTGTGCATCCCGCCACTCTCCTCAGACCAAACGGCGGGAGATCCCCGCCGAGCCAACGTTGGGACCCACTTCGAACACGGGCGCCTTCACCCCCTCCGCCCCGTCGTTCCGGGGCAACGTGCGGATGGTAACGTTCCCAGGTTCACCCGTAAACCCAGTCGATCGACCCCTCGTAGAAGCCCCGGTCCCTGGCTACGACGGCGTACCCGGGCGCCTCTCCCGTCAATACGCGCACGACGTCCGTGCAGGCTTCCCGGAAGCACCGCTCGTGCGCGAACCGCGCGTTCCCGGCGATATGCGGGGTGGGGAGGACGTTCTGGGCGGTGCGGAACCACGCGTCCGCGGGAGGTGGTTCGGGGTCGAAGACGTCGACGCCGACCCGGAGCTCGCCGGCACGGGCGCGCTCCCAGAGCGCATCCTGTTCGACGACGGCCATCCGACTCAGCAGCACGAACAGCGACCCTGTGGCGAGCTGCTCGATGACCGCACGATCGACGATGCGGAGCGTCGACGGGGTGGGCGGGATCGCCACGACGAAGATGTCGCTCCCGTCGGCGAGCTCCTCGAGCGACGTCGCGCGCGCGACGTCGTCACCGGAGAGCACGGCATCGTCGATGAGCGGATCGAACGTGCTGACCGCACACCCGTACGGCCGGATGAACCGTCGGTAGTGGCGGTTGATGCTGCCGTAGCCGGCGAGGCCGACGCTGCAGTCGGCGAGATCGCGGAACACGTGCTCGGTCCCGTCCATGGGAGGCATCCATCCCCCTCGGCGGACCACGTCGATCGCTTCCGGGATCCGCCGGAGCAGCGCGAAGGTGATGCCGACCCCGAACTCCGCCACGGTCGGCGTCATCGACCTCGATGTGTCGACCACCGCGACGCCGCGCTCCGCGGCGGCCTCGAGATCGATCCAGGCCAGCCGGAAATCATGCGTCCCCGCAATCACGCGGAGGCTCGGTGCCTTCGAGAGATGCTCGCGGTCGAAGACTGGCGGATCCTGACTGGACACGAGGAGCCAGGGCATCGTCACCAGCGCGGCGGCGTCGGCGAGCGATGCGTCGAGGCGCGCCGTTCGCTCCTCCCGCGGCTCGTCGGGCGACCAGCTCACATGCACCACGTGGGCGTGTGGCGAAAGGAGGTCGTCCGCGAGCGCGCGGTACGACGGTCCGCCGTGTTGCGCGGCGTTCGGGTCGGTGTCTGCGGGGCTGCCCTCGGACGTCGGCCCGAGGATCACGACTCGAGGTCTGCGTGCCGACGTCGTCACGCGTCTTCCATCAGCCGCGGAACGGCGTGGCCGCCCGCGTCCTCCGACGTCTCGTGGAGGTGACCGATCCGGCCACCTTCTGGCGTCCTGCCCTCGAACCAGAACGCTTCCAGGGTCTCGGAGACGCCGACGACGTCGTGCACCGTAGCGGGGGGCGTGCAGACGATGTCGCCGGGCCCGACGTCAAAGGTCTGCGAGCCGACGAGCACACGCGCGCGCCCAGAGAACACGAGCCAGTACTCGTCGCAGTCGTGGAAGTGACGGTCGAACTGCCCGTCGGGCTCCACCCGGAACGTCCCCGCCGACGTCACGTCGGACCAGGACGGCCGCGCGTCGACCGACAGGCGTCGCGTGACCACGAGATCGTCAGCAGGGTCCATCCGAGCTCCTCTCCCGTCTCGGCCGGATCACGACGTACGGTCGTTCCGAGAGCGTGCGCCCGAGCCCCGGATGCCGCCACGCCATGCCGTCTCGGTCGCGGATCTCGAACGCGTACGCGAGCGGGTACTCGCCCGTGAGCTCCGCCCCCGGCAGCTCGGTCTCGAAACCGCCATCCGTCCGGTCCATCTCACGGCTCTGGACCTCCAGCGCTTGGTTCATCGGGCGGTACCGCACGCGGATGCCGGCCACCCGGTCGGCCCCCTCTCCGCAGACCTCGACGCGCAGGCCCAACGGTGTCCCCGGCACGAAGGCGTCGGTGGGCTGGTGCGCAACGTCGACCGGGCGCGCCGCAGCTGTGACCCGGCGCACAATGTCGGATCGCGCTGGCCGCGTCACCGCTGCGCCCACACGATCGCGCATGTCTCGGAGGTCGGCGTCGATCGCAGGCAGGCGATCGGCCCAGTGGCCTCGCAAGCGCAGCTCGGGGCCGTAGGTAAGGTCGCGCACGTAGACGCCGGCTCGTTCCGACGCGTCGAGCCAGGCGTCCCGGCCCCTGGTCAGCTGCTCGACGGCGAGCCGGAGCGCCTCAGGATCGCCGGTCCCGACGTACAGCTCGTACCACACCGCTGCCCGGAGCTTCGCGGCGAAGAACCGGCCGAGCGCCGCGAGGATCCGGACGTCGACGAGCCAACGACGAGCGCCCGCCTCATGGTCGCGAAGGTTCTCCTCGATCCGACCGATCCGCCGGGAGGCGCTCATGGCGAGCGCCTGGAGCCGGTCGGCGACCTGCAGGGGCGACATCCGTCCGTCGGGCTCTCCTGCGAGCAGCTCCGCGACGAACCCGGCGACGTCGGAGAACACCTCAGGGTCGAGCGGGCTCGCCGTGCCGAACCGTCGCGGTTGGGGGGTGTCGAGGTACGGATGTGGTCTGGTCCCGTCCTCGGACCACACGATCGGCATGTCGGTGTAGAGCTCGGGCCAGTAGTAGTTGTTCGAGGCGGACGGGTGGTGCGCGACGGTCACGAGCGGCAGGATCCGGCTTGCGCTCGCGAGCGCCGCCTCGGCCGCCGGCGCCATCGCCCCGAAGGTGCACTCGAGGGAACGCTGCCACTGTTCGGGGGGGGTCGCCGGGTCGTACGTGAGGCGGCCGAGTAGCCGGTATGTGTACGCGTACTTCTCCCAGTCGTCGGCCGGCTCCAGCGACGGATCCGCGTATCCGGTGCGCGAGGAGCCGGGGGTCCCCGTCCCCTCCCGCCCCTTGAACGTAAGCGGCTCGCACCACTCGAGCCCCTGGCTGCCGGCGAGCGCGGCGGCACGCCCGTAGCCGGCGGCCGTCGCCGGATCGCCCCATAGCAGCACTCGCTGCGTGCCTGCCCACAGCCGGAACACGACGGCGTAGCTCCGGTCCTCGCGGAGGAAGTCGGCGTACCCGTATCGCGTGAACGGCCGGCTCCCTTCACTCACCGCCATGTGTCGGTGCCACTCGCTCCGGGAGCTCGGGTCCTCCCGCACCGGGCGCTCGTGCTCTCGGATCGCCGCCTGATGGTACGGGGGCCCCATGTGCTCGGCCCAGAACTTCGGCGACACGGTCACGGGCAGGCCCGTGTCGAGCGCGTCCTGCAGCGTGCGCTCGTCGAGTCCCTTCGCGTGCAGATCGATCCCCACGCGACGGCCGCACGCCGCAACGCCGGAGAACACGGTCCGCCAGAAGTCCCAGCTCCGTTCGGGGATCCCGCTCTCGCCGTGGATGCGGAAGGTCACGCCTCCGACGGACGGGCACGCCTCGAGCATCACCGTGAGCGCGTCGCGGCAGTACGCGGCGTGGCGCTCGGGCGTCAGCCCCTCGATCGCGTGCCGGGCCTCGGGGCTGTCGATCCAGTCGTACGCGTGCGTCCACAGCCCGAGCTGGAAGTCGAGCCCGCGAGCCGCGCACGCGTCCGAGATGTGGCGGAGCATCGAGAGGTTCCGATCGCGCTCCTCGTCCGGCAGCTGCGGGACCCGGACGTCGGAGCCGGGTACGGACACCAGGAACGGGTAGGCGAAGTACAGATACGCGTCGGTGATTCCGCGATGGTAGTTGTAGCCCAGGCCGAGCGTGAGACTGAACCGGTTGAAGCGCTGCCCCACGAGCATCGAGAGGTAGCGATCCCAGAAACCCTCGTCGCGGAACCACCCCAGGTCTTCGACCTCGCTGCAGAACAGCCGCGCCACGCTGCGGACCTCGTTCGACGGACGGCCCACGATCGGCGACCGCGGGCGCGCCGGGGCCCCTTGCGTCGCGTGGTCGAGGCGGTCGGCAAGCTCGAGGACCCCATAGACGAGACCGCGTACGCCACTGCCCCAGATGAGCGTGAGGTCGTCGTCGCCGGGGTCTGGGGAGACGACGAAGGCCTCGTCCCCGTGCGGGATCGCGGTGCCGGTCCGCGCGATGCGTTGCGCGGCCGGGGACCGGTCACCCCCAGCCACGTTCACGGCTGGCCCGGACGGATCGTCGTCGAGCACGACGCGAGTGGCCACCTGTTGCCGGGCGAAGGCGTCGCGCAGCAGACCCACGGCCCACGATACCGGCGCCGTCGTCGCGATGGCGCTGTGATCGATCGTGATCGTGATCGCGCTGGGGTGTGGTGCGATCATCCGTCCTCGATGACGCCATCCATGTAGGAATCCCAGTCGAGCATCGGCACCTCTGGCGCCCAGAGGGACGGACCGCCGGGCCGGATCGATAGGTGCGTCATCGGTCCCTCCGGCGTCGCGCCATGCCAGTGCCACGTGTTCGCGGGGATCACCGCCATGCCCCCGGGTCGGTACCGACTGCGGGCACCCTCGACCCCGACAACCCCGCCGCCGTCGAGGAAGTACAGGAGCTGTTCGGTCGCGTGGGTGTGTGGCATCGTTCTCGCTCCTGTGTCGAAAAACACTGCGATGATCTCGAGATCTTGCGGGCCGCTTGACACCGCGAGCTCCTGGAACCAGACCTTGCCGCTGAACCATTCAGGGTGAGGATGCGGGCGGGCGACATCCCTGTGCGCGTGGAGCGATCGCATCGCAGCCCCCTCGGTCCGGAGGATCCGGGCCCCAAAATGATAACGTTCTCACAACTTCCCGCAGGCAACGCTCCAAGGACTTCATCCCAACGGACGTCAACGTCCCCGGTGACGTTGCGGTCGCGGACATGCCGACCATCGGCCTCGTGAGCGATCATGCGTCGGCCGAGATCCCTCATCTCATCTCGAGATCTGATCTCGAGTTGATCCAGTGTCCGCCGGTCGCAGCCCTCACGACGGTCATGGCCGACGGATATCCGCAGACCTCCGTCGTGTGGCGAGTTCCACGGCGATTGCGGCGGGTCTCGTCTTTGCCTGCGGCACCGTTCGGCACCGCGGCACCGTCAAGACGGTCGGGGTCGCCTGGTGTTGTTGGTCATCAGCGTCGGTCACGGATGGCTCCCGCCTCTCGGCACCAGATCGGGTTCGTCCATGCATGGCACTGCTGCCGCGCTCATGTTCTCGATCGATAGGACTCTTCGTGGACCTGCGATCAGGGACCAGCTTCGATCACCCCACGTATCTCGAGCTCCGGGGGCTGCGGCTCGACACTCGTGAGCACCCACGTCGCGCCAGCGGCTTCCCAGGCCGGAACGTCGGCTCCGGGCGACACTTCGACGATGAGATCGAAGGGATCCTCGCTCCCGGCACGCTCCTGCCGAAGAGCCTCGGCGAGTTCGGCGAGCTGCTCGGGCCCGGGCAGATCGATCGGGAACAACCCGTCCCATCGGGCCGCGCGTCGGACCGGGCTCCGATTGGGCCAGTTCGCCGCGACCCAGATGGGAATCCGCGGGCGCTGTACCGGGAGGGGGCGGAACGCGCCGTTCCAGAATCCGCTGAGCCGCTCCAAGCCCTCATCCAGCAGGCGCGCGCGCTCGCGTGGATCGATGGCCTCTCCGTACGACCCGAGATCGTCGGTGTTGCCGAGCCCGACGCCCAGTGTGAGGCGCCCGTTGCTCAGGTGGTCCAGCGTGACCGTCTCCCGTGCGACCTTCTGGACGCGCCTGCGGGAGAGCGGAGTGATCATCGGCCCGATACGAAGGCTGTCCGTCGTGGAAGCGATGGCGCTGAGTGCCACCCATGGGTCGGCAACGGCGCGGTTCGAGGGCGGATACGCGATCCGATCCCACAGGAACAGGCCGTCCCAACCTCGGGACTCAGCAACCCTGGCGAGCTCGGCCAGGAGACGCGGATCCGCCAACTCGTCGAACGGTGCCAAGTACAGTCCGCGCTTCATGGCTCGTCGCCTGGGAGCACCCCGTCGCAGTTCCACCACATCGCGGGCGCCCTACCCGGAAGACGATCCCGCGGCGAACAGCTCGTGCTCTCGATCCAGGCCCTTGAGGCGGTGTCGGCCCCGAGACTCGAACGTCAACCCCGTGGCGCCCTCGGTAAGGTCACGAGTGATACCCGACACGAGGACCTCGCCAGCTCCCGCCCGAGCCACGATGCGGGCCGCGGCATGCACCGCCAAGCCCCGGATGTGGTCGTCGCTCATGACCACCTCGCCGCTGTGGATGCCGACGCGGATCGGCAGCTGAATCGCGCCGAGGGCTCCGACCAGTGCCAGTCCACAGCGGATGGCGCCCTCAGCGCTGCCGAAGACGACCAGGAACGAGTCGCCGGCGGTCTCGATCTCGCGGCCGCCGAAGCCGGCGAGCACACTGCGGACGACATCCTCGTGCATGGCCACGGTTCGCTCCCACGACGCGTCGCCGGCGCCGCGCGCCAGAGCAGTGGAGTCGACGATGTCGGTGAACAGGATGGTGGCCATCGCACGCGCTCCCCTACCGGGCTGCGGGTCGAATCCAGCACCGCCGGCCCAGTCGACCATCACCAACACGTCGTCCCCCTCTACCCAGGTCACGTGCCCGGGCGGTAGGTCAAACACCTGGTTGGGGCCGATGATGAGCTCCTCCCCCTCATCGGTCCGTATGCCCATCCGCCCGCTGAGGACCACGCCGCGGTGGTAGAGCTCGCATGAGGCGGTTCCGACCGAAGGCTGGGCATGCTCCTCCCAGCTCCAGCCAGGTTGCAGGACGTGGCGGCTGATCACTGTTTGGGCCAGGCGAACCTGGGAGGTTTCACCCAGCGGATCGCTCACGACTGCCTCGGGCTCGCCGAGGTCGCGAACCTCCACGCGGCTCATGGGCGGCGTTGGCTCGGGCGCGGGCTC
>JBEVGU010000182.1:0-2530 GCA_040511595.1 Actinomycetota bacterium | reverse complement strand
GGTCGAGAGGTCGAGGGCCGACACGGGCTCGTCGCACACGATGAGCTTCGGGTCGAGCGCCAGGGCCCGCGCGATGGCGATGCGCTGCCGCTGGCCGCCCGAGAACTCGCGCGGGAGCCGGCTCCTGGCGTCGCCAGGGAGCCGCACGTAGTCGAGGAGGTCGCCGACGCGCTTCTTCGACTCCGCGCTCGAGACGCCGCGGGCGGTGAGCGGTTCGATGAGGATCTGCTCGATCGTGAGCGACGGGTTGAGCGAGGAGTAGGGGTCCTGGAAGACCACCTGGATCTCGCTCGAGAGGTCGCGCCGCTCCTTGCGGTGCAGGTGCGAGATGTCCCGGTCGCGGTAGCGCACGGTGCCACCGGTGACCGGGGCGAGCCCGAGCACGGCCCGGCCGAGCGTGGTCTTCCCGGAGCCGGACTCGCCCACCAGGCCGACGGTCTCGCCCGGCTTGATGTCGATCGAGACGCCCTTCAGGGCTCGGAACGGCTTGGCGCGGAAGCCCTTGCCGGGGTACTCGACTTCGAGATCGGCGACGTCGAGGAGGAGATCGGTCATCGGAGTGCTCCTGTCGTGGAGAGGTCGAGCGGCGGACGTGCCGGACCCTCGTCGAGGATCGCGGCGAGCAGCGACTCGGTGTACGGGTGCTCGGCGTGGTGGAAGATCGAGCGGACGGGCCCCGTCTCGACGATGCGGCCCGCCTGCATGACCGACACGCGGTCGCACAGGTCGGCGACGACGCCGAAGTTGTGGGTCACGAGGAGCATCGCCATGTGGCGCTCCTCCTGGAGGCTGCGGAGCACGTCGAGCACCTCGGCCTGCACCGTGACGTCGAGCGCCGTGGTGGGCTCGTCGGCGATGATCAGGTCGGGGTCGGTCGAGACCGCGCCCGCGATGAGCACGCGCTGGGCCATGCCGCCCGAGATCTCGTGCGGGTAGGCGGCGAACGTGCGCTTCGGGTCGGGGATGCCGACGCGGTCGAGCAGCGCGAGCGCCTTCTCGGTGGCATCCTTCTTGCTGAGGCCCAGGGCGACGCGGAGCGGCTCGACGAGCTGGCTGCCGATCGTGAACGACGGGTCGAGGTTCGACATGGGCTCCTGCGGGATGTACCCGATGCGCCGTCCCCGGATCGCGGTGAAGTCGCGCTCCGAGGCGTGGTCGAGGCGCACGCCCTCGTATTCGACGCTGCCGGCCGTGATGCGGCCGCCGCGGGGAAGGAGTCCGAGCACCGCGAAGGCGGTCTGGGTCTTGCCCGAACCCGATTCGCCGATCAGCCCGTGCACCTCGCCGCGGCGGATGTCGAGCGAGACGCCGTGCACGACCTCGGTCGAGCCCTTGTCGGTCTCGTATCCGACGTGGAGGTCGGCGACGCTGAGCACCACTTCGCCGGTTCGCGTGGCGGCCCGGTCGTCGTCGCGGTGCTCGATCGGCTTGACCGGTGCGAGCTCGTCCTCGAATGCCTCGGTGGAGCCGGTGACCGCGCCGATCGACGTGGTGACCGCCGCGACCGAGCCGGTGGCAGTGGCGACCGCACGGCGACGGCGACGGCGCACGACGACGGTGCGCTCGAGCACGTCGCGCATGGCATTCGCCAGCAGCACGAGTGCGATGGAGGTGAGCCCGATGGCCAGCGACGGCCAGAGCATCAGGAGCGGCGCCTTGTAGATGTTGGCGAAGCCGTCGTTCAGCATGCCGCCCCAGGTGGGGAGCGACGTGTCGCCGAGGCCCAGGAAGTCCAGTCCGGCCTGGATCGCGATGGCGATGCTCGCGATGATCGCGGCCTGGATGATGATGGGCGCCCGGACCACGTAGAGGATGTGCCGCGAGATGATCCGGCCGTCGCTCAGCCCCGAGACGCGGGCGGCATCGACGTACAGCTCGTTGCGCACGGCGGTCACCGCCACGTAGGTGAGCCGATAGAACGCCGGTGACAGGATCACGCCGAAGATGATCATGGAGATCCAGACCGACGGGCCGAGGACCGCTCGCGCGGCGAGCAGGACGACCAGGCCGGGAAGGGCCATGACCAGCGAGGTCAGCCACGCCGAGGCGCTGTCGAACCACCCGCGGTAGTAGCCCGCGATCAGGCCCGCGATCACGCCGATCACGAGCGCGACGACCAGGGCGAGGAGCGCTGCCGCGACGCTCACCTGCGTCGCCACCAGCAGGCGCGAGTACACATCGCGACCCGCGCTGTCGCCGCCCAGGAGGTGCTCGGCACTCGGCGGAGCGAGCACGAGCTGCAGCGACGCCGCGTTCGGGTTGTACGGCGCGATCAGCCGACCGAAGATCGCGATCAGGCCCACGAACACGATGAACGCGAACGAGATGGCGCCGAGCGGCCGCTTCACGAGCCGGCGCAGCAGCGAGGCGTGCGCCTGGGGCGTGGGGATGTCGGGGGTGGGGGTGATCGCGGTCATGACAGTCTCACCTTCGGGTTGAGCGCGGCTTGCGCGATGTCGATGAGGAGGTTGACGATCACGACGATGATCGCCGTCGCGATCACGACGCCCATCACGATCGGGATGTCGCC
>JBEVGU010000181.1:0-7041 GCA_040511595.1 Actinomycetota bacterium | reverse complement strand
CGGCCGGTTCCCCCGCGCTGCACCCATCCCGCGACGTCGGGCCGAGGAGGAGACCCTTCGACGGACGATCCCTGGCTCACGACGGTCGCCCCATCCGACCGGACCTCGACGGCAGAGGGGAGCTCGCGGGGGGCGCCTCCTGCACGCACAGCAACGACAGGAATCCGGCCAGCATGCGCGGATGCCGCGCCAGCCCTCGGACGCGGACCCGCCCGGTCGCCACGTCGGCGATGGCCGCGCGGCCCGCCGCGCGTGACGGGTCAGGGAAACCGAGACGCAGGGGGACGCCCGCGAGACCCAGCAGGATGCCGGCGTCGGCCCGGACTCGCAGGTGCGCGTCCGAGGCGGCCCCGTCGACGATCCGCACCCGGCCGGGTGCCAGGCGGACGGTCGTCGCGACGCCGGCGTCGGGCGCCTCGAGCACCACCACCGACCGGACGATGTGGGATGCCCGCCCGGGGTCGCGACGGAGCTGCTGCTCGAACAGGGCGGCGAGCATCTCCGAGAGACCGCTCGGCGACGACCCCACCAGCTCGACGCGGGCGAGGGTCACGGTCGCAGCAACACCTTGGTCGCCGCGCGCCGGTCGAACAGGTCGTATCCGGTTGGGGCTTCCTCGAGGGGGAGCCGATGACTCACGAGGGGCGTCGGGTCGAGCCGCCCCGCCGCCACCTCGGCCATCACGCGGCTCCAATGGGCGTGCACGGGACAGATGCCCGTGAACCGGATCTCGAGCGCCCGTGCCCAGGCCACCCCGAGCTGGAGCTCCACCGATTCCCCCGAGTACACCCCCGCGACGACCACGCGACCTCCGCGTCGCACCACCGTGCTCGCGGATCGATAGGCCTCGACCGAGCCGACGGCGTCGATCACCACGTCGGCGCCCCGGTCGTCGGTCAGCTCGCCGAGGGCCGACTCCGCGTTGCGCTCCCCCACGTCGACCGTCGTCGCCCCGAGGCCCTCGGCCAGGGCGAGCCTCACAGGCTCGCGGTCGAGGACCACGACCCGGCCGGCGCCGATCGCGAGCAGGGATGCCGTTGCACACCATCCGACCGGACCTGCGCCGATCACGGCAACGACGTCGTCGCCCCCCGGATCGGCGACGGCGGCGGCATGGAAGCCGGTGGTGAGCACGTCGCCGACGAAGACCGCTCGTTCGTCGTCCACGCCATCGGACACGGGCAGCAGGTTGACGTCGGCCCAGGGCACGCGGACCGCCTCGGCTTGGGTGCCGGGAAGGTCGCCTCCGAACGGCCCCGCGCCGAACGCCGCCGCGTGCTCACACAGCTGGGTCTGACCGCGGACGCAGAACCAACACGCTCCGCAGGCCACGGCGAACGAGACGACGACGCGGTCGCCTGGGCGGACCCGTGTGACGTCGGCCCCGACCGCCTCCACGATCCCGACGGCCTCGTGCCCGAGGCTCGCCCCCGCCGTCGTCGGGGTCTTGCCGTGCAGGAAGTGCAGGTCGGAGCCGCAGATCGCCGCGCGCGTCACCCGCACGACGGCGTCGGTCGGCGCCTCGAGGCGAGGATCGGCCACGTCGCCCACCTCCACGCGTCCGGCTTCCACGAAGCAGACCGCGCGCATCAGCCCTCGTCGGGGAACCGGGTCGGCACGTCGCCGCAGAGGACGACCAGCTCGTTCGCCGCCCGCACCGAACGGAGGATCTTCGGGAGGTCGCCGCGCACCCGGAGCTTGCCCTGCATCATCGCCCGCACCGGGTCGAGCTCGCCCCGCACCACGTCCTTCCATCGCCGATACGTGGCGCTGATGACGAACTCGGCGTCGCCGCCCCGAGCAGGGGCCACCAGCCCGCCTTCCCGGCATGCCCCGTGCCAGAGATCGAGGTAACCCCAGACGTCGTCGGGCACGCCTCGCTCGGGGTCGGCCTCGATCACGAACGCGACGTCGCCCTCCCAGTCGGCGGCGGCCTCGCGGTAGGCCGACGAGCCGTTGATCGCATCGACCAGCGCCCGGAACCATTCCTGCGTCGGGAACTCGAACATGCCCCTCCTCCTGCCGGGGCTCCAGCATACGGACGTTCCTCGTCCCGACGGCGAGCCCGGCCGAGCGCGCGGCCCTCGTCAGCGGAACGCGTCGAAGACGACGACGACGACCGCGATCAGGTTGAAGGCGGCGTGCCCCGCGATGGGCGCGAGCAGTGTTTTCCGGCGTTCGTACACGAGCGCCAGGCCGAGACCGGTGACGACCATCGTCACCTGCAGCGCCACGGTTCCCGTCCAGGCATCACCGGCCACGAAGTGGATCGCCCCGAACAACAGCGCCGACACGGCCGCCCCGAGCGGCACCCCGTACCGGTCGCGGATCGACCGGTAGATGAGCCCTCGGAACAGGAACTCCTCGGTCACGGGAGCGACGATGACGGCGAACAGCGCGAAGACGACCAACTGGAACCCGTGGAGGTTCCCGGTCACCTGCTCGGGCACCGACACCTCGTCGCCGGTCGCCGCCGACAGCACGGCCACGATGATGGCCACGGCGATGCCCGCCACGATGCGGACCGCGACCCCGAGGCCCGCGCCGATCGCGACCTCCCGTGGCACGTGATCGCGCGGCACCAATCGGAGCGCCTCCCGCCACGTGCCGTGCCGCGAGTTCAGCCAGGCGACCAGCACGCCGACCAGCACGAGATCGACCACGAGGCCCTGGGCGAGCTCGCTGATCCCGCTCGCCCCGCCCTCGGTCGTGTCGCCGAAGAGCGCGAAGATGGGCGCCGCCGCGACCGAACCGAGCAAGAACCCCAGCAACGCGACGCCGATCGCGGGCAGGAAGCGCCAGGAGACCACTGGGCGTCCGTCGGGGAGGGTCGCCGGCACCGGCCCCGGGACGACCCCGCCGCCGAGGGGAAGGCCGTCGGCTCGCAGGTCTGGCCGGGGAGGGGGCTGGGGCATCATGTCGTGACCATCATCCAGCCTCGTGGGCGCAACGACACGAAACGCGCGCCGTCGAAGGCCTACGGGAGGCTGATCACCGGCTCGTCCACCCGGCGGACGCTGACCCCGAGCGCCTCGAGCTTGCCGACGAATCCCTCGTACCCGCGATCGAGGTGATGGAGCTCGGAGATCTCGGTGACCCCGTCGGCGGTCAGGGCCGCGATCGCCATCGCCGCGCTCGCCCTGATGTCGAGCGCGCGAACCGGAGCCGCCGAGAGGCGCTCGACACCGCGGATCACCGCGTGATGCCCTTCGGTTCGGATGTCGGCGCCCATGCGGCGGAGCTCGTCGACGTAGAGGAACCGGCTCTCGAACACGTTCTCGGTCGCGATGCTCGTTCCCTCGGCGGTGGCGAGCATGGCCATCAGGATCGGCTGGAAGTCGGTCGCGACACCCGGGAAGGGCAAGGTCACGAAGTCGATCGCCCGGGCGCGCTCGGCCTGCCGCACGCGCAGTCCGTGCTCGGTCATCGCGATGTCGGCGCCCGCGTCGGCGAGCTTCTGCAGGAACAGGTCGAGGTGGTCGGGACGGGCGTTCTCGAGCGTCACGTCGCCGCGCGTCGCGACCGCGGCCGCAGCCCAGGTGCCGGCCTCGATACGATCGGGGATCGTCGCGTGCTCAGCGCCGACGAGGGAATCGACCCCCTCGATCTCGATCGTGCTCGTGCCCGCGCCCTCGATGCGGGCGCCCATCGCCACGAGGAATGCCGCGATGTCGGCGATCTCGGGCTCGCGGGCGGCGTTGTCGATCGCCGTCGTACCGCGTGCGAGGACCGCGGCCATCATCAGGTTCTCGGTCGCCCCCACGCTCGGATAGTCGAGGGTGATCGATGCGCCGCGGAGCCCCGACGTCTCGGCCACCAGGAAGCCGTGCTCGGACCCGATCTCGGCGCCCATCTTACGCAGGCCTTGCACGTGCAGGTCGATCGGGCGCGATCCGATCTCGTCCCCGCCGGGCATCGCGACACGCGCCTTGCCGGCGCGGGCGAGCAACGATCCGAGCACCGCCGTGGAAGCGCGCATGCGACGCACGAGGTCGTACGGGGCCTCGACCGATGTGAGCGAGGTCGCATCGATGGTGACCGTGCCACCCTGCCAGGCCACACCGGCACCGAGCCGCTCGATCACCTCCGCCATCGTGAAGCAATCCTGGATGCGCGGGACGTTCCGCAGCACCGTGCGATCGGGGGCCAGGAGCGCCGCGGCCATCAGCTTCAGGGCCGAGTTCTTCGCGCCCGCGAGGTGCACGGAGCCGCCGCAGCAGGCGCCGCCGGAGATCCGGAGTCGTTCCATGGGCGCCCAGTCTATGCCCGGATGTCCGCCCGGCTCGTCAACCGGCGAGGGTCACCCGGGCGATGGCCTTCTCGAGCTCGGACCTGATGCGCTCGACGTCGGCCTCGGCGAGGTCCGAGTCGCGGTTCTGCGCGAGCTGCTCCTCGAGGGAGGCGGCCCGAGCCCGGGCCGCCTCGGCGTCGATGTCGGCGAAGAGCTCGGCCTGCGCCGCCAGCACGTCGACCCGCGTGCCGTGCTCGTCCGCGCTCGTGACGTGCATGAAGCCGCCGTCGACCACGGCGCCGAGCTCGGGCTCGCCGTCGCGCAGGATGCGCAGCGGGCCGATCGCGAGCTGCACCATCATCGGAGCGTGGCCGGCGAGGATGCCGACCTCGCCGTCGATCCCACGGGCGATCACGGTGTCGGCCTCGCCGGCCCACACCTCTCGCTCGGGCGTGACGATGTGGACCTCGAGGGTCACGGCTTACGCGGCCTCCATCTGCTTGGCCTGCTCGACCGCTTCCTCGATGCCGCCGACGAGGAAGAACGCCTGCTCGGGCAGGTGGTCGTACTCGCCTTCCGTGATGCCCTTGAACGACGCGATTGTCTCGTCGATCGGGGTGTACTTACCCGGGAGTCCGGTGAACTGCTCCGCCACGAAGAACGGCTGCGACAGGAACCGCTGGATCTTGCGGGCGCGCGAGACGATGACCTTGTCCTCCTCGGAGAGCTCGTCGATGCCGAGGATCGCGATGATGTCCTGCAGGTCCTTGTATCGCTGCAGGATCTCCTGCACGCGCCGGGCCACCGCGTAATGCTCGTCGCCCACGTACCGAGGGTCGAGGATCCGGCTCGAGGAATCGAGTGGGTCGACCGCCGGATAGATGCCGAGCGACGCGATGTCGCGGGACAGCACCGTGGTGGCGTCCAGATGCGCGAACGCCGCGTGCGGCGCGGGGTCGGTGATGTCGTCGGCGGGCACGTAGATCGCCTGCAGCGACGTGATCGACCGGCCGCCGGCCGACGTGATGCGCTCCTGCAGGTCGCCCATCTCCCCGGCGAGGTTCGGCTGGTAGCCCACCGCGCTCGGCATGCGGCCGAGCAGGGTCGAGACCTCCGAGCCCGCCTGCGTGAAGCGGAAGATGTTGTCGACGAACAGCAAGACGTCGAGGTGCTTCTCGTCGCGGAAGTACTCGGCCATCGTGAGCGCCGACAGCGCCACGCGGAGCCGCACCCCCGGCGGTTCGTCCATCTGGCCGAACACGAGCGCGGTCTTCTCGATCACGCCCGATTCCGTCATCTCGAGGAAGAGGTCGTTGCCCTCGCGGGTGCGCTCCCCCACCCCCGCGAACACCGACACACCGCCGTGCTGCTCGGCCTGGCGCCGGATCATCTCCTGGATGATCACGGTCTTGCCGACACCGGCGCCTCCGAACATGCCGATCTTGCCGCCCTGCACGTAGGGCTCGAGCAGATCGATCACCTTGATGCCGGTCTCGAGCATGACTTTCTTGGGTTCGAGCTCGGCGAACGGCGGCGCCTCCCGATGGATCGGCCACCTGGTGTCGGCGTCGATGTTCGACGCGTCGGTGTCGAGCGGATCGCCCAACACGTTGTACACGTGGCCGAGCACGCCCTCCCCCACGGGCACCGTGATCGGGCCACCGGTGTTGTTGACGCGAGAGCCCCGCACCACGCCGTCCGTGGGCTTCAGGGCGATCGCGCGCACCGTGGAATCACCGATGTGCTGGGCGACCTCACACGTGATCGTCGAGGTCTCGCCGCCGAGCTCCACGTCGAGCGTCAGCGCCGTGTTGATCTCGGGCAGCTCGGAGGGTGGGAACTCGACGTCCACCACCGGTCCGATCACCCGGGTCACGCGACCGCTCGCGTGCGTTTCCGTGTCCGCCATCGTCACTCCTCCGCAGCGGCGGCAAGGGCTTCCGCCCCGCCGACGATCTCCATGATCTCGGTCGTGATCTCGTCCTGGCGGGCGCGGTTCGCCTGCCGGGTGAGGATCTTCATCAACTCGTCCGCGTTGTCCGTGGCCGCCTTCATCGCCCGCCGGCGGGCCGCGTTCTCGGAGGCGGCCGACTCGAGCAACGCCGCATACACCTTCGTGATCAGGTACTGGGGCAGCAGGTGATCGAGGATGCGCTCGGGCTCGGGCTCGAAGAGATACTCGGGATGCACGGTCTCGGCGCCCGAGCCGTGGACCTCCTCCGGCGCGATCGGAAGGAACCGCCTCGCCGTCGCGCGCAGCGTGAACGCCGACCGGAAGTCAGTGTACGCACAGTAGAGCTCGTCGATCTCACCCGAGGCGAAATCGGCGATCAACCGCCCGCCGATGCGTTCGGCCACCTCGTACGTGGGCACTTCGGTGTGCCCCTGCCAATCCGCCCGGATCGGTACCCCTCGGAACCGGAAGTACCCGACGCCCTTCTTGCCGCTCACGTAGACCACGGGCTCGAGCCCGCGTCGTCGCACGTCGGCCAGCACCCCCTCGGCTTCCTTGATCACGTTCGCGGCGTACGCGCCCGCGAGCCCCCTGTCGGACGTGCAGACCAGGATGCCGGCCGTGCGCGGCTCCTCGCGTTCCTCGAGCAGGGGGTGGGAGAACGAGACCGCGTTGCGGGCCAGGTCCTCCATCGCCTCGGTGAGCTGGACCGCATAGGGCCGAGACGCCTCGACGCGTTGCTGAGCCTTCACGATGCGGGACGACGCGATGAGCTCCATCGCCCGGGTGATCTTCTTCGTCGACTGAACCGAACGGATCCGTCGACGCACGACGCGCAGCTGGGCGCCCATCTAGG
>JBEVGU010000180.1:0-3569 GCA_040511595.1 Actinomycetota bacterium | reverse complement strand
ATGAGCTACCGGCTGGCCATGGGCACCGCATCGCCGATCCCGCCCGATGAAGAGGGCGAGCGGCTGGGCGTTGCCGAGGGACACGACCGCAACTACGGCCGTTTCCTCGTGGCTTCCGGTCCGGACATGTTCGAGGGATCCGAGACGATGGACTTCTCGGTAGACCCGAAGGAACAGACCGAGGCGCCGGGCTACGTCCCAGGCCGTCAGATCGTCCTGGTCCGCAACCCGTCCTACGATCCTGCATCGGACGGACTGCGGGACGCCTTCCCGGACCGGATCGAGGTTCGGATCGGCGGCGACAACGACGATCTGTACAACCAGGTCGCCGCGGGGACCCTCGACTTCGTCGTCGACGGTGTCGTCCCGGCCGAGAAGATCCGGGAGTACCAGACCGACCCGGATCTCCAGGACAAGATCAACGTCTACGCATCGGACGCGATCCGGTACGTGTCGTTCAACCTGGCGGTTCCTCCGTTCGACGACGTCCACGTCCGCAAGGCGGTCAGCTGGGCGTTCGACAAGCAGGGGTTCCGGCAGCTGCGGGGTGGCGAGTCGGTCGGTGAGATCGGCACGCACATCATGGTCAACAGCCTCGAGAACGACATCCTGGCCGACTACGACCCATACCAGACGCCGAACGCGTCCGGTGACCCAGAGAAGGCCAAGGAAGAGATGGCGCTGTCCAAGTACGACACGGACGGCGACGGGGTCTGTGACGCTCCGGAGTGCCAGAACATCCTCACGATCACCGACCGCGAGGACCCGTACCCGGACCAGATGGCCCTCCTGAAGCAGTTCCTGGAGCCGATCGGGCTCACGCTCGACGACAAGCAGCTCGAGCGCGGCACGATGTACAACCAGTGCAACGATGCGAACTCGCATCACGCACTGTGCGCCGGCCCGGGTTGGGGCAAGGACTACGCGGACGGCATCACGTTCGCCGAGCCCTTGTTCACCTCCCACGGTCTGTGGGAGAGCTGCTGCAACTACTCACTGTTGGGCGCAACGTCCGATCAACTCTCCGAGTGGGGCTACGATGTGAGCGAAGTCGACTCGGTGGACGATCAGGCGTTCGGCTGCGCAGCGTTGGAGCCCGGTGACGAACGGTTCCAGTGCTGGGCGGAGCTCGACCAGCATCTGATGGAAGAGGTAGTGCCGATGGTGCCGTACCTGTTCGACAACAGCGTCGACATCCTCTCGGACAACATCCAGAACTACTCGTTCGACCAGTTCGCTGGTCTTGCGGCGTTCGATTCGTTGGCCGTGCCCGGCAACACCTCGTAACACCTGATCCAGACGGTCGAGGGGGTCGCGCGAGCGGCCCCCTCACCGTTCGAACGCAGCGGGAGGGAGGAGACGGATGGGCCGGTACCTGATCCGACGAGCCCTGTTCATGATCCTCGTGATCATCATCGTCTCGCTCCTCACGTTCTTCATCTTCGTGAAGCTCCCGGCAGGCGATCCGGCGCGCCGTGCGGTGGGCCGGACCACGACGCCGGAGCAGATCGAGAACGCCCGGGTGGCCTTCGGTCTGGACAAGCCGCTCTACGTCCAGTACTGGCGCTTCCTGAAGGGGTTCATCCCGTGGCCGGTGTCAGATCCCGTGCTCATGTTCAGCGGCCACCCCCCGAAGAGCGAGGATGGCCTCTGGCTCAACGAGGAGGTGTATTACTCCTACGACGGGTTCGTTCCGGTGAGGGAGGAACTGGCCCGGCGCATCCCCATCACCGGGACACTCGCGATCGGCGCCGCCGTGCTGTGGCTGGCCCTCGGCATCCCGATCGGCATCCTCTCGGGCATCCGGCGAAGATCCGTCGCCGACCGCGCCGCGATGATCTTCGCGATCATCGGGGTGTCGATGCCGATCTTCTGGCTCGCGCAGCTGCTCTTGTACACGTTCTGGTACAAGCTCGAGTGGTTACCCGAATCGGGGATCCCGATCGGCTACACCGGCTGGGGCGGGGCATTCCGCGCTGCCCTCGAGGGCCGGTTCATCCTCCCCTGGGTCTCCCTCGCCTACATCAACGCGGCCTTCTACGCTCGCATGGTGCGCGGCAACCTGATCGAGACGATGAACGAGGACTACCTCCGTACCGCGCGAGCCAAGGGTCTGTCCGAGCGCCGGGTGATCTACAAGCACGGCCTCCGCGGAGCCCTCACGCCGGTCGTGACGATGCTCGGACTCGACGTCGGCCTGCTGCTCGGCGGCGCCTTCATCACCGAGACCGTCTTCGGGCTCCCGGGGATCGGGCAGAAAGCCGTACAGGCGATCGGCACGAACGACTTCCCCACGGTGATGGGCGTGACGATCCTCGGGGCATTCATCATCGCGGTCGCGAACCTGATCGTTGACGTGGCGTACGCGTTCGTTGACCCGAGGGTGAGGTACACCTAGGTGGCGCAACCGCTGCTGGAGGTGAAGGACCTCAAGGTCCATTTCCCGACCGACGACGGGCTGGTCAAGGCCGTCGACGGCGTGAGCTACTCCCTGGCACCCGGAGAGACCCTCGGCATCGTGGGGGAGTCGGGCTCGGGCAAGAGCGTGAGCTCGCTGACCGTGATGGGCTTGATCAATCCCAAGCAGGCCACCATCTCGGGTGAGGTCTTCTTCCAGGGTCAGGACCTCCTGAAGGTCCCCAAGGACGAGATGCGCACGATCCGCGGTGCGAAGATCTCGATGATCTTCCAGGACCCGATGACGTCGCTGCACCCGTTCTACAAGGTGGGGTACCAGATCGCGGAGTCGATCCTCGAGCACCAGGACATCTCGAAGAAGGAGGCCCACGATCAGGCCGTCGAGATGCTCGGGCGCGTGAACATCCCGCATCCGAAGGATCGCGCCGAACAGTACCCGCACGAGTTCTCCGGCGGCATGCGTCAACGCGCGATGATCGCGATGGCGCTCTCGCTGAACCCCGACGTCCTGATCGCCGACGAGCCGACCACGGCGCTCGACGTGACCGTCCAGGCGCAGATCCTCGACCTGATCGACCGGTTGAAGTCGGAGTTCAACGCCGCGGTCGTGATCATCACCCACGACCTCGGCGTGGTGGCCGAGCACTGCGACAACATCATGGTGATGTACGCGGGCAAGGCCGCCGAGTTCGGCAACACCGACGACATCTATTACAAGCCACTCCACCCGTACACGTGGGGGCTGCTGAGCTCGATCCCGCGGCTGGACGAGGAGAAGCAGGAACGGTTGAACCCGATCCGCGGCCTCCCCCCCTCGTTGATCCAGGTCCCGCCCGGCTGCGCGTTCCACCCTCGCTGCCCGTACCGCTTCGAACCGTGCGACCAAGACGTCCCCGAGCTCCTTCCCGTGGATGGGCACCACGCGGCCGCGTGCCACCTGAGCCTCGCCGACAAGGAGCGCATCCGCGAGGAGGAGGTCCTGGCTCGGCGATGAGCGTGGAAGCGGAGTCCGTCCCCACGCCGCCGCCGGCCCCCACCGGCGAGCCGCTCGTGAGGATCGAGGGCATCAAGAAGTACTTCCCGATCACGCAGGGCATCCTCTTCCAGCATCACGTGGGCAACGTCCACGCCGTGGACGGCGTCGACCTCGA
>JBEVGU010000179.1:0-2775 GCA_040511595.1 Actinomycetota bacterium | reverse complement strand
TTTCGTATGAGCTAGGTCGTCGATCGGGTCATCGCCGTGGGCTCGCTCGCACTCGTGATCCCCTCGTCTGCTTCGTCTGGATCGGGCGTCGTCGAGCGCATGCTCGCCGCGGCTCCGCATCGAGGCACGCCTGAGGAGCCCCATTCGATCGGCCACGCTCGGTGCGGTATCACGTCCTCGGGCGATCGAGATCAGACCAGCGTCGCCACCGACCATGGGCTCCTCGCGGCGTTCGTCGGGATCCTGGACAACGCGGCGTCGCTCGTCGACGAGCTTGGATTGGCTGCCCGGGATCCCGCCCCGACAGCGGCACGGATCTACCTCGAAGCCTTCCGCCGATGGGGGGACTCTGCGCCCGCGCGACTGCGAGGACCGTTCGCGGCAGTGGTGACGGACGGGGAGACCGTTCGCGCCACGAGGGATCCGCTGGGTTTCCGATGTTTGTTCTACCGCCGAGACGCGAAGGGCATCGTCGTCGCGACGGAGCTGAAGCAGGTGATGGCGGGCTGCGATCGCCCGCTGACCCCCGACCTCGACGTGGTCGAAGCGATCGTGTTCGGCGAGTACGACGATGACACGCCGACCGCGATCGTCGGTGGCGAGCGTGTCCCTCGCGGGATGACGGTGCGGCTGCGAGGTGCGTCGGCGGCTCGCCACCGCTACTGGGACCCATGGGACATCCTCGAGACGGGGCGATACGCCGCCGCCGAGCTGCCCGAGCGATTCGACGAGCTGATGGGCTTGGCTTCCGCGCGCTCTCTGCTCGGCGACGACGTGCTGTCGCTGTCTGGCGGCACCGACTCCTCCGCCGTGGCGGCGTACGCCGCGCCCGCCCATCTCGATCGGTTCGGCCGGCCGCTCGCCGCGCTCTCGGTGGTGTATCCACGTTTCCCCGCCGTGGACGAGCGTGAGGAGATCGAGCTGGTCGCGGATCACCTTGGGATCGAGCTCCGCACCTACGAGGAGTCCTCCAAGACCCTGGACGAGGTCTCGCGGTGGATGGCCGTGTTGGACGAGCCGGTCCCGTACTTCTTCCTTGCCGAGTCGGCGGAGCATCTCCGGCGCGCTCACTCGATGGGATACCGGAACATGCTCACCGGCGAGATGGCCGAATGGGTGGTGGAGCGCCGCAGCTACCTCGTGCCGCATCTGGTGCTCGCTCGCCGTTTCGGTCCTGCGATCGACCATCTCCGGCGCCAGCGGCGGCTGCACGGCACCTCCTACCGAGGGATCGCGCGCCAGGTGGGTGCGGCGTTCATGACCCCCCGGATGCGGAGGGCATGGGCTCGGCTCCGTCCCGCCGCTATCCCCGTCCCGGGATGGGTCGACGAGTCGCGCCTGCGGCGCGTCGAAGGACGTTGGGCGACGCGGGCACGAGACATGTGGCGGGGATATCAGACGGCGATCTTCTCCGGGCCGGATCACGCGGCAGAGGCGGAGGACGTCGTCGAGGCCGTCACCGGGATGACGGTCCGGCGCCCGTTCGCCGACCTGGACCTGGTCGAGTTCTTCCTGTCCCTGCCGGCCGAGCAGAAGTTCCCCGACACGCACTTCAAGAGCCTGCTGCGGAGCTTCCTCCGAGGTCGACTCCCCGACGCGATGCTCGATCGACCCCGCAAGGCGGTCTTCAACGACGCGGTGATGGCGCGTGCCGATCACGCCCGTCTCCGCGAGCTCCTGATCGACCCACCCCATCGATTGGGCGGCATCGATTACGACCTGTTGCGGGATCGGTTGGAGGCGGGCGATCTCGAGATCGGGGAGTACGAGCGCGCGAAGAACCTCGCGGCCGTCCACGCGTACCTCGCGCGTTGGTGAGTGGGTTTCCCGCTCACGCCGATATCGTTGGGGCGCCGATGGAACCGTTGATGACCGAGAGCCGACAAGATGCGTCCGACGAGGAGTTCCCCGCGCTCGACGTCGTCGACGTGCATCGCCGGTTCCGAGACGTCGAGGCGCTCAGGGGCGTCACCCTCGAGGTGTGGCCGGGCGAGATCCACGCGTTGCTGGGCCCGAACGGCGCCGGGAAGACCACGTTGCTGCGGATCCTGGTCGGGCTTCTGATACCCGACGCCGGCGACGTGGGAGTCCTGGGCCAACCGCTCGAGGTGATGACGTCCCGTCGGTTCCGCCGTTCCTTCGGCTTCGTCCCGTCCGGAGATCGCAGCTTCTACCTCCGGGTCAGCGGTCTGGAGAACCTCCTGTTCTTCGCTCGCCTCCACGGACTGCCCAAGCGCCACGCGGTGACCCGTTCTCGGGAGCTGCTGGCGATGGTGGGTCTCGAAGAGGCAGAGAGTCGTCGGGTGGGCCTCTATTCGCACGGGATGCAGAAGCGCTTGTCCGTGGCACGCGCGCTCCTGACCGAGCCGCGGATCTTGTTCGTGGACGAGGCGACCCACGACCTCGACCCGCAGGGCGCCGAGCGGATCCGCGACCTCGTCCGGGAACAGGCACGGAGCGGCGTCGCCGTCGTCTGGACGACGCAGCGCGTCGAGGAGATCCGAGGGTTCGCGAACCACGTGACCCTCCTCCACGCAGGGACCGTCCGATTCCAGGGAACGGTGCCGCAGCTTCTCGCCTCCGTCCCCCGGCGGCGTTTCCTCCTCCGCGTCGGCCCCGGGGAGGATCCCGCCGCGATGCGGGACGCCGTGGCGGGACTCGCGGAGCTTCGCGAGGGGAGTGATCCCGAACATGTCGTGCTCGGGATCGCCGACGAGACGACGCTGGGAGGGGCGATCGTCGCGCTCGAGCGGGCCGGGGTCTCGATCCTCGCGT
>JBEVGU010000178.1:0-4694 GCA_040511595.1 Actinomycetota bacterium | reverse complement strand
GGACCGGCCCCGGCGAGGCGAGCGACGGGAGACCGAAGTTCGACCTCGATCGGTTCGACGACGAGTACTTCCAGAGGCTGCGCGACCGGGTCGTCGCCGCGGGTGATCGAGGGATGTACGTCGCGGTGATGTTGTTCGAGGGGTGGGGTATCCACCTGAGCTCGGCTCCCCTCCACATCGAGGGTCATCCGTTCCACGCGATGAACAACGTGAGCGGGGTCGGGATCGGCTCGATCCTGGACTATCAGGTCATGCCGCTCGAAGCGCGTGTCCAGGAGCTCCAGCAGACCTACCTGCAGAAGGTGATCGACGCCCTCCGCGATCTGCCCAACCTGCTCTGGGAAGTCGCGAACGAGTCCTCCGGAGGCGGGAGGGTCGACCTGGAGTTCGCGGCTTACCTCGGACAGGACAGCGTGCCCGAGTGGGGTGACTCGACCGAGTGGCAGCACTGGGTGATCGGCACCGTGAAACGCCACGAGGCGGAGATGGGCTACGAACCACATCCCGTGGGGATGACGATGCAGTTCCCGGTCGCCGACCAGACCAAGGTGAACGATCCGCTCTACGACAGTCCGGCCGAGTGGATCTCGCCCGGCTTCGAGGAGCCGGACTACTTCCCCGGCAATCCTGAGCTACCGGCCTCCGGGTGGTTCGCGGATCCTCCCCCCGGCGACGGGTGGAAGGTCGTGATCGCCGACACGGATCACTTCGCGCCCGGCGGAGGCGACGCGCTCTGGGTCTGGAAGACCTTCACCAGGGGCCACCACCCCATCCTGATGGACTTCGGCCTGATCGGCGGCCTGCACCCGTCCGACGCCACGGCGGGCGCCTCCACGTCGTTCGAGTCCTTCGAGCCCGCCCGCCGCGCGATGGGCGACACCGTCAGGTTCGCCGAGCGGATGGATCTGATCTCGATGGAGCCGCGACGGGACCTCAGTTCGACCGGATACGCGCTCGCGAACCCCGGGAGGGAGTACCTCGTCCTCCGGCCCGATCCTGCGGACGATCGATTCACGGTCATGGTGGACGCCGGGACCTACTCGGCCGAGTGGTTCCACGTCGGAGATCGCCATTCCGCGGAGGACGGCGAGGTGGCGACGGATGGCTCCCACCCGACCAGCTTCAAGCCGCCGTTCGCCGCCCCCGGTCCCGCCGTCCTGTACCTGAAGAAGGTGGATGTGGTCGGCTAGCTCGGGCCGCGACTCGCGGCGTGGCGGGCTAGCGAGGGCAGGATGTTGGCGAATCTCGTCCACATTCGCACCACGTTCGCGGCGAGTCCCTCGGATGCGCCCACGGATCCGCCAACCATCGCCGTCCCAGTGTGCCCGCATGCCGAAGCCTCGTCGACCCCGCGCTCATCCTGGGCGTCTCTCGATGCTTGTCGCTCAGACGATCGGTCGGCTGAGCGTCACGTCTTCGTCCTGGAACCCGAGCGAGGCATGGAAGCGACGGGCTCGTGCGTTGGCAGCGCCGGTGTCGACGACAACCCGTCCTAGCGTTCCGCGTCGCTGCGCAGGATGCAGAACTCGTTGCCCTCGGGATCGGCGAGCACGAGCCACCCCGTGCCGTCGGGCTGACGCCGGTCATCGAGGGGCGTGGCCCCCAAGGCGCGGACCCGCTCGATCTCCTCGTCACGGGTTCGATCAGTGGGCACCAAGTCGAAGTGGACGCGGTTCTTCACCCGCTTGTCCTCCGGCACCTCGATGAACAAGACCTGCTGGCCGCCGGTTGGGTCGATGATCATGCACTCCTGATCGCCCGGCTCATTTGGGTCGCCGGGCACATCGGTGAACCCCAAGACCTGCGCCCAGAACGTCGCCAGCGCATGCGCGTCGTGGCAGTCGTACGTGGTGTGATCGATCCGCGACGTCATCGGACAGGAGACTAGCGCCTTCGTCGATCCGACCCACCTCGGGTCGGACCCCCGTCGGCGCATGGTCGAGGTTGGTCCCGAACAGAAGATCGAGGGCGATGCGTGACCACGTTTGGCCGGTCGTGGCCGTGGTAAACGGAAATGGAAGGGAAGGAAAAGCGACTTGACGAGATCGCAAGAAACGAAACCGCGCGTGCTCTTGGACGGTCTCGCCATGGTCGAGTCGCCCCGCTGGCACGATGGACGCCTGTGGTTCCCGCACTGGGGGACGCCGGAGATCGTCGCCGTAGATCTCGAAGGCAACGCCGAGGTCATGGCCAGGGGCCCTTCGGGATTGGGCCACTCGATCGGCTGGCTCCCCGATGGACGCATGTTGGTGACGGGGGACGAGCTCACTCGATACGAACCGGACGGGACGACCGTGGTCCACGCTGACCTCACACACATCACGAACGCCATCTGGAGCGAGATGACGATCGACGGCCGCGGCAACATCTACGTCAACAGCATCGGCTTCGACTTCAGTGAGATGAGTGAGCGGGTGAACGACCCGTCGAAGGCGCCCACGGGAGTCATCGCCCTGGTCACGCCGGATGGCCACGCGCGCAAGGTCGCCGATGAGATCGCCTTCCCGAACGGCATGGTCATCACGCCCGACAACCAGACACTGATCGTCTCCGAGTCGTTCACAGGCGCACTCGTCGCCTTCGACATCGCCCACGACGGCAGCCTCTCGGGCCGCCGCACCTGGGCTGACGGCCTCGGTCCGGACGGCATCTCCTTGGACGCGGAGGGCGCGATCTGGACGTCGACGCGCGACAACGGATGTGTGCGTGTCGCCGAAGGCGGGCAGATCCTCGACCGGATCCAGCTCGATCGTGCCTGCTTCGCCACGATGCTTGGAGGTCCGGACCGGCGCACCCTGTTCATGATGGCGAATGACTTCTTGGGCCCGGACAAGTTCGATGAGATGCTCGCGAAACGATCGGGCCAGGTGTTGATAGCCGACGCCTCAGTGCCCGGCGCCGGTTGGCCTTAACTCCCGGGCTCAGTCCCCGCCCTCATGTGCGTCTGTCTCGTTGTGAAAGACCCGGCATGAGGGGCGAGCTTCGCGGAGGCGGAGTGTATAGGGCAGTGCCCCTAACGTGCAGTTATGCCTTCCAGGCTGACACACCAGGACACAGCTGACTCTCTACCCACGGGTCCCGGCCCATATAGGGGGCCCGCCCGGATGTTCGCGGCGTACCTTGGGGTCGACCTCGGGGAGATGTGAGGTGAGCAAGCCCGACTACGAGTACTACGGGATCCTCGCTACATCATGGGACGCCTTCCGCGGCGACACGTCGGCCTGGGATGACCGATCGTTCTATCTCGAAGCGATCCACCGTTTCGGCGAGCCCGCCCTCGATGTGGGCTGCGCGACAGGTCGTTTGCTCATCGACTTCCAGGCGCAAGGAATCGACGTCGAAGGGGTTGACGTCTCCCCTGAGATGGTCGCGCTCTGCCGCGACAACGGCGCCCGGGCCGGCATCCCAATCCGAGTCCACCTGCAGAAGATGGAAGAGCTCGAGGTCGATCGGCAGTTTCGTTGCATCCTCGTTCCGTCGAGCTCGTTCCAGCTCCTCGTGGACCGAGCGGCGCCCGCACTGGCCATGCGGCGATTCGTCGACCACCTTCAGCACGGCGGGGCGCTCGTCATGCCGTTCATGACGCTCAGGCGCGGAGACGATCCCCTCGAGACCGAGGCCGTCGACGAGGTGACAAGGCAGGGGGATAGCGCGATCTTGCGGCGGACGTCCAGGTCTCGTTTCGATCCGGCCTCCAGCCTCGAGCACACGGACGACCTCTACGAGGTGATCGTCGGAGGCCGCGTAACCGAGGTGGAGCGCCACATCCGTTCGCCGAGTGTACGTTCGTACACCCAGGGCGAGGCGCGAGCGCTCTTCGAAGATGCCGGGCTCGAAGACGTCACCGTGCTCAAGGGCTTCACGTGGCAGCTCGCAGATGCGGCCGACGGTCTCTTCTCGATCGTGGGCCTCCGCGGCTGACTCCTGGCCCGCGAGGAGGCCGGACGATGCTTTCAGCATGCCGACAGCAGCGTCCGGCGCACGAACACCGAAATGTTCAATCCTCGAGAACGCGTCGGGCGGGCCCTCGAGGAGAGCCCGCCCGGGTCCCGCGGAGGCGGCGTGATTCGAACACGCGAGGGGCGGTTTAGACCCCTAACCGCTTTCGAGGCGGTCCCGTTCGTCCACTCCGGCACGCCTCCGTCGCAGAGTCTAGCAACGCGCGCTACGCGGTTCCGTGGCATCATCGCCACGAGGAGCGAAGAGGAGGACCACAGCCGTGGACGCGAAGGATCTCGAGGCCGTGCCGCTGTTCGCGGAACTCTCGAAGAAGGACCGGGCGCAGGTCGCCCAGCACGCCGACGTGGTGGACCTGCCCGCGGGGTACCTGCTGGTCGACCAGGGAGCGTTCGCGCACGAGTTCTTCGTGCTCCTCGACGGTCGCGTCGAGGTCACGCAGAACGGGCAGCCGCTCGCCGAGCTCGGGCCTGGGGATTTCTTCGGCGAGGTGGCGCTCGTCGAACACGACCGCCGCACCGCCAGCGTGACCGCATCGACGCCGGTGACGGCGATCGTGATGCACGCGCGCGACTTCGACCTGATGCAGCATGCGCTGCCGCACGTGGCCGAACAGATCCACGAGGCCGTGCACGCGCGGTCGCCACGTCACACCGGCGGGCCGGCGGAGGGCTGATCCGGGCCGTCCGAGGACTGATCCGGGCCGCCGGCACGGCGCGCGCGGAAGAAGGCCTGAA
>JBEVGU010000177.1:0-4820 GCA_040511595.1 Actinomycetota bacterium | reverse complement strand
GTCCGGCGCCGTCGCGAACCACGCACCCTCGTCGGACACGCCGGCATCGGCGCGAGCGCCGAGCTCGTAGCCCAGCTCGCGCAGCCGTGCGCGGTTCACGTCGCCGGTGGCTGCTCGAACACCACCGTCATCTTCTCGAACCCGAGCGAGCGCAGCAGCGCCCGCAGCGCCGCGGCCGCCTCGTCACCAAAGAGGTCCTCTCGGCCGACCAACCTCTCAAGGACGCCGGCCGATGACAACCATGCCGGACAGATCACCAACGCATTCATGGGCCCACCCAGCACCACGACACCTCTGGTCGACCACCACTGAGCGGTGGGGACATGAGAGAGCCGTGACCTATCCGGTGCCCGACTGAATGGGTTCAGAAGGGGTCTCGCTACAGCTCCGCAGTGATGCGGCGGGCCGTGTAGGCCTGCCACGAGTCGGTGGGCTTGGGGTCGGCCTGCTCGAACTCGGCGTTGCTGCTGGCGAGAAACTCACCGACCTGATCGGCGGTGACGTCGTGGCCGACCAGCAAGCCGAGCCCGTTCTCGACAGCGAACGCTGCGTACCAGCGCGGCCACTGCTGGTCGTAGACGCCGTTCAGCTCGGTCTCCTCGTACGTGCCGTGCGCCTCCATCGTCCGGACGAGCAGCGCTTCGACCGCCTCGGTGGGATCGACGTCCATCGCGACACAAGGTACGCGATGTCGAGGGCGTATATCGCGGCGGCCTCGCCCGGCCCGCTCACGGAGAAGGAGCTGATCCGGGAGGTCAAGGAACGAGCCCCCAGGCGGTAACGGGACTCATGAACCGAGTGGGATCGATCCTGAGATCGTGGTGCCGGAGCCGGGCGAGGACCGGACCTGGAGCGAGCCATCGAGCGCGTCGAGCCGATCGCGCATGTTCGTGAGGCCGGATCCGGTGCCGCCGTTGAAGTCGAAACCGATGCCGTCATCGGCCACCGCGAACCCGAGCCGCCCATCGCCGTCCTGCAGCTAGATCTCGACCTTCGGCGCGCGCGCGTATTTCGCGACGTTCTGCATCGCCTCGAGCACACAGAGATAGATCGCCGCCGCCCGTAGGACGCCGAGATGGCGTGGATAGGCTCCGACATCGCGAGAGGTTCCCGTCGGCCGTTCCGTGCGAACATCGTCGGATGCCCGATCGCCTGCATCGCGAGTTCGCCGATCAGGGACCGCTCGCACCGCTCGAGTGGACCCGCCGACGCGTCCTCGGCACGGGCCTCCTCGTCGGCGGCGCCGTGGCTCTCGTCCCGTTCGGAGCGGTCTCGGCACGCCCACGCCCCGCTCGCATCTCGCAACGACCGGGCCTCGACCGGGAGGTCGCCGACCTGATGGCCCTGGGCAGGCTCCCGGGCATCTCCGCGGCGGTAGTCAGAGGTGACGAGGTCGTGTGGGCGCGTGGGTACGGGCACGCGAACCTGTGGCGACGCGAACCGGTCCGCCAGGGCACGTTGTTCATGCTGGCGTCGATCTCGAAGACCGTGATCGCGACGGCCGTGATGCAGGCGGTCGAACGTTCGCTGTTCGGCCTCGACGACGACGTGAACGACATCCTGCCGTTCTCGGTACGAACGCCCGAGCACCCGAGGCGGGCCATCACCGTCCGGCAACTGCTGACCCACACGTCGAGCATCCGGGATCGCTGGGCGGTCTGGGACGACCTATACGCCGACGGAGATTCCCCGATCCCGCTCGGTACGTTCCTCGAGGGCTACCTCGTGCCCGGAGGCGAGGACTACCGCCGGACCAACTTCTACGAGGTGCGGCCGGGCTCGAGAAACCGGTACTCGAACATCGGAGCGTCCTTGGCCGCCTTCCTGGTGGAAGCCGCGAGCGGCGCAGGCTTCGACGCCTGGTGCGGGTCGAACGTCTTCGAGCCGCTCGGCATGGATCGCGCGGGATGGCATCTGGCCGACGTCCCGGCGATGGACGTCGCGATGCCTTACCGGTGGTCCGAGCCCAAGGGCCGCTACGTCGCCTACGGCCAGTACGGGTACCCCGACTATCCCGACGGAGCCCTGAGGACGACCGCCCCGCAGCTCGCGCGCCACCTCGGCATGATGATGAACGGCGGGGTGTGGAACGGCACCCGCGTCCTCGAGCGGGTCACCGTCCGAGAGATGCTCCGCTCGCAGATCCCCGACACGACGTACGGGCAGGGATTGCTCTGGTACCGCACCCGCTCACGCGGGCGAACGCTGATCGGTCACAACGGCGGAGACCAAGGCGTGGCGACGGTGGCGTTCTACGACCGCGACGACGATGTGGGGGTCGTCGTGCTCGCGAACGGGAACTGGCGTCGGGTCGGCGGCCGCTGGCCACTCCAGCAGATCATGCATCTGCTCTTCGATCGACCCGATCTTCCGGTCACTCCGCCCGCCGGCTCGTAGGGCCCGTGTCCTCCGTCCCGTGTCCTCAGGTCATCCCGTGTCCTCCGGTCATCCCGTGTCCTCCGGTCATATAGATTCCGGACATGAGCGACACTGACGGGCACTTCGACGAACGGGTCGCCGCGAGGTACGACGAGAACGCGGATGAGATGTTCGATCCGGCGGTCGTCGGCCCCGCCGTCGACTTCCTAGCCGGGCTCGCCGGCGAGGGGCGCGCGCTCGAGCTGGGCATCGGCACGGGCCGCATCGCGCTCCCGCTCGCTGAGCGGGGCGTGCCCGTGCACGGCATCGAGCTGTCGAAGGCGATGGCCTCGAGGTTGCGGGCCAAGCCGGGCGGCGACGCGATCGGCGTGACGATCGGCGACTTCGCGACGACCAGAGTCGACGGCATGTTCTCGGTCGCGTACCTCGTCTTCAACACGGTCGGGAACCTGACGACGCAAGCCGAGCAAGTGGCCTGCTTCGGCAACGTCGCCGCGCACCTCGAGCCGAGCGGGTGCTTCGTGATCGAGGTCGGGATCCCCGAGCTGCGGCGCCTCCCGCCCGGGGAGAGGTTCCGTGTGTTCTCAGGCAGCGACGAGCACTGGGGGATCGACGAGTACGACGTCGCGACCCAGGGCCTCATCTCTCATCACTTCGAGATCGTCGACGGCGCGCTCGAGCGCACGTCGCTCCCCTTCCGGTACGTGTGGCCGGCGGAGCTCGACCTGATGGCCCAGCTCGCCGACATGCGGCTGCGCGAGCGCTGGGCCGGATGGACGCGCGAGCCATTCACGGACGAAAGCCGCCAACACGTCTCGGTCTGGGAAAAGACCTGAACGACCGTCAGGAACCCGAGCGCTCTACGATCGAGACCCTGAGTGCAGCCGATGCGTCGTCGAGCGCCGGGGGACAGCGTCGGCCAGCGAAGCACCGTCTGCGAGGCTCCGCCGGTCGCCGCCAGCTCCAGCGCGCGGCTCCTCGCCGCCAACTCGGTCGCTCCGAACGTGGCGGCGCTCGAGCCATGCGAGTCGTCCTGCAGGGCAAGACACTGTAGCTCTCAAACCGACGCCCGGTACGTTGAGATCGGAAGGGACCGACGCATCGACGAGGAGGCAGCGATGAGCCCTGAGGCGATCCCGATGCTGTCCTATGAGGACGTGGCCGCCGCCGTCGAGTGGCTGACCGACGCGTTCGGCTTCCAAGAGGTGGGCGGCGAACGGTACACCGACGACGACGGGCGGGTCACGCATGCGGAGCTCGAGCTCGACGGCGCCGTGGTCTACCTGGGGTGGCCGGGAGACGGATACATGAGCCCCGCGCACCATGCACAGGTGTGCGAGCACGCGAGGCGATGGTCCGACGTGCCGTATATCGTCAACGGAGTGCACATCTCGGTCGACGACGTCGATGCCCACTGCGTACGCGCCCGGGCGGCGGGAGCCACGATCCTGCGGGAACCGAAGACCGAGCCGTACGGACGTCTCTACAACGCCGCCGATCTCGAGGGCCACCGATGGATGTTCATGCAGCAGGCTCCGTGATCTGATCGCTCGGGCTCACCCGACGCGGTACGTGGCGGCGATGAACTGCCCCTGGCCCTCGACGTCGACCAGGGTCAGGTCCGAGGCGAGCAGCCGCCGGGGCAGCAAGGGCGCCCCGGCGCCGAGCGTGACCGGGGCGATGCTGAGCCGGATCTCTTCGAGGAGTCCCTCGTCGGCGAACTGGCCGACCAGGTCGCCGCCGCCGACGAGCCAGACGTTCCTCCCGCCGGCGACCTCGACCATGTCGCGGTGCATCGGCTTCACGTCCCCCTGCACGAGCCGCAGGTCGGCTCCGGGGATCGCCGTGAGGTCCCGGTGCGAGAACACCCAGCACGGCGTGTCGCCGTAGTACTCGCGCCACTTCTCGGGATGCTCGAACAGTCGGTCGTGCTCCACGACCCACGCATACGTGGTGGATCCCATCGCCATCGCTCCGACCTCGCCGAAGAAGCGAGCGAACCGGTCCTCATGACCCACGTCGTCGTCGCCGGCAGGCACCTGGAAGAGCCAGTCGAGGGAGTTGCGCTCGTCGGCGATGAACCCGTCGATCGTGGTCGCGGTGTAGTACTGCGTCACGCCCATGCCTCAAGACTGGCACAGTCGAGCGCGGGCGTAGACTCGCTCGAGAAGGCCGGGGCCTCCGACACCCAGGAGGGACACCACATGGACTGGACACTCGAGGTCGTCGTGCTTCCCGTCAGCGACATCGACCGGGCGATCGAGTTCTACCGCGACAAGGTCGGCTTTCATCTCGATCACGACACGAAGACCGAGCAGATGCACGTCGTGCAGCTCACCCCGAACGGCTCCGGCTGCTCGATCGTGTTCGGGGACCTCCCCTCGCATCGCGAGATGGAGCCCGGCTCCCTGCGGGGCCTGCAGCTCGTCGTGGCAGACGCC
>JBEVGU010000176.1:0-3644 GCA_040511595.1 Actinomycetota bacterium | reverse complement strand
GATGGTCGGCGGGCGCGAGCTTCACCACGAGGAGGAAGACGATCGACAAGACCGCCAGCGAGGGTACCGACCGCCCGACGTTGGCGAGCTGCACCGTCCAGAACTGGCCCCTCCTCGTGTGGCCGATCCATAGGCCAAGTGGCACCGCGATCAGGGTGGCGATCACGAGCGAGATCATCGAGAGCTGCACGTGCTCCCACACCCGAGCCGGGATGCCGTCCACGCCGGACCAGTTCGCGGAGTCGACCAGCCATTGCAGGCCTTCGAGCAGCCCGTTCACGTCGCCATCGCCCTGACGCCTCCCGAGGTCGCCCACGGCGTCAGAAGCCGTTGCGCGCCGAGCAGCAGGATGTCGGCGAGGAACGCAAGCAGCACCGATAGCACGACGCCGACGACCAACGGCGTCCAGAAGAACGTGTCGAGCCCGTCGAGGATGAACTGGCCGAAGCCGCCGCGACCGATCAGCGCGGCGATCGTGATCAGCGCGATCGAGCTCACGGTCGCGATGCGCAACCCCGCGATGATCACGGGCGTCGCGAGCGGGACCTCGACGCGCCAGAGCAGTTGGCGAGGTGACAACCCCATGCCGAGCGCGGCTTCCTTCACGTCGGGGTCGACCGAGTCGAGGCCGGCGAGCGTGTTGCGGAAGAGGATCAGCAGGCTGTAGGCGATCAACGGGATCACCACCGTCGTGAGTGAGAGTCCCGTGATCGGCAGCAGCAGGAAGATGAACGCGAACGCCGGGATCGTGTAGAGCACACCCGAGACCGACGTGATGGGCGAGACCGCCCAGCGGTGGCGCGAGGCGAAGACGGCCGCAGGAAACGCGATCAGGAACCCGATGGCGACCGTGACGAACGTCAGATACACGTGCTGGGCGCCACGGCTCACGATCTCGTCGACGTGGTCCGAGATCCAGATCCACCGGATCAGGGGTTCGGTGTTCTCCTGGGCGAGCAGGCCAGCGAAGGAGCCGAGCAGGGTCACGCGACGATCTCCTTCGAGATGCGCTCGAGCGTGAGGATGCCTCGATAGTGCTGCCCCTCGGTGACGACGACGGCAACCGCGGTGCGCGACGTCACGATCGAGTCGAGCGCCTGGCGGAGCGAGTCATGGGCGGTGACGTACGCGCTGAACTTCTTCGGCGTCGCGTCGCCCGCAGTGGCGCAGCCCTCCAGCGCTTGCCGGTCGACCCAGCCGAGCAGCTCCCCGCCGTCGACGATGCTCACCCACGCGAAGCCGCCCGCGTCGATCGCCCGACGGGCCTCCTCAGCGCTCGCGGTGGGTGCGGCCACCGGGCCGTCCTCAACCTGGATGTCATCCACCTTGATCAGCGCGAGTCGCTTCAGTCCCCGTTCGGCCCCCACGAACTCTCGCACGAAATCGTTCGCGGGTTCGCGCAGCACGGTCTCGGGCGGCGCGAACTGCTCGAGCACGCCGCCGACGTTGAGGATCGCCATGCGATCGCTCAGCTTGATCGCCTCATCGACGTCGTGGGTCACGAAGACGATCGTCTTGCCCAGCCGCGCCTGGATCTCGAGGAACTGATCCTGCAGGCGTCCGCGCACGATCGGATCGACCGCCGCGAACGGCTCGTCCATGAGCATCACGGGCGGGTCGGCGGCCAGCGCTCTGGCGACGCCGACCCGTTGCCGCTGCCCGCCGGAGAGCTCAGCCGGGTAGCGGTCGAGCAGCTCTCGATCGAGGTCGAAGATCTCGATCAGCTCGTCGAGGCGCGCGTCGATGCGCGCGTCGTCCCATCCGACCAGGTTCGGCACGGTCGAGATGTTCTGACGGATCGTACGGTGCGGCAGCAGGCCGGTATGTTGGATCACGTAGCCGATGCCGCGACGCAGCCGGACCGGGTCCTGGTCGAGCACGTTCGTGCCGTCGAGCACGATGCGGCCGCCCGTCGGCTCGATCAGCCGGTTGATCATCTTCAGCGTCGTGGTTTTGCCGCATCCCGAGGGCCCGACGAGCGCGACGGTCTCGCCCTCCTCGATCTCGAGCGTCAGGTCGCCCACGGCGGGCGTGGCAGTTCCCGGGTAACGCTTCTCAATATCTTCGAGCGAGATCATCGCCGGCACCGGTTCCCCTTTCCGACGGCGAGCGAAGGCGAATCCTAGCCCAGGCGCTCCCCCACGGGAACGGCGAACGGAAGGACGTTTTCCGGCGGCGGCAGCGGGCATGACCAGCGGGGGTCGTATGAGCACGAGGGCTGGTACGCGAAGTTGAAGTCGAGCACGAGGCGATCCCCGTCGGCGCCCAGGTCGGCGCCTTTGACCGTGTCGAGCAGATATCGGCCGCCACCGTAGGTGGCATCGCCGCACGTCGCATCGCGGAACGCCAGGTAGAGGCCACCACCATACTGATCGAGCCAGAAGACATCGAGCGAGGCCACCTGACCGAACAGCTCGAAGTGCGCTCGCCCGAAGCGGATCATTCGAGTCGATCGCCCGTCGCTCGTCCCCATGTCGACGACATCGCCCTCCAGCGCCTCGAGCGCGGCGAGGACTCTGGCCGCGGGCTCGTACGTGTACACGTGCGGTCCCGGGTAGGAGTCGCGATCGGCTTCCGGGATGGGCGATGGGAGTGCCTCGTGAACAGGTCGTGGCGGCGCTCACGCCACATCTCCCGGGCGCGTGCAGGATCGCGCTCGGCCCGGATCGCGCCGTAGAGCTCCGACACCGCCCGCCGCCAATCGACGAGCGACACGACCCCCGGCACCGACGTATCCATCCGCGCGAGGCTACGCTCGCAGGGGGGAGCATGGAAGAGCACACGACCAGGGGAGGCGAGCCGCGCGGCGGGTTCCCCACGGCCGACATGGAGCTCACGCACATCCTCGTCGTCTCGGACTACGAGCGGGCACGGGACTGGTACCGCGACGTGCTCGGCGCCGAGCTGTTCGCTGAGTACGGAGGGACATCCGCGGTGTTCCAGTTCGGTGCCGCGTGGCTGCTCGTGGTCTCCGGCGGTGGCCCCACGGAAGACAAGCCCGATGTCACGTTCGAACCGCCCGACCCACGATCGGTCAGCCACTCGGTCACGATCCGAGTGCCGGACTGCCAGGAGGCGTACGACACGCTCCGCACGCGTGGGGCCGCATTCCTCACACCTCCCCACGACTGGGGTCACGAGACGCGGTGCTTCTTCCGCGATCCCGATGGTCACCTGTTCGAGATCAGCGAGGTCTGAGCGGGCGACCCGACCGTCTGATCGAGCTACCTCGTGTCGGCGAGGATCTGGCGGGCGGCGTTCGCGCCCGGTCCGCCGGTGATGCCGCCACCGGGGTGGGCTCCCGAGCCCGCCAGGTACAACCCGTCGATCTGCAGGCGGTAGCGTGCCTCACCGTTCAGCGGGCGCCAGGCGAAGAACTGATCGAGGCCGGGTTCGGCGTGGTAGACGTGGCCGCCGGTGAGTCCGTAGTTGCGCTCCATGTCTTCGGGCGTGATCACCTCGCGCGCCTCGACGAGCTCGCCGAGGCCGGGCGCGAACCGCTCCATCGACTTCACCGCGATGTCGGCGACCCGGTCGCGCTCGGTCGTCCAGTCGCCCTCGCGCAACGACCTCGGTGCCGCCTGGAACAGGATCGACATGACGTGCTTCCCCTCGGGAGCGAGCGAGGCGTCGACGACCGTCGG